>DATNNX010000158.1:0-33033 GCA_035601615.1 Xanthobacteraceae bacterium
GATGGAGCTTCATCTCGCGCATTTGAATTGGCTGCGCGACAAGCACGGTGTCACCGGCCCGGCCGCGCGGATCAACGTGCCGCGCGGCGCGACTTTCGAGGACTGCGTGGCGGACGGGTCGGTGATTTCCGGGACGCCCGCGCGCGTGCGCGAGGAGATCGAGCGCCAGGTGCGCGAGCTCGGCGTGAATTACCTGCTCACCTACCTGTTCATGGCCACGATGACGCTCGATGAGGCGCTGCGCTCGTTGGCGCTGTTCGCGCGCGAAGTCATGCCCGCGCTCGCGCGGCTCTGATCGGCATACTCGGTCTGCTCCCTCTGAAACGGCCCTAGCCCTTTGCATTGGACTGTGCGAAATTCGCGGGCCAAGCGATGGCAAGAGGTCACTACCCATGACAAACAGCAGAGTTACAGGGGTTCGCAGCGTCGAGCTCGGTGTTCGCGATCTCCATCAATCGGCGGAGTTCTACACCAAGGTGTGGGCGCTCGAAGAGGTTTGCGCCGAGGCCGACTGCATGTATTTCCGCGCCACCGGCGGCGAGCACCACGTGCTGACCATCCGGGAGCGGCCGAAGCCGGCCCTCCTCGGCGTGCATTTCGCCGCCAATGACCGCGCCGCGGTCGATGCGCTTTGCGCCAAGGCGAAGAGTTATGGCGTTGACATCGAGCGCGTGCCGGCCCCGCTCGATCGCGGCGCCGGCGGCGGCTACGGCTTTCGCTTTCGCACGCCCGACGGGCTGCCCATGAGCATATCGTCCGATCTGGTGCAGCATCCGAGCGCCGTTCTGGACCGGTCACGGCCGACCAAGATCAGTCACGTCGTCCTCAACAGCGCACGCACCGACGATCAGGTTCCGTTTTTCATGGACGTGCTCGGCTTCAAGCTCTCCGACAGCACGCACATGATGGAGTTCTTGCGCTGCAGTGCGGATCATCACAGCGTCGCGATCTTCCGCAACAACGGCCCCTCGCTCAATCACGTCGCTTACGAGGTGCCGAACATCGACGGCTTGATGCGCGGCACCGGCCGGGTCAAGCAGAACGGGTTTGACATCGAATGGGGCGTCGGCCGGCATGGGCCCGGCAGCAATGTGTTCACCTATTTCATCGAGCCCAATGGCTTCGTCGCGGAATACACGACCGAGCTCGATCAGCTCGATGACGCAACCCACGTTCCGCAGGGTCCGGACTATTGGCAGAAGATGATGCCCCTGCCGGACCGTTGGGGAACGGCGGGAGCGCCGTCGAACCGGATGCGTGCCGCCATGTCCGGTGCGCTCTATCTGGGCGAGGAGGCCGGCGACGTGCGCTGCGAAGACATCATCGGGCGCAAGCTCGGCTAAGGACGCGGCCGAGCCGTAGCGTGCGGCTGCGGCTCGCGCCGGCCAGTGTGTCGGCGCCGGGCGGCACTTGCGGCTCCTGCGCATGAGCGCCGACATTCCGTTCGACAAAAAGTTCGACCTCGCGCCGGAAACGGTGGAAGAGGTGATGCCCGGTGTGCGGCGCATCCTTGCGAACAATCCCGGGCCATTCACGTTCAAGGGGACCGTCTCCTATATCGTCGGCCGCGGAAAGGTCGCCGTCATCGATCCCGGGCCGCTCGATGCCACGCATGTCGCCGCGCTTCTCGAGGCCGTTCGCGGGGAAACCGTCACCCACATTTTCGTCACCCACACCCATCGCGATCATTCCCCCGCGGTGCCGCGGCTCAAGGCCGCGACCGGCGCCGTCGTTCTCGCCGAAGGAGCCCATCGCCCCGCGCGTCCGCTCAATATCGGCGAGGCGCCGCGGCTCGACGCCAGCAACGACACGGAATTCCGCCCCGACCGCACGCTCGCCGACGGTGAGGTCATTGCTGGCGCGGGCTGGACGATCGAGGCGGTGGCCACCCCCGGCCATACCGCCAACCACATGGCCTTCGCCTTCAAGGAGGCCGATCTCTTGTTCTCGGGCGATCACGTCATGGCCTGGTCGACGCCGGTGGTGGCGCCGCCGGACGGGGCGATGAGCGATTACATGGCCTCGCTGCAAAAGCTCGCGCGGCGGTCGGAGCCCCTCTACCTGCCGGGCCACGGCGGCGCCGTGCGCGAGGCGCCGCAATTCGTGCAACACTACATTCGTCACCGCGAACGCCGTGAGACCGCGGTCCTGCGCCGGCTCACCGAGGGCGAAGCCGATATCCCCACCCTCGTGCGTGCCATCTATGTCGGACTCGACCCGCGGCTCGTGAAGGCGGCGGGGCTGTCGGTTTTCGCGCATCTCGAGGATTTGGTCGCGCGCGGACGCGTTGCGACCGACGGAGAGCCCTCGATCGAGGGTCGCTACCGCTTGCGCTGACTATCGGCTTTGCTGCGGTCTTTCTTGACGATTGGGGTCTTCTTTTTTCCGAACGTGGGCGGTGCAGATGGCCGCTCCGGCTTTTGCGCCCGAAGCGTGTCTTCGATGTCGTTCATCAGACCGCGGACACGCGCGGCGTTGGTGCCGAAATCGAACGCGCCGTAACGCGAGGAGGAGCGCGCGTCGATGCGCGTGCCGTCGGCCTCGGCGCGCACGCGGATCACGACGTCGTCGCGAAATCCCATGATAGGCGTGCGCGCGACGGCTTCGATGCGCCCCTCGCGACGTCCGGCTTGTGGGGAGCGCGCGTCGACGATGCGCCATCTACGCCTGTTGACCACCGCGAGCGCGGCGTCGTAGGCGACCTCCGGAGTCACATTGGTCCCGAGGGGACCGACGTCGGGATAGGCGGCCCGCTGCTGGTCGGCGGCATAGAGTCCGGGATAGGTGGTTGGATTGGCCTCGCGCGCGCGCAGCCGCGCCAGCGCCTCGTAGCGTGGCGGATCGATCGGATCGGTGGTGATGTCGTAGAGCCAGGGCAGCCGATAGGCCTTGAGCGCGAAATAAGCCGGGTAGGCCAGCAGCACGAGCGAGACCGCGACCGCCGCCAACGCAGCGCCTATGCCGGCCAAACCTTCCCTCCAGATGACGACAAGCGCGGCAAAGGCGAGGAACAGCGCAACCGCCGCCATGCCGAGGGCGCCGCCGAAGGTCGCAAGCGCAGGCCGGATCTCGAGCAGGTCGGAGCGCACAATGATGACCGCAAGGCAGGTGGCGATAAAGGCGAACGCCGCCACGCGCCGCGCCCAAATGGCGAGCCGGGAGGTAGCCTCCGGCTGGAGATGCAGCCGCGTCATCGCTCTCATGAGGGCGCTCAGATGATGCCGGTTTGCACCGCGCGGACGGTCGCATCGAAGATGGTCATGCGCTCGCTTCCTAGAGGAGAGGGCGATGATGAGAGGCCAACCTTACCCCATGGGCGCGAGAGAACGCGAGACTTTCGCTACAAATAGGGTCTGTGCAGCGAGACGTCGCTTTCACTGTGCGGCAACTGCGGTCGGCAGCACGAAGTCCTTGAAGCGCTCGCGCAGCACTGTCTTCTGGATCTTGCCGGTCGCGGTATGCGGAATCTCCTCGACGAAAACGACCTCGTCGGGCATCCACCATTTGGCGATCTTGCCGCGCATGAACTTTAGGATTTCGTCCTTGGTCGCCGACTGATCCTTCTTGAGAACAATCACCAGCAGGGGCCGCTCGTCCCATTTGGGGTGCTTGACGCCGATGACCGCCGCTTCCGCTACTTTCGGATGGCCGATAGCGAGGTTCTCGAGGTCGATGGAGGAAATCCACTCGCCACCCGATTTGATGACGTCCTTGGCGCGGTCGGTGACCTGCATGTAGCCGTAACGGTCGACGGTGGAGACGTCGCCGGTGTCGAAGAAGCCCTCCGCGTCGAGGACGTCCCCCTCCTCTTTATAGTAGGCGCGCGCCACGCATGGTCCCCGCACCTTGAGTCGTCCGAAGGTCTTGCCGTCCCAAGGGAGCCGCCTGCCGGCATCGTCGGTGATCTTCATCTCGACCATGAACGGGCTCTGTCCCTGCTTCTGCTGAATGTCGAGCCGCGCGTCCCCGCCGAGCGACGCATATTCCGGCTTGAACGTGCAGGCGGTGCCGAGCGGACTCATTTCGGTCATGCCCCAGGCATGGATCACCTCGACGCCGTAGACATCCTGAAAGGTTTTCGCCATTGCGCGCGGGCAGGCCGAGCCCCCGATCACGACCTTCTTGAGATGGGGCAGCTTGTGCTCTGTCGCCTCCAGGTGCTCAAGCAGCATGAGCCAGACCGTCGGCACCGCGGCGGTGCAGGTGACCTTGTACCGGTCGAGCAACTCGAAAACCGAGGCGCCGTCGAGTTTGGCGCCCGGCAGGATCAAAGAGGCGCCCGCCATCGGCGTCGCGAACATCATCGCCCAGCAATTGGCGTGGAACATGGGCACGACCGGCATGACGACGTCGCGGGACGAATAGCCCTTCATGTCGGCCATGTTGGCCATCAGCCCGTGCAGAACGTTGGAGCGGTGCGAGTAGACGACGCCCTTCGGATTTCCGGTTGTTCCGGAGGTGTAACACATGCCTGCCGCGGTGTTCTCATCGAACACTTGCCAGGAAAAATCGCCGTCGACTTCGCCGATCCACTCCTCGTAGGGCACCGCATTCTTGAGCGAGGTCTGCGGCATGTGCGCCTCCTCGCACAGCAACACGTAGCGTTCGATGCTAGGCAACTTGTCGGCGAGCCTTTCCAACAGCGGAACGAATGTGACATCCGCTAGCAGCAGGCGATCCTCGGCGTGATTGATGATCCAGGCGATCTGATCGGAAAAGAGCCGCGGATTGACCGTGTGATAGATCGCACCGATGCCCATGATGCCGTACCACGCCTCGAAATGGCGCCACGTGTTCCAAGCGAGCGTGCCGACGCGATCGCCGAGCCGAACGCCGTCCTTCTCGAGGCGCTGCGCTAAGCGCAAGGCACGCGCGCGGATCTCCGCGTAAGTGGTGGTGTGAATCGGGCCTTCGATCGAGCGTGTGACGATCGGCCGCTCGGCGTGGTTGGTTGCCGCATGGTCGAGGATGCGATGGCAAAGGAGCGACCAGTCCTGCATCAGCCCAAGCATGGCGTTTTCCTGTGGTCCTTATCGTCTGCAATCACAGTCCCGGCGGAGCGACGATCCATAGACGCGCGGTCGGGCGCTGCCAAGGTTACCGGCATGTCGCGGCCACGCAACCGGAGAATCCGCGGCGCACCGCCCGCGTCTTTAGCCAAGCCGACCGAGCGAAAACCGGGCAATGTCGTGGGTGGTTGCACCTATCGTCGCGAGGTCCGCCAGGATCTTGCCGATCACGGGCGCGAATTTGAACCCATGGCCGGAGCAGGGCGAAGCGACGATGATGTTGGGAGCGCCGGGCAGGCGATCGACGACGAAATCACCGTCCGGCGTCGTCGTATAGAGGCAGGTCTTGGCAGCGATGAGGCGGCCATTGGCCGCCGGGATATGCTCCGCCAGCGCGGCGCGGATCAATGCCTCATCGTCCGCACGCACGGTTTGATCGTAAGCGTCAGGATCGACCGTTTCATCGCGGTGATGATGCTTGGCCACTTTGATGCCGGGTTGGAGGCTGCCATCGGCTGGAATGCCGTAGTGCAAGCCGTGCCGGCTCTCGATCATGAACACAGGCATGCGCCCGGGAAGAAAGAACTGCGCGTCGGTCGGCTCGAACCAAGCCATTACCTCTCGCGTGACCCGCAGCGCAGTGGCGAGTGCCGGCAGCAGTGCTTCCATCCATGGACCCGCCGCAATGATCGCAGCGCCCGCCTCGATGCTCCCGCGATCGGTCACGATACGTACGCAGCCCGCGCGCGGCTCGACCGCCCGGACCGCCTCGCCGCTGCGAATTTCTGCCCCTGCCGCCGCCGCGAGCGCGAGCTGAGCGAAGACCGACGCCTCCGCTTGTAGGATCCCGCCATCCTGTTGGACGACACCGACAAAATCGTGCGGCACCCTGAATGCGGGGAAGCGGCGCATCAGGTCAGCCGCGGGCAGCACCTCGTGACGTAAACCGTGGGTCTTGGCGCAGCGCAGCGTGCCCGCGACCAACGCGCTGTCGGGCGGCCCGATCTCGGCAATGCCGGTGATGTGGAGAAGTTTTTGCCCGCTCGCCTGTTCGAGCTCGCGCCAGAGCCTGTAAGCGTGCCGCAACAAGGGGACATAGGAAGGATGCTCGAAATAGCCGAGCCGAATGATGCGTGTGCGCCCATGGGAGGAGCCGCGGTCGTGGCCAGGTCGATAGCGCTCGATGCCCAGCACCCGCTTGCCTCTGCGCGCCAGGTGCTCCACCGCGGCGCTGCCCATCGCGCCCAGGCCGCACACGACGACGTCGAAATGGCTCATCGTGGTGTGCCTGCAGCGAAGCTCTTCCTAGTAGCGTTGCGCATTGGCCGTGGAGAAGAGAACGCCATTTGAGAGCGTTGGGCCAGTCCCGGCGCCGATTGGCCCCTATAACGTCGCAATTCTTGCCGATATCGGGACAGTGAAACTTCTCTCAGCGCTGCTCGCCCTTATCGCTCTTTTCGGTTTCGCGACCTGCGGTTTTGCGGCCGCCAAGGTTATCCCCTTGCCACGGCCGCGGCCGGCGGACATTGCACGACCCGAGCCTCCCGCAGAGGCGAGTGCCGAGGAGCCGGCGCCCCCCTCGGCATGCCGGCTGCGGCTCACGGCGGAATTGGCGGTCGCGCCGTCGCTGCCGGCGCTGGTCGGACCGGGCGAATGCAGCGTAGAGGATGTGGTGCGGCTCGAGGCGGTGTGGCTCGCCGATCAGACGCGGGTGGCGGTGACGCCGCCCGCGATCCTTCGCTGCAGCTTTGTCGAAGCTATCGTCCACTGGGTGCGGGAGGACCTGGCGCCCGCGGTGCGCGCTTTCGGGGGACCGCTCAAGAGCGTCGACAACTACGCGGCCTATGACTGCCGCGGCCGCAATCGCATCATCGGCGCAAAACTCTCCGAGCACGGCAAAGCCAACGCGCTCGACGTCCGCTCGGTCAAGCTCGCCAGCGGTAGCGTCATCGAGCTGACTGATCCGACGGTGGACAAAGATTTTCGCGAGCGCGTGCGGAAAAGCACTTGCGCGCGTTTCACGACCGTGCTCGGCCCCGGCTCCGACGGCTATCACGAGAACCACATTCACGTGGACTTGGCCGAGCGCGCCGGAGGCCATCGCATGTGCCAGTGGGACGTGCGCGAACCCGGCGAAGAGGCCGTGCCATTGCCGCAGCCCCGGCCCGCTGCTGCGCCATGACGAGGAGTCCCATGCCCCCGCTCAGCAATCTCGGCGTCCGCGACGTGGAAACCCTCGTTCACCCCTACACCAATCTTGCGGCGCTGCGCGAAACCGGTCCGCTGATCATCGAGCGCGGCAAGGGCGTGTTCGTCTACGACACGCAAGGCAAGGCCTATATCGAAGGGATGGCGGGGCTGTGGTGCACGGCGTTGGGCTACGGCAACGAAGAGCTGGTCGAGGCCGCTGCGACGCAGATGCGTAAGCTCTCGTTTAGCCATCTGTTCACGGCCAAGAGCCACGATCCTGCAATCGAGCTCGCCGAACGGCTCAAGGAGATCGCACCGGTCCCGACCTCGAAAGTGTTCTTCTGCTCATCGGGCTCGGAAGCGAACGACAGCCAAGTCAAGCTCGTCTGGTACATGAACAACGCGCTCGGCCGGCCGCGGAAGAAGAAGATCATCAGCCGCCACAAGGCCTATCACGGTGTGACCGTCGCATCGGCCTCGCTTACGGGATTGCCGAACAATCACCTGGATTTCGATCTGCCGATCGCGGGAATTTTGCACACGGCCTGTCCGCACCATTACCGCTTCGCGCATGCGGGGGAGACCGAAGCGGAATTCGCGCGGCGACTGGCGGACGAACTCGACGATCTCATTTGCAAAGAGGACCCGGATACGGTTGCCGCCTTCATCGCCGAGCCGGTGATGGGCGCCGGCGGCGTGATCGTGCCCCCGGAGGGCTACTTTCGAGAGATCATGAAGGTCTGCCGGAAATACGACGTCTACATGATCTCGGACGAGGTGATCTGCGGCTTCGGCCGGCTCGGAACCATGTTCGGCTGTAGCGCGCTCGCCTTCGAGCCGCACTCGATCAGCGTCGCGAAGGCGTTGACCTCGGCCTATGTGCCCATGGCGGCGCTGACCGTGCCGGAGGCGACCTATCAGGCGATGCTCGATGAAAGCCGCAAGATCGGTACCTTCGGCCACGGCTTCACCTATTCCGGCCATCCGGTGGCGGCGGCGGTGGCGCTCAAGGCGCTGGATATTTATGCGCGCGAGCGCATCGCCGAGCAGGTCACGCGCAAGGCGCCGCATTTCCAGGCCCGCCTCGCCGCGCTCGGCAAACATCCGCTGGTCGGCGAGGCGCGCGGTCTCGGGCTTGTCGGCGGGCTCGAGCTGGTCGCGGACAAGAACAGCAAACGTTCGTTCGAAGCGAAGGCCGGCATCGGCCCGCGAGCGGTGCGCTACGCCGAAGAGGAAGGGCTGATCGTTCGCTTCCTCATGGGCGATATCCTCTCGATCTGTCCGCCGCTCATCATCGCGCCGGCGGAGATCGACGAACTCTTCGATCGCCTCGGCCGGGCGCTCGACCGCACGCTGGATTGGGTCAAGCAACAACGCCTCATGCAAGCCTGAACCAAAAAATGGAACGGCGCCGGGCTCTCGCCCGACGCCGCTCCCAGCCCCCTCGAGCCCTCAGTAGCGGCCGACGTCAGCCGCGGCGAAGCGCGGCTCCCCCGACCTCGGCCCCAGCATCACTACGATCGCGCCCATTTTGACGCGATTGTAGAGATCGATCACATCCTCATTGGTCATCCGAATGCAGCCGGATGAGATCGCATGCCCGATCCATTCCGGCTGGTTGGTGCCGTGGATGCGGTACAGCGTGTCCTGCCCGCCCGAATAAAGGTAGATGCCGCGAGCGCCCATCGGATTGGCCGGACCGCCTTCGACGTAGTTTGGCAGCGGGCCGAGGCGCCGCTTCTCGCCCTCGGTCGGCGTCCATCCCGGCCATTCCTCCTTGCGGCCGACCTTGGCGATGCCCGACCAAGATTGCGCGTCTTCGCCGACGATCACGCCGTAGCGGATGGCCTGGTTGTCCGGCAGCACGTAGTAGAGGTAGCGCGCGTCGCTATCGACCACGATCGTGCCCGGGGCTTCCTTGCGGTGATACTTGACGATGGCGCGCTGGTATTGGGCTGGGATGCTCGCCTTCGCGTAGGGGGCATTCGCGAGTAGCTTCTTGTCACGCGCCGTCATGCTCGCCTCGGAGGGCGGCTCCAGCTGCGCATGCACGCAGCCGCCGAGCAAAAGCCCCGTCAGCAGCAATGCTATTCCCCTTACCCGCATCGTTGCCCCCATCGCGCGCGCTGGCGCGGCCCGCAATTAGTTCGTTTTGAATCCTCCACTTGCTTAATTAGGTAACGAAAAGGACTGCGTACTTCCAGGCCGATGACGGCTCACTTCGATAGTCTTTGGAACCTGTTGCAGGAATGCCGCAGTTTGGGCCCACGCCGTGGAAAGCTGCCTGTCCACACGGCCGGAATCGCCTTTCAGGTCGGCACCAACGCGCCGGTTGTTAACTCGCCGTTTACCATCCGCCGCCCGACGGGTGCCACTCAAACGACCGCGGGGAAAGGAGCGCCGGAAGGCTGGAGCGCGAAGCCACACCGGCTCGAGCGCGACTGGCAATTGAGGGAACCAATTTCCTTTTACGCTCTGTTTGAAATGTCACGATAGGACACGATTTGTTGCGCATTTCGGCCGCAGTCGCTCGTCATCTCGGTCAGCCGCGAGACGCGCCAAACCGGCCAAAATGCAAGTTCCCACGGAGTAGAAAATGACCAAGAACAATGCGGCGCAATTCAACGACGAGGGCCGCCGCGACGAGCCGAATCTCGGCAGCCGCTACGGTGAAATCGGAATATCCGCAGTTGCTGCCGCGCTGCCTTACCAGAGCGAGGTCAAGAATCCCGCTTATGCTCCAGCCGTCCACCGGTTGGACAAGTCGGTGCCTGAAAAGGCGGCCTGATCGCTTGCCGCCATCCTCGCCGGCTCCCGCACACATGCCATCGCACCGTTAGGCCTGTCACCGCGGCGTCACCCCGCCTGCGCATTGTCCTTGCAAGGTGAGGGTTGATTGGGCCATCACTGGCTCGATCAGGGGCTCATGCGCGGATCGCGCTCGCTTGCGAGTCGGACGCGCTGGCGTCGGCGGAGGGGTCATGCTGTGGGTCTACGTTCCGCGCGGCACATCGCTCGACCGCGTGCCGGTCACGCCGGATGTCGCCGTACCTGAGAGTGCGGTGTGGTTCGACCTGGTCAATCCCAACCACGAGGAGGACAAGCTCGTCGAGCGTCAAGCCGGGACGGCGGTTCCCACCCGCGAAGAAATGCAAGAGATCGAGGTCACGAGCCGCCTCTACTCCGAAAACGGCGCGCGTTACATGACCGCGACGCTGATGTGCCAGTCCGACACCGCCGTGCCGAAGACGACTCCGGTGACCTTCATCCTGTCCGGCCATCGGCTCATCACCGTGCGCTACGACGAGCCGCGCCCGTTCATGATCGTCGGTAACAAGCTTGCGCGCGTTTGCCCGCCGTCCGTGACCGGCGAATCGGTCTTGATGGACCTGCTGGATGCGGTGATCGATCGCACGGCCGACATTTTGGAGCGCATCGGTTCGGAGGTCGATCAGATCTCGCACGACATTTTCGAGCCGCAGGCCGGCGGCGCCGATCGCACCCGAAGCTACAACGAAATATTGAAGACGATCGGCAAAAAAGGCGATCTCGCCTCCAAGGTCCGCGAGAGCCTGGTCTCGATCGGACGCCTGCTGCTTTACCTCGCAAACGAAGCCGACAGCATGCGCTGGGCGAAAGAGCCGCGCGCGCAACTTCGCGGCATGCAGCGCGACGTGCACTCGCTATCCGACCACGCCGCCTATCTTTCCAATAAGATTCAGTTCCTGCTCGACGCCATGTTGGGGGTCGTTACCATCGAGCAGAACAACGTGATCAAGATTTTTTCGGTCGCGGCCGTTGCGCTGATGCCGCCAACGCTGATCGCGTCGATCTACGGCATGAATTTCAAACACATGCCCGAGCTCGACTGGTCGCTCGGCTATCCTGTCGCCATCGTGCTGATGCTGCTTGCATCCGCGCTGCCCTATTTCTTTTTCAAATGGAAGAAATGGCTCTGAACTCAGCTGCGCTGCCGAAGCCGCAGGGTGGGCAAAATCGTCGCCGCGCGGGCGCGGCGCGCGCACAATTTTGCCCACATGGATAAGCCGAGAGACGCGCGCCTTTGCCCACCCTACCGCCGCTTCTTCTTCAAGTGGAAGAAGTGGCTCTGAGCTGAACGAATACGGGCCAGGGTAAACTCATATCCGCCGTCCGGGCTCTGCTGTCAGACGTGCTGGCCGCCGTTGATGTGGATCTCGGCGCCGTTCACGTAGGACGAGGTGTCGGTGCAGAGCACATAGATGATCTTGGCGACTTCATCGGGCGTGCCGAGGCGATGCATTGGAATCTGGTGGGCCACGATATCGGATGTCCCGGGCGAGAGAATCGCCGTGTCGATCTCGCCCGGAGCGATGGCATTGACGCGGATGCCGAGCGGACCGAAGTCGGCCGCCATCTCGCGAGTGAGCGCGGCAAGCGCCGCCTTTGACGTGGCGTATGCCGCGCCGGCGAAAGGATGCACGCGCGATCCCGCAATGGAGGTGACGTTGACGACGGAGCCTTTCGCGGTCTTGAGCTCTTCCACTAGTCCGCGCGCGAGCGTGATCGGCGCGAAGAAATTCACCCGGAAGACGTGATCCCACACATCGAGCGTCGTCTCGATCGAGGAGAGGCGCTTGCCCCCGTCGGCTTTGGGCGAGATCGCCGCGTTATTGACAAGAGCGTGCAGTTCGCCGTTCTCAAGCCGCTGCTTGACCTCGGAGATCGCACGCAGCGTATGCTCGGGATCGGCAAGATCGACCTGAATGTGATCCTCCGGCCCCATTTCCCAGGGGCAGTTCTCCGGAAAGGCATGGCGCGAGCAGGTGATGACGCGCCACCCGGCCGCCGAAAATCGCTTGACCGTGGCGTGACCGATGCCCCGGCTCGCTCCCGTGAGCAGGAGCGCGCGGCGTGGCTGGTTCGAGGGCGGCGTGGCCATGACGATCAATCCCGAAAACGTCGTAATGCTAGAGCGGTTTGCGGTCCGGTGAAGCGGGTACTCCGCGCGTGATGGCGTCCTCGCTGCTCGCCGGCGCGCGCTCGGGCGGAGAATGCATCAGGGATAGAGACGCGTCTTGCGCCAGGGCGCATCGAACGTTTCACGCCGGAATTCGAGCCGGTCATGCAGGCGGAACGGCCGCTCTTGCCAAAACTCGATGACGAGTGGTCGCAGGCGGTAGCCGGTCCAGTTCGGCGGTCGCGGAATCGTGCCGATTGCGAATTTCGCGGCGTATAGCGCGATCGCCTTCTCGAAGGCGTGGGGACTCTCGAGCGGCGCCGACTGTTTGCTGGCCCAGGCGCCGATCTGGGTGAGACGCGGCCGGGTGGCGAAATAAGCATCAGCGTCCGCATCTTCGATCCGCTCCACCGGGCCGCGCAGCCGCACCTGCCGATTGACCGATTTCCAATGAAAGAGCAGCGCGGCTTTGTGATCGCGATCGAGCTCGCGCCCCTTTTGGCTCTCGATGTTGGTGTAGAACACGAATCCGTCCTCGCCGAAGCCCTTCATCAGCACCATTCGCACGTTGGGCAAGCCGTCCGCATCGACGGTGGCCAGCGACATCGCGGTCGGATCGCGTGGCTCACTGCGGGTCGCTTGCTCGAACCAGGCGGCAAACAGCCGCAAAGGCTCATCGGCCTCGATAAGATCACCGCTCGTTAACCGGGCGAGGTTTTCTATTGGCGCCGATTCAGACATTCTGCGGAGTACTCGGGTGGTGGCGTCGTTGCCAAGCTCGCTGTTCAGGCAGCCCCCTTATAAAGGAACGTCGGGTCCCTCGCGCCAGAAACTTGCGGCACGGACAGGGCGAAAGGGCGAAAAATCTGCTTGCGGTGTTGCGACCGGCTTAGGAACGTGAAATCCGCGAAAGATCGGGCGGGGACCGCAGGCGCGCCCTCGTTGCGGTCTGCCGCCGCGCGCACCACATTGAATCGATGCGAATCGGGGCGATGCCCGGCGCGATAGATGGCGACCTGCCTGGGAGAGACTGAGGATGCGCGACCCCTATGAGGTCCTCGGGGTAACGAAGACTGCGAGCGCCGCGGACATCAAGAGCGCCTTCCGCCGGCAGGCGAAGAAGCTGCATCCGGACGCCAACAAGCACGACCCGCGAGCGGCCGCGCGTTTTGCCGAGCTGAATGCGGCTTACGAAATCCTGGGCGAGGAGGACAAGCGCAAGGCCTTCGATGGGGGCCAGATCGACGCCGAGGGAAAGCCGCGGTTCCAGGGCTTTGAAGGTTTTGGCCGTGGCCGCCGGCAAGGCGGCTTCAAGCCAGAGGACGTATTCGAAACCTTCAGCTGGGGGCGAGACGGTTTTCAACACACGCGTGGCCGCGCTGGCGGCTTCGGCGGTTTCGAAGATGTTTTGAAGGAAGCGTTCGGAGGCGCCGGGCGTTCAGGGCAGGCCGGCGGCGGCTTCCGCTTCGAGCAGGAGCATCGCCCCGGTCAGGACATCAGTGCTGCGCTCACGATCACGCTGCCGGAAGCGGCCAAGGGAACGGACAAGCGCGTGCAGCTGCCGACCGGTCGCGAGGTCGACGTGAAGATCCCGGCCGGACTGAACGAGGGACAAGTCATCCGCCTGAAAGGGCAGGGGCTCGCCGGCTCCGGCGGCCGTGCGGGCGATCTTCTGATCACGGTCTCCGTTGCTCCGCATCCGCTGTTTGCGCGCAGCGGTGCCGATCTGCGTCTCGAGCTCCCGATCACGCTCTACGAGGCGGTACTCGGTGCCAAGGTGCGCGTGCCGACGCTCGATGGCGCAGTCGAGCTTGCGATCCCTCCCGGCACCAGTTCCGGGCGCATCTTCCGCCTCAAAGGCAAGGGCTTCCCTGCCAAGCAGGGCAAAGGCGATCTACTCGCAACCGTGCGGATCGTGTTGCCCGAAGGCGGCGACTCCGACCTTGAAGAGCTGATGCGCAAGTGGCGCAAGCTCAAGCCCCATGATCCGAGACAGGGCATGGGGTGAGCGCGCGCATAGCCTGCCGTCGTGCGTTACCTCGGCTGCGGCGCGTTCTTGTCGATCTGGTCATACGCCGCCTGCGCCACGCTGAGCAGGCGCTCGCGGTCGGTTGGCCCGCTCACGACATAGGCAAGGCCGCGCTCGACCCAATAGACGGCGGCGAAGCGATCCGCTGAACGGTAGCGCATCGCCGTCTGCGGCGAATCCGTGCGCGCGTAGTAGATGGTAAAGCGCTCGCCGGAGTGCCCTTCATACATGCACAATGCCGCCGGGCCGAACGGGCCGGGCAGCAGACGTCCGCCGACGAGCTTCAATCCGATCGGTTCGAGATCGGGTATCTTGAGCTCGTAATCGAGACGTCTCGACAGCCACTGGATCAAATGCGGCCGCTCGCCCCCCGTGACCTCGACGGGATGGCGCACCTCGACCACGTAGACCCCGTGGGCGTCGAGCGCTTGTGTGGTGAAGGTGTCGAAGCGGCTCGGCGCCGCGGCCGATGCGCCATGTGCCATCCACCCGACAGCCCCGCCCGTGAGAAATGCTACGACCACCGCGGCGGCGGCAATCGCACGCAAAGAGCGTGCGCCGCGGGCCAGTTTGTCGAGATCGAAGCGCGCCGGGACCGCCTCCGAGGCGAGCATGCCGAAGCGCGCGCGGATCGCTTCGGCCTGCGCGCGCCATTGGGCGACGCGGGCAGCATCTTCCGGATGCGAGGCAAGCCACGCCTCGACGGCGCCGCGGCGGTCGGCCGCAAGCTCGCCGTCGAGATAGGCGTGCAGCTCTTCCTCTGTCACGGGTGCGTATCGATCGATCATTGTCTTCGCCCTCGATTTATTTGATGCGGCGGAGCGCGGGGCGCTCGCCGTCGAGATAGGCCTTAATCTGCATGCGCGCTCGCGCTAACCGCGACATCACGGTTCCGATGGGCACGCCCTGCACTTCAGCGACCTCGCGGTAGGTGAGGCCCTCGAGCACCACCAGAAGCAAGGCCGAGCGCTGGTCCTCGACCAGCGAGGCGAGCGCCCGCTCGATGTCGCGCGCTCCCGCCTCCGGTCCGGCGAGTTCCGCGGCGTCGTTGTCGTCGATCGCCTGCAGCGCCGGGCGCCGCGCCAACGCGCGCAGCCGGTTGCGATTGAGGTTGGTCAGAATCGTGTAGAGCCAGCTGCGAATGTCGCCACCGTGAAACAGATGTTCTGACCTCAGCGCCCGCACCAGGGTGTCCTGCACCAGATCGTCGGCCAGTTCGCCATTGCGCGTGAGCGCGCGCGCATAGCGTCGCAGTGCCGGTATCGCGGCCTCGATTGCTTGCCGGAATCCGACCAACGCCCTTTCCCTCCCAACTCCCCGCAAACGATGACCGCGGCGGCCGATATGCCGACAGCCTCGCAAGTCGTGACGAGGCGCCGATATCATCCGGACAAACACTTTGCCGCAAGCGATATTCCCGCGCCTTGATGGTGCGAGAATGGCGGTGCGTGGCCGCTGCTTGTGGGTCCTCTCCCCCTGTGTCATAGGGAAGCTCGCGGTCGGTCGCGAGCAGGGAAAATCATGCCGGAAACGTCAGGCCTCTTGCGCGGCAAACGGGGCCTGATCGTCGGTGTGGCCAACAACCGGTCGCTTGCGTGGGGTATTGCAAAAGCCTGCCACGCACAGGGCGCCGATCTCGCCTTCACTTACCAAGGAGAGGCATTCAAAAAACGCCTCGAGCCCCTCGCGCAAGAGGTCGATGGAATGGTGATTGGGCATTGCGACGTGACCGAGCCCGATACGATCGATACGGCTTTCGCGACGGTTGCGTCGAAATGGGGCGCGCTCGATTTTCTCGTGCACGCCATTGCCTTCTCCGACAAGGATCAGCTCTCCGGGCGCTACGTCGATACGACGACGGATAATTTTTCAAAGACGCTGCTGGTGAGTTGCTATTCGTTCACGGCGATGGCGCAACGTGCAGAGAGGCTGATGTCGGCCGGTGGTGCGCTGTTGACGCTCACCTACTACGGCGCCGAGAAATGGATGCCCCATTACAACGTGATGGGAGTTGCCAAGGCGGCGCTCGAGGCGTCCGTGCGCTACCTCGCCGCCGATTTGGGCGAGAAGAACATTCGCGTCAATGCCATCTCCTCCGGCCCGATCAAGACGCTGGCGGCGTCGGGCATCGGTGACTTCCGCTACATCCTCAAATGGAACGAGCACAACGCGCCGCTGCGCCGCAGCGTCACGATTGAGGAGGTCGGCGACACTGCGGTCTATTTCCTCTGCGACCTCTCTCGCGGCGTGACGGGCGAGATTCATCACGTCGATGCCGGCTACCACATCGTTGGAATGAAACATCCTGACGCGCCCGATATCGTCGTTGGCAAGGAATGACGAGGCTGACCGTTCAGGATAGCGCGCGACGCAGCACTGCCGGGGCGGTGTGGTCCGCGCATGACCGGGCCGCCCCGCGTCAGCGCCGACGGCCGGCTTCGGCCTGAGAGGCGGACCACGCGTGCCGCGACCCGTCATCTACTATATTCGCCACGGGCTCACCGATTGGAACGTCGAGCAACGGCTGCAGGGCCGCCACGACGTGCCGCTCAACGCGGCGGGCTGTGCCCAGGCCGCCTGCTGTGCCGGGATCCTGCATGACCTCTTCCGCCGCGTGGGGCGCGCGCCGGAGAGCTTCGGCTACGTGTCGAGTCCGCTCGTGCGTGCGCGCAAGACCATGGAGATCGTGCGCGCGACGCTCGGGCTCAAACCCGCCGACTATGTCGTCGAAGGGAAGCTCGCCGAAATCGCATTCGGAGAATGGGAAGGGCTCACCTATGGGGAAGTCACGGCGCGGGACAAGCACCTCATTGCCGCGCGCGAATCCGACAAATGGGGCTTCGCGCCGCCTGGCGGTGAAAGCTATGCGCAGGTGGCCGTTCGGATCCGCCAATGGTACGAACGCCTCGAGCGGGATACCGTCGTTGCTGCCCATGGCGGCACCGCGCGCGCGTTGATCGCACATCTCGGGCTCGCCTCGCCGCCAGATGCCGCGCATCATTCCATCGATCAGGGCGTGGTCTATCTGTTCGTGGAGAAGGGCCTCACGCGGTACGCGTGATATGGGCTGGCCCGTCAAAGGCGCCTTGAGCGCCGTTTACGCATCCCGGCGCGGGGATTTGACCGCGACAGCCACGCGGGCTACCACACGCCCCGAGCGGAACTCTATGTCGTTCAACACTTTCGGTCACCTCTTCAGGGTCACAACCTTTGGCGAAAGCCACGGCCTCGCTATCGGTTGCGTGGTCGACGGTTGCCCGCCGCGCATCCCGCTGACCGAGGCGGACATCCAGCCTTATCTCGACAAGCGGCGGCCCGGTCAGTCGCGTTTCACGACGCAGCGCCACGAGCCGGACCAGGTGAAAATCCTCTCCGGCGTCTTTCGCGACGAAACGACCGGCCAGCAGGTGACCACGGGAACGCCGATTGCGCTCGTCATCGAGAATGTCGACCAACGCGCGAAGGATTATTCCGAGATCAAAGACAAGTACCGGCCCGGGCACGCCGATTACACCTACGATGCCAAATACGGCATACGCGATTATCGCGGCGGGGGGCGTCAATCCGCGCGCGAGACCGCCATGCGGGTTGCTGCGGGCGCGATCGCGCGCAAAATCGTGCCGGGCCTTACGGTGCGCGGCGCGTTGATCCAGATGGGCAAACACAGCATCGAGCGCGCGCGGTGGAACTGGGACGAGATCGAGCGCAACCCGTTCTTCTGTCCGGATGCGGAGAAGGCAAAGTTCTTCGAGGGCTACCTCGACGACATTCGCAAGCGCGGCTCCTCCGTCGGAGCGGTCATCGAGGTTGTCGCGGAAAGCGTACCCGTTGGTCTCGGTGCGCCGATTTACGGCAAGCTCGACGGCGATCTCGCCGCGGCTTTGATGGGCATCAATGCCGTCAAGGGTGTTGAGATCGGCGCGGGATTTGCCGCGGCGGCGCTGAGCGGCGAAGAGAATGCCGATGAGATCCGCATAGGCAACGATGGCAGGCCGGTGTTTCTTTCCAATCATGCGGGCGGCGTTTTGGGCGGTATCTCGACCGGCCAGCCGATCGTCTGCCGTTTTGCGGTCAAGCCGACGTCGTCGATCCTCACCCCCCGGCGCACCGTTGATCGCTATGGTGCCGAGACCGACATCAGCACCAAAGGGCGGCACGACCCTTGTGTCGGCATTCGTGCGGTGCCGATCGGCGAGGCGATGGTGGCATGCGTCATCGCCGACCACTATCTACGTCAGCGCGGGCAAATCGGCGAAACGCCGGTATGGCCGTTCGCCCGTGCCTGAATGGAGTGAGCCAGACGTGCTCGGCAACCACCAGCGGGTTGAATTGGTGCTCGCGGCATTCGCCGCCGGAGGAATCGTGGTGGTCAGCGATGACGACGACCGCGAGAACGAAGGCGACCTCTTCGTCGCGGCCTCGCTGTGCACGCCCGAGAAGATGGCCTTCATCATCCGCTACACCTCGGGCATCGTCTGTGCGCCGCTTTCGCCCGAGGAGGCGAGGCGGCTGCATCTCGATCCCATGGTTGCGGCGAACGATGCGCCGCTCGGGACCGCGTTTACGGTTTCAGTCGATTTCCGGCACGGCCTCACCACCGGAATTTCGGCGGAGGAGCGCAGCAACACGGTGCGCGCGCTTGCCAACGGCAATGCTGGCGCGTCTGATTTCGTGCGGCCGGGCCATGTCTTCCCGCTGGTTGCCAAGGACGGCGGGGTGCTGATGCGCTCGGGGCATACCGAGGCCTGTGTCGATCTGTGCCGGCTCGCGGGGTTGCCGCCGGTCGGCGTGCTTGCCGAGCTGATGAACGACGACGGCACGGTGATGCGGGGGCCGGCGGTGACGGCCTTTGCCGAGCGCCACCATCTCAAGCAGATCTCGATCGCCGACCTCATCGCCTACCGGCAGGCACGCGACAAGCTGGTCAAGCGCATCGGTGAATTCCCGGTGCAAAGCGAGATCGGCACGCTCGCAGGTTACGCCTATGTCACCCCCTTCGACGCCATCCAGCACATGGCCTTCGCGTACGGCCGCATCGGCGACGGCAAGAACATATTGGCGCGCCTGCATCGCGCAGACATCATCCGCGATGTCTTCGGCGGCGCGCATCCGATCCAGTCCTCATTGCAGCGCTTCAAGCAGGAAGGGCGCGGCGTGATCGTCTTCCTGCGCGATGGCGCGGCGGGTGTGCCGACGCACGCCATCCCGCAGGCGGGCTCGACCGGGTCCGAAGTGGCGCGCTCGCGGCAATGGCGCGAGGTGGGCCTGGGCGCCCAGATTCTCAAGGACCTGGGCATCACATCGATCCGCTTGCTCACCTCCGCCAAGTTCACCTATGTCGGCCTTGCGGGGTTTGGCATCGAGATCGTGTCGACCGAGAGAATCGATGATAGAAAGCCACGGCACTAGAAATGCCATGCGTTCGCCCATCCCACGGGCTGAGCGCCGTTAAGCAGGAGCTAATGACCCGGGCATGGAGAGGCGGATGCTTGCAGCGCTGATCTCGTCCGTCACTGCGGGTGCTGCTGCGCTGCTGACGGTCACCGCGATCGCGGCGCCGAAACTGCTGTTCGTCGACAAAAGCCCGAACGCGGCACCCGTCGATGTCGAACTCGTGTTGGCCGTCGATGTTTCCTATTCGATGGACCCGGAAGAGCAGGCGCTGCAGCGCGAGGGCTATATGGCCGGCATCACTTCGCGCGACTTCATGCAGGCGCTGCGCGGCGGCCACCATGGCAAGGTGGCGGTGACCTATTTCGAGTGGGCGGGACCGTATGACCAAAAAATTGTCGTACCCTGGCGGCTGATCGATGGGCCGGAGGCCGCCGACGCCTTCGCCAGCGAGATCGGGCGCGCACCTTACCGGCGCGCCTCGCGCACCTCGATTTCGGGCGCGCTGAATTTTGCCAAACCCCTGTTCGACGGCAGCGGCTATAGCGGCTTCCGCCGCGTGATCGACGTCTCCGGCGATGGCGCCAATAACAGCGGGACTTTCGTCACCATCGCACGCGACGACGTGCTCGCGGCCGGGATCACCATCAACGGCCTGCCGATCATGCTCAAGCGGCCGAACGCTTTCACTATGGATATCGACAACCTGGATGTCTATTACGAGGATTGCGTGATCGGCGGCCCCGGCGCTTTCGTCGTGCCGATTCGCGAGCGCGAGCAATTCAAGGAGGCGATCCGTACGAAGCTGGTGCTGGAGATCGCGCAGGGCATGCCGCCGCACCGTCTGCTCCCAGTGCAAGCAAGAGCGCCGCGCATCTCTTGCACCATCGGTGAGCAGATGTGGCGGGATCGCTGGGGGAACTAGTCTGCTCGGAGATCGCAGGGCCGCTTGGCAAGATAAAATGGGCGGCCGGGCTTATGAGCGGACCTCGAGATGTCCCTCACCCTGCAGCGTCGCAACATCGATTCGGGCGACGCAGGTTATCGCCACATAGTCAAGCTTCAGGTCTCCGACCAATCTGATTTCGCCAGACCCATTGCTGTCGTTCTCAATGGCCCCAAGATCACAGCGGCTTCGATCGAGCGGGATTACGAGCTCGGTACCTCCCCGCGTGTCGGTAAACTTGACAGGGACATAACCGAGCTTAACAGCATCCTTCAAAGCATCGCGCGTTTTTTTACGCACGCTCGCTTCCACCGGATGCTCACCTTTGCAGAGAAATTCGACTAACTCGCTCACCGGACCCCTCCTTGATCAGTCGCATATACGGTTCGTGACGGCACCCATTGTCGCGCCGTCTCCAATATGACAGCGATGGCATTGCCTTTGCAATTTTGCGGGCAAAAGCCGAATAAGGAACTTGAAGGATAGGGCCGCTGCCCCCGGGGCGTCAGCTTTCGTGCGCCCCGCGCATCAATTTAAGCGCTGCTTCGATGTGCCTCCAAGTTTCGGCCTGTTCGCTTTCGCCTTGCTGTTCCAAGGTGCGAGCCTTTTGAGCAGCCTCCACAACCGCCTTGTCGCCGTGGGCGTCCAACAACTGTCGCGCGTAGTCGTGGATGTCGATTTCTTGCATTCTCATGGCCTCGTGCTCCTCTTTGTCAGCGCGATTGCGATCGCGCCTGGGTGCGGTTAACGCCCGGAGCGTCCCCAAGCCCGGTAATGTGCATCTGGCGAGGTCGCGCTGGCAAGTGTTCTCGGTGCGCGGAAATGACGTCGCAAAATCACTTCTCGAAATACGCGACCAGTTCCACGTGCCTGGAGAAAAGGAATTGATCGACCGGTGTCACCTGCGCGAGGCGATAACCGCCCTCGAGGAGGATGCGGGCGTCGCGCGCGAAGCTAGACGGATCGCAGGAGACGGCAGTCACTTTCGCAACGCCGGATGCTGCAAGCTCGCGCGCCTGCGCTTGTGCACCCTGCCGCGGCGGATCGAACACGACTGCCTCGAACGCTTTGAATTCGGCCCGCCCCAAAGGATACCGAAACAGATCACGCTGCTGCGCCGTGACCGGCTTTAGCCCCGCGCTTCCCGCCGCCCCGCGCCGCAGGGCCGCAAGCGCGTCCGCGTCGCTGTCGATGGCGGTGACGTGGGCGCGCTCGGCAAGGCGCAGCGCGAATGGTCCGACGCCGCAGAACAGGTCGACCACCCTGGCGGCGCCTCGACAGTGCGACGCCACCAGCCGTGCCAAAATGGCCTCGGCGGCAGTTGTCGCCTGCAGGAAAGCGCCCGGCGGAAGCACGACTTCGGCGCGGCCGATCGTGAGCACGGGCGGGGCGCGGTGCGCGACGATCTCGCCGTGGCGCGCGAGGCGGACAAGGTTGCGGCGCTCGGCGACCTGCGCCAGCGCCGCCGTCTGCGCGGCAGTCAACGGCCCCGATCCGCGCACATCTACATCGAGGCCGGCGTCCGTCGCCGTCGCCTGGATATCCAGCGGCTTGCGCGTTGACGCGAGCACTTCGGCAATGTCCCAGGCCGTTGGGAGCGCCCCGCTGAGCGCCGGCGCAAGCACCGGGCAGCGGTCGATCCCCACCACGTGGTGAGCCTTGAGCGCGGCAAACCCGACCTCGAGCACGTCACGCGCGCTCCGTCTGGCGTGAAATACGGCGCGGCGGCGCCCCTCGCCGTGGGCATCGATCAAATCGTCAACCGGTGCATCGACCCCGGCACGCGCCAGGGCTGTGACCACCAAACCGCGTTTCCAGTCGCGGTATCGCGCGCTCGCCAAATGCTGAAGCGCGCAGCCGCCGCAAACGCCGAAATGCCCGCAGACCGGCGCGATGCGTTCGGGGCTTGCAACCTCGACTTTGGTGAGATGACGGCGGTCGGCGTGGCCGGGCCAGGGCTCGACCTCGGCGATCTCGCCCGGCAGCGCATAGGGCACGTAGACGGCGCCAGCGGCGGTGTCCGCAACACCCTCGCCGTGCGCGCCCAATCGGGCGATGCGAAGCCGCTCCACCATGGCTTCCGATAGCTGGCAGTCGTAGATACGTCCAGAACCTCAGCTGCAATACGCGGCGATGAAGAACTCGCGATTACCATCGCCGCCCGGAATGACGGAAGGTTCGATGCCGGTGACCTGCCAGCCGCACGACGCGAGGAAGCCGGCGATGTCTTCGCATACCGAAGCGTGAACGCACGGATCTCGCACGACGCCTCTTTTCGCACGCCGGCGGCCCGCCTCGAATTGAGGCTTGATCAGCGCAAGCAAACTGGCGGGCGTGCGCAGCAATGCCAAGGCGGCAGGCAGGACGAGCTTGAGCGAGATGAAGCTCACATCGACGACGGCAAAGTCTGGTGGGTTGGTGAGCGGCGCCGGATCGAGGGCGCGAATGTCCGTTGCCTCGAGGCAAAGGACCTCCGGTCGTGCGCGCAGGCTTCGATCTAGTTGGCCACGACCCACATCGACGGCATAGACACGCTCGGCGCCGCGCGCCAGCAAGACCTCGGTAAAGCCGCCGGTCGAGGCGCCGACGTCGAGACAGACACGGCCGCGAGGGTTGAAGATCGGATCGGAGCGGAAATGATCGAGAGCGGCCGCGAGCTTTACGCCGCCGCGTGAAACGTAAGGGTGCGCAGGCTCGGCACGAAGCACAGCATCAGCGGAAATTTCCTCCGACGGCCGTGTGACGACAACCTCGTTGGCCCTCACACGACCAGCGGCGATCGCGCTTTGCGCCTGTGCACGGCTCCCGAACAGGCCTCGCTCGACGAGAAGCCGGTCGATACGAATGCGATGGGCCATGCCCATTTGCTCAGCGCAAGAAACGATGAGCGGCCTGCGATTTGCCAGGGTAGGTGAGGCGCGCAGCGGAACAAATAACGACGCGTGTCAGTTGTTGCAAACGACTCGCTGCGAGGCGAGCCGCAGAGCAGGCGCCAAACCAGCTCGGATCGATAGGAAGTTGAATCATGGCACGACGATATTCGCGCAGTGCTTCGAAGGAGGTGGAACGGGCGATGCGCAAGCGCAAACGCGGAAAGCTCAAGAGCGGTAGAAGCGGCAGAAAGGTGAAAAGCCGCAAACAGGCCATCGCCATAGGCCTCTCTGAAGCCCGCCGGAAGGGGAAAAAGGTCCCGCGCAAAGCCAAATAGCCGGAGGCGCTGATTAGCCGCGCCCCATCTTCACCGCTTCCCCACGCAGATTCTGTCCGAGCGCCTCGAATGCCGTGATGACAATGCCTTTGGCATCGAGTCCGGCTTGAGCGTACATCGCCGTGGGTGAATCCTGGTCTATGAAGACGTCGGGCAGCATCATCGAGCGCACCTTGAGGCCGCCGTCGAGCACGCCGTTGGCGGCGAGCGCTTGCAACACATGGGCGGCAAAGCCGCCGATCGCCCCTTCCTCGATGGTGATGAGCACTTCGTGCTCGCGCGCGAGCCGAAGGAGGAGTTCGGTGTCGAGGGGCTTGACGAAGCGAGCGTCGGCGACGGTGGTCGAAAGTCCGAGCGTGGCAAGCTCGTCCGCCGCTTGGAAGCATTCGGCAAGCCGCGCGCCGAACGAGAACAGCGCTACTTTGGTGCCCTCGCGCAGCACGCGCCCCTTGCCGATCTCGAGGGGGGTCCCTTCCGCCGGCAGCGGCACGCCCATGCCTTCGCCGCGGGGATAGCGCAGCGCGGACGGGCGGTCGTCGATGGCGGCGGCGGTCGCCACCATGTGCACGAGATCGGCTTCGTCGGCCGCGGCCATGACGACGAAGCCAGGCAGGCACCCGAGATAGGCGATGTCGAAGGCGCCGGCATGGGTGGGGCCATCGGCACCGACCAGGCCCGCGCGGTCCATCGCGAAACGCACCGGCAGGCGCTGGATGGCGACGTCGTGCACCACCTGGTCGTAGGCGCGCTGCAGAAAGGTCGAATAGATCGTGGCGAACGGCTTGTAACCTTCGGTCGCAAGCCCTGCGGCGAAGGTCACGCCGTGCTGCTCGGCGATGCCCACGTCGAAGCAGCGCTCCGGAAATTGTTTCGCAAAGAGATCAAGGCCGGTCCCCGACGGCATCGCGGCGGTAATGGCGACGATCTTGTCGTCCTTCTTCGCTTCCTTGATCAGCGCTTCTGCATAGACCTTCGTGTAGGCGGGCGCGGCGGCCTTCGACTTCGCTTGCGCGCCTGTCGCCACGTCGAACTTGACGACGCCATGATACTTATCGGCCGATTTTTCGGCGGGCTCATAGCCCTTGCCCTTCTTGGTGACGACGTGAACGAGGAATGGGCCGTTCTTGGCGTCGCGCACGTTTCTGAGCACGGGCAATAGATGGTCGATGTTGTGGCCGTCGATCGGGCCGACATAGAAGAATCCGAGCTCGTCGAACAAAGTGCCGCCAGTGACGAGACCGCGGGCGTATTCCTCGATCGCCACTGCCCGCTGCTCGAGGAAAGGCGGTAGGAGCTTGGCCACTTTCTTGACGGTGTGCCGTACCGATCGGTAGGCCCGCCCGGAAACGAGCCGCGCGAGATAGGCCGACAGCGCGCCGACCGGCGGCGCGATCGACATGTCGTTGTCGTTGAGGATGACGATTAGGCGCGAGTTCATGGTGCCCGCGTTGTTCATGGCCTCATAGGCCATTCCTGCCGACATGGCCCCGTCGCCGATCACGGCAATCACGTTGTTGGATTTGCCCGCGAGGTCGCGGGCGACCGCCATGCCCAGGCTTGCCGAGATCGAGGTGGACGAGTGCGCCGCGCCGAATGGGTCATATTCGCTCTCGGCGCGCTTGGTGAAGCCGGAAAGTCCGCCGCCCTGCCGCAATGTTCGGATGCGGTCGCGCCGTTCGGTCAGGATCTTGTGCGGATAGGCCTGATGTCCCACGTCCCAGACCAGGCGATCCTCAGGGGTGTTGAAGACGTAATGGAGCGCGACCGTTAGCTCGATGACGCCCAGGCCGGCGCCGAGATGCCCGCCGGTAACTGCCACGGCGTCGATGGTCTCCTCGCGCAGCTCGTTGGCGAGCTGGCGCAGTTGGCTGCTGTCGAGGCGCCGCAGGTCGGCCGGCGTCTTGACGAGGTCAAGGAGCGGGGTTTTGGAAGGTTGGGACAAAGGAGGGCTCCACCGACAATCGAGGCGCTAACCTAACGGGTTGGCCAGGGTTTAACCAGCCGGGGCGGCGAAAGCAAACCAGAAACGCTGCGAAGTGCTTAACCCGTCTATGGCTTTCTGCGATGCTCGGGAACCCGGCGCGCGGCTGGGGCGTTGCGTTAATCGCTCACAAGGGAGCGCGTGCGCGATGATATCACGTGCGAATTGGCGCAGCTATCGCCGCAAAGAATCGCCGATCTTCTCTGCGGTCGCCTCGTTATCGACCGCTGCGGCGCGGGATCGCCTCCCTTTCACGCCCGCTCCGGCACAATGCAAGCGTGCGAGTTGAGCAGTGGGCCTTCAGGTCTATCGCAGGAAGCGCAAGTTCGACGTCACGCCGGAGCCGCGGGGGCGCGTGCACCGCGCGCAGGGACATCAATTCGTCATCCAAAAACATGCAGCGCGGCGGTTGCACTACGACCTGCGGCTGGAACTCGGGGGAGTAATGAAGAGCTGGGCCGTAACGCGCGGCCCAAGCCTCGTTCCGGGCGAAAAACGCCTGGCGGTCCACGTCGAAGATCATCCGATCGAATACAACGCATTCGAGGGCGCCATCCCGGCGGGGGAGTACGGCGCCGGCACGGTCATGATTTGGGATCGCGGGCAGTGGTATCCGGAGGGTGACCCTTACGCCGGATACAAGAAAGGTCATCTCGATTTCAGCCTTGAGGGCAAGAAGCTGCACGGGCGCTGGCATCTCGTGCGCATGCACGGCAGGGCGGGAGAGAAAAAGGAGCCGTGGCTTCTGATCAAATCCAAAGACGAGGACGCACGCAGCGCGAGCGATCCGGATATCCTCGAGGAGGAGCCGCTGTCGGTGGTCAGTGGCCGCTCGATGTCCGAGATCGCCGAAGGCAAGGGGCGCAAGCGGGTTTGGCATTCGAACAGAAGCGTGAAGGAGAACGTCAAGGCTGGGGCAACAAAGGGCCATGCCTTTGTGCCACGGGGGAGCGCGCACAAAAATTCGCAACAGCGCGCGCGCAGCCCGCACGATCGGGGCGCATCGAAGAGAACAGGCAAGAGCAACGCCAGCAGGAGCGAGGACAAGGACCTGCGGCCGCACGGCGCGCGCCTGCCCGATTTCGTGCCGCCGTCGCTCGCCACCTTGCACGAGATTGCGCCGAGCGGCAGTGGCTGGGCGCACGAGATCAAGTTCGACGGTTATCGCATTCAGGCTCGGTTCGACCGCGGCAAGGTCCGCCTGCTCACCCGCAAAGGCCTCGATTGGAGCGAAAAATTCCCCAACATCGCCGCCGCGGTCGCCAAGCTGCCTGCGCATAGCGCGCTGATCGACGGCGAAGTGGTGGTCGAGGACCAAAACGGCATTTCGAGCTTTTCCGAACTGCAGGCGGCGCTCAAGGCAGGCGAGCGGGAACGCTTCATCTATTACGTCTTTGACCTTCTGCATCTCGACGGCCGCGACTTGACGAACTTGCCGTTGATCGAGCGTAAAGCCCAACTCGCGCGGCTGCTCGCAAGGGGAAAAGCCGGACCGGTTAAATACAGCGAAGACTTCGAGGACGAAGGTCCGGCGGTGCTGCGACACGCCTGCCAAATGGGCCTCGAAGGCATCGTCTCTAAGCGCGTCGACGCGCCTTATCGTAGCGGGCGCTCGGAAAGCTTCATCAAGACGAAATGCTCCAACGCCCAGGAACTGGTGGTCGGCGGCTATTCACCCTCGACCGTCCTGCCGCGGGCGATTGGCGCGTTGGCGGTGGGCTATTACGATGATGGCCGGCTCGTCTATGCGGGTCGGGTCGGCACCGGCTATACGCGGGCGTTGGCGCGCGACTTGTGGCGGCGGCTGCATCCGCTGGAGAGGGCATCTGCGCCCTTCGACCAAATCCCTCGTGCCGAAGCCCGCCGCTCCGATATCCGCTGGGTCGAACCCAAGACGGTGATCGAGGCGAATTTGCGCGGTTGGACCGCCGACGGCCTCGTGCGCCAGGCGGCGTTCAAGGGCGTGCGCGAAGACAAGCCGCCGCAGGAAGTGGTGCGGGAGAAACCGACCGCGGTCGACAGCGTCACGGCCGCACCGAAGATCGCAGCGGAGACGGCCAAAGCGATGACGAGGACATCGAAAACGAAAGCGCGAGCGAGCGCTCCCAAGGCCGCACGCCGGGAGGAGAGCATCGGAGATGTACGCTTCACGCATCCGGATCGTGTTTATTGGCCGGACGCGGGCATCACCAAGCAGGATTTGGCGGACTACTATCGTTCGGTCTGGGACTGGATGGCGCCGCATATCATCGACCGGCCGCTTGCCCTTGTCCGTTGCCCCGACGGGACGAGCGGCGAATGTTTTTTTCAAAAGCATGCCTCGGCAGGTCTCACCGAAAAAAATCTCCGCACGGTCATTGATCGCAACCGACGACAGGTGATCGCGGTCGAAGACCTCGATGGTGTTCTTTCCCTCGTGCAGGCGGGCGTTCTCGAACTGCACGTGCGCGGGTCGACGATCGATCGGCTGAACATTTGCGACCGAATCGTCTTCGACATCGATCCGGGGGAGGGCGTTCCATGGACGAGCATCGTGGCGGCCGCGCGCGACGTGCGCGAGCGGCTTGCCGCGCTCGATCTGCAAAGCTTCGTCAAGCTTTCCGGCGGCAAGGGCCTGCACGTCGTTCTGCCCATCGACGGGGCCGACTGGCGCACCACCAAGAACTTCGCGCAGGCGGTGGCGCTGGCAATGACCGCCGACGATCCCAAGCGATACGTTGCCAAAATCACGAAATCGCTGCGCAAGGGAAAAATCTTCGTCGACTACCTGCGCAACTCGTTGGAGCAGACGGCAGTTGCGGCGTATTCGACGCGGGCCCGCGCGGGCGCGGCGGTCTCCGCGCCGGTGACGTGGGAGGAGCTGGGCCGCACCAAGAGCGGCAATCAATACACGCTGCTCAACCTGGGCAAGCGGCTGAGCGGGCTCAAGCAGGACCCATGGAAGGACGTCGGGCGGCTGAAGCAGCGCTTGCCCGATCTGCGCGCGCTGCGACGCCGGTGAGGCTAGCTGACGTCCAGCGGTTCGGTTCCGGTCGGTTTGCCGGCGGCATCGAGCGTGATCTTCTCCACCCGGGCCTCGGCCTGGCGCAACAGCTCCTCGCAGCGGCGTTTGAGCGCTTCCCCGCGCTCGTAGATCGCGACCGACTCCTCGAGCGGCACCTTGCCCTCCTCGAGCCGCTTGACGATCGACTCGAGCTCCTCGATCGCCCGCTCGAACGGAAGGCGGTTCACGTCGGAATGGGTGTTCTCGGCCATGAGCGGGTCCTGCTGGGTCGCACAGTATATAATGTAGTCTGAAAGACTGGGCCACTCTCCCGGGGCAGCGTCGGGAACGCCGCGTGCGGAACACGCTATCCACCCTGCATCAGCGCGGCGACGTGAGCGGCGACCGAATTCGCCAACCCCTCGAGATCGTATCCGCCCTCGAGCACGGAGACGACGCGTCCGTTGGCGCTCGCGTCCGCGACCTCCATGAGCTTGCGCGTCGCCCAATCGAAATCGGTTTCGAGCAGATTCAGGTTGGCAAGCGGATCGCGCATATGCGCGTCGAAGCCGGCGGAGATCACGATCAGGTCCGGCCGGAAATCTCGCAGTCGTGGCAGGATGACGGTCTCGAAGGCGGCACGAAACGCCTCTCCGCCATCTCCCGGCCGGAGCGGCGCATTGACGATCGTGTTGTGCTCGCCGCGTTCGCTCGTTGCGCCAGTTCCTGGATAGAGCGGCATCTGATGCGTCGAGCAGTACATCACGCTCTTGTCCGACCAGAAGATGTCTTGTGAGCCATTGCCATGGTGCACGTCGAAGTCGACGACGGCCGCGCGCTCGATGCCATGATTTTTCTGCGCGTAGCGCGCCGCGATGGCCGCGTTGTTGAAGAGGCAAAATCCCATCGGACGCGCGGTCTCGGTATGGTGGCCCGGGGGACGCGTGGCGACGAACGCGTTCGACACCTTGCCCGCCATCACTTCATCGACCGCGTGCACAGCGCCGCCGGCCGCCCGCAAGGCGGCCTCGAAGCTTCCCGGCGACATGGTGGTATCGGCATCGAGCCCGAGCAGACCCTCTTTGGGCGTGGCCTCGCGGACGGCGGTGACATACTGCATGGGGTGACAGAGCGCGATGGTCTCGAGCGCCGCCGCCGGCGCCTCGACCCGCACGAGATCGCCAAATCGCTCGTGCGCAAGCGCGCGCTCGATCGCGCGCAGCCGATCGGGGCGCTCGGGATGCCCTGCGGGCGTGAGGTGCTGGAGGCAGGCGGGGTGCGTGACGAGAAGGGTGGGCATCGGGCTTATCCGGAAAACGTATCCCCGTTCATCTTTCGCCCGCAACGGTCACGCCCGGTGGCGGCGCTGGCTGATCGGGCACGAAGAACGTCGGCGCGAGCGGCTCGCCGGCGTCCACGCGATATTTGTCGAAGTCGGTGACGCCCTCGGCGGCCAGGAAGGTGTCGTCGATCAGAAAATTGCCGGTGAAGCCGCGTGCCGGCTTCTGGAACACGAGATAGGCTGCGTCGGCCATGATTTCGGGTGTGCGCGACATCCGCATCACCCGCTCGCCGCCGAGCAGGTTTTTGATGGCGGAGGTCGCAATGGTCGTGCGCGGCCAGAGCGCATTCACCGCGATGCCTTTGTCGCGCAGCTCGCCGGCGAGACCCAGCACGACGAGGCTCATGCCGTACTTGGCAATCGAATAGGCGGTGCTGCCCGCGAACCATTTTTCGCGCATGTCGAGCGGCGGTGAATTCATCAAGATGTGCGGGTTCTTCGCTTTCTCGAGATGCGGAATGGCATATTTCGATACCATGAAGGTGCCGCGCGTGTTGATTTGGTGCATCAGATCGAAGCGGCGCATGTCGGTCTCCACGACCGGCGTCCGCTGGACGGCGCTCGCGTTGTTGACCACGACATCGAGTCCGCCGAAAGTTGCGACGGCCTGCTCGATCGCGCTTTTCACCTGCGCCTCGTCGCGCACGTCGACGACGATAGGCAGCGCGTTTCCGCCGACTCTTGTGATCTCGTCGGCAGCAGTAAAGATGGTGCCGGGCAATTTGGGATGCGGCTTGTCGGTCTTGGCCGCAATCACGACGTTGGCGCCGTCGCGCGCAGCGCGCAACGCGATTGCAAGGCCGATGCCGCGCGATGCGCCGGTGATGAACAGGGTGCGGCTTTTGAGCGTCATGATCCCTCAGTCGTTCCAGTCAGGCTCCGGCAAGGACGCATTTTCAGGCGAGCGCCGCGTCGGCGTCGTTGACGCTGTCCGCCGCTTCGACGACGGTGCGCTCGAGGCTCTCGGCCCGCACGGCGAGGTTCTCGGCAAAGAAGCGCGCGATCGCAATACGTCCGGCCGCGTCGGCGCCATTGCCGCCGAGCCGCACCGCCGCGAGTGCCTCCTCGGCAAGGAGCGCACCGCCGGCCGCGAGCGCGAACAGCTGCAGATAGGGTGTCGCCCCCGCAAGCGCCGCCGCGACGTCGTTGCGCTGGCTGCCGAGGAGCCAATGGGTGGCGCGCTCCAACGCGTCGGTCGCATCCTTAAGCCGCACGCCAGTCCATCCGAAATCGGGGTCATTGCTTGCATTGACGGCTTGGGCAGTCCGCTTGAGTTCGCCGATATACGCCAGTACCGTCGCGCCGCCCGCCAGCGGCAGCTTGCGCGTAACCAGGTCGATTGCCTGGATGCCGTTGGTGCCTTCGTAAATCGCCGCGATGCGTGCGTCGCGGTAGTACTGCGCGGCGCCGGTTTCTTCGATGTAACCCATACCGCCGTGCACTTGCACGCCGAGAGAGGCGACCTCGTTGCCGATGTCGGTCGAAAATGCCTTGGCAACGGGCGTGAGCAGGGAGGCGCGTTCGTGCGCGGACTTGCGCGCCGCTTCGTCCGGGCCGCGCTGCGCGCGATCGAGCGCGACGGCGGTGGCATAGGACAGCGCACGCGCCGCGCGCGTGAGCGCGCGCATGGTCAGCAGCATGCGCTTGACGTCGGGATGCGCGATGATCGGGCTCGTGCCGGACTCCACGCCGGGTGCCCGGCCTTGCTTGCGCTCGCGCGCGTAGGCGAGCGCCTGCTGGGTGGCGCGCTCGGCAATCGCGACGCCCTGCAGCGCGACCGACAGGCGCGCATGGTTCATCATGGTGAACATGCAGGCCATGCCATGGTTCTCGTCGCCGACGATAAAACCGGTGGCGCCCCCGCGGTCGCCATAGACCATGGTGCAGGTCGGGGAGGCGTGAATGCCGAGCTTGTGCTCGATCGAATGCGCACGGACATCGTTTCGGCGGCCGAGCGAGCCGTCGGCATTGGGCAGGAATTTGGGCACGAGGAAAAGCGAAACGCCTTTCGTTCCCGCCGGCGCGTCGGAAAGCCGCGCCAGCACCAGATGAACGATGTTGTCGGTGAGATCGTGCTCGCCGTAGGTGATGAAGATCTTTTGTCCGCTGATGCGGTAACTGCCGTCCAGCGCGCGCTCGGCCCGCGTACGCAAGGCTCCGACGTCGGAGCCGGCCTGTGGCTCGGTGAGCTGCATGGTGCCCATCCATTCGCCCGAGACGAGCTTCGGCAGGTAAGTGCGCTTGAGCTCGTCGTTGCCGTGTGCCGTCAGCGCATCGATCGCCGCCATGGTCAGAACCGGGCCGAGGCCGAAAGCCATGGCGGCCGAGTTCCACATCTCCAGACAGGCGGCGTTGAGCGCATGCGGCAGCTCCTGACCGCCCCATTGCGCAGGCGCAGCAAGCGCGTTCCAGCCGCTTTTCGCCCAGGCGTGATACGCCTCTTTCCATCCCGGCGCCGTGGTGACGGCGCCATCGTGGAAGTGCGCGCCCTCGCGATCGCCGATCACGTTGAGCGGAGCGAGGATATCGGTTGCGAACTTGCCCGCTTCCGCGAGCACCGCCTCGACCACGTCGCCGCTGAGATCGCCATAGAGGTCGTCGGCCAGCGCCTGGGCGAAGCCCGCCGCGTGATTGAGCGAGAAGGAAATATCGGCAACCGGCGCCCGGTAGGTCATCGTTGGCTTCCGGATGGAACGCGGTCGCCGCCGAGCGCGTCCAACGCTCGCGGCGCGTCCGCGCGGAGGTGACTTAACAAGCTAATCTAGCCCCGGCCATGCGCGGGTCAACGGCATGCGCGCGGGGAGAGGCCGCCGTTGATTGGCCGCATTGCGGCCGCTATGGTCCGCGCGCCGCGACGGCGCACGAAGGGGGCTGATGGGGCGTAGCCAAGTGGTAAGGCAGCGGATTTTGATTCCGCCATTCGGAGGTTCGAGTCCTCCCGCCCCAGCCAGCCAATCCCGTCGCGCCCGTCCCACATTCTGGATCAGTGTCGCGTGCCGTGTTTATGGTTGTGCA
>DATNNX010000159.1:0-2270 GCA_035601615.1 Xanthobacteraceae bacterium
CGCGCCATAGATCATACCGGGCACCTGCAGGTCGATCGAATAGATCGCGCTGCCATTGACCTTCCCGGGCAATTCGACGCGCATCACATCCATCTTGCTTGCGGATCGCGACCGTCGCCGCGGCAAAAGTGTCCGCCGCGAAATTACAACATTCGTACCACATTTCACCACGTGTTGCGGAGCTTCTCGCCGAGCGTGACGCAGCTAACGTATTGATTTTGCCGACTTTTTCCGTTCCGCTAATGACCCACGGCCGCACTGCCTTCGTCCAGGACGACGCCGAGGCAGCCAGGACGCAATGGCGGCCCCATGAAGAAACCCAAAGCGCGCAACGCGAGCGTCGATTGGACCATCGCGCCGGCCTGGCGCAGCCGCTCCGCATCGAGACTGCGCATGATGATCTCCGGGCCGATGCCCGCCGGATCGCCCATGGTGATGGCGACAGGTCGCCGAAAAGACCGCCGCGCAGATCAAGCTGATCCTCGACCCGCAGGACGACGTGGTAGCGCTGCGCGATCGCGCGCCGGGAGGTGGGTCATGAGGACATCGCGAAGGCCAGAGGTGCGACAACCTGTTCGCGTCCGCCGCATGAGGACGTCTATGTGCGGTGCCGCCCGCTGGTGGTCGGGCACGACCACCAACTGCAATCCCGGCCCGCTCTCGGTCGCCGGCGACAAGGTATGGATCGCTGGGACGTTGGGTGATGTTGCGGTTGTGCTCGAGCAGTGAGGCACGGGGAAGCTAGTCGCTCGACCGCAACGATATACCACCCCGGGCGATGGCGGGACGGCTCGGCCGAGCGTCGGCAGGCTGCGCGCACCGGCTGATTGCGACCCCTGATTCCGATTGATTGCGCCCAGGCGTTCCGATTGATCGCGACCACCCATTCCGGGCGATCACGACCAGGCTGTGGATGGGTGTCATCGGCACGGTTGGGTGATCTGCGAATCGGCATTGCCTCGACCAGGGATCGGAGCATGCCTGGACAAAGATTACCCATGCGCAAGCTACGCGACGCTGAGGCCGCGTGCCGGCGGCATGTCCAAACGCCAGATCGCGGCCAGCCTGTCGATTGGCGCAACGGCGGGATAGGGCTGACGGACGGGCATCCTTCCTTCGTGCTCCAGACACCGTCGCCCGCCCATCGCGCTAGAGCCCGATAATTCGCCTTCTCGGGCCCCAGGTTTTCCTGGAAACGAGCGGGAAATCGGAGCGCAAAATTTGCGGAATCTCGCGGCCGGGGTCCGCTGGTCTCGGCGCCTCGGCGCTTCGTACACGCGCCCCCGCGCGCATACCCGATGCTGGGGCGCGCCACCGTCGCGGCGAGGCCTCCGACGGCGAGGGGCCGCTATGTGAGGATACATCCCGGTCAAATGCACCGCGGTCTCGTAAGCGCCCACGACAGTTTTCCCGCACCTGTTGCCGGCGACTAGGGCACGCTCTTGATACTCACGGCCGGCACTTCCTCTCCGTCTCCTGCAGCAAGGCGTCGAGCTTTCTCTCTGAGAACTGCTTCACGCAATCGTCGAATGTCATCCGGGTCTAGCTCATCCAATGGACCAGTACGTACCTCGAGCGTTTCAAGTGCTTTTCGCTTCAATTCCAGCACACTAGCGATGACAACCGCTTCGTCCGGCGTGATCTCGCCGGTTGCCATAGCGGCGATCAGAGAATCGAACGCAGCAACGAGGTCGCCGGGAGCTCTAATCTCAGGCAAGACGAACGCGACGGCGCGTCCTTTCGGTCGCGGCGCCACGCGTTCGAGTACGAGCTTAGCCGCCGTCATGTCGCGCTCCTTGGCCGCGTCGACCACCGCGCGCACCACGTCCTCGATATCGTCTTGCATCAGCTTCTCGGCCAGCACGGTGGCACGGTTACGGGCGCCCCTGGGCCTACCAGCCGGGTTGCCGGACTGCCCGGGCTCGAACTGTCGGCCGGGTCCACGCCTCCGCTGCTTTTTTTGTGCATTTTTAACCATCATCGTTCTCACATATACTGGCGCGCGAGGCTTCAGGGGCACGGACAAATTTCGGCTCGCCGCACGGGCCTGCAGCCAGGTCCGCCGGCAGGCGCCGCGGGGCCAACTGAGCGGCATGACGGCGCTTCATCTCAGTCATTCCCGCCAGCATGCTTCAGAACTAAATATAGACATTGCTCGCCTTCGTGCCATCCTATATCATGCCACCTGCCGGAAACTTGTAAGACAAATAGGAGGTGCTGATCATGGGAGACGCGACGCGACCGTGGTCGAAAACCGAGCAGCTTCCAGA
>DATNNX010000160.1:0-11688 GCA_035601615.1 Xanthobacteraceae bacterium
TTCGTCATGGTATTCTCGCCCGCCACCTTCCGCGACGCGCCGCACGGACACATCGCCACTCTGGTCTATCCCAGTGGCAGCACAAACGAGGAGGAGAGCGCTCTACTTAAAGCGCTGGCCGAGGCTTTCCCGGCGGTCGTCACCATACGTGTGCGCGAGGCGCTCGATGCGGTGGGCCAGATCGTCTCGAATCTGGCGCTGGCGATCCGGGGCGCGAGTGCGCTCACCTTATTGGCGGCCGTGCTGGTGCTGGGTGGCGCGCTCGCGGCGGGCCACCACCAGCGCGTCTATGACGCGGTGATCCTCAAGACCGTCGGCGCAACGCGGCTGCAGCTTCTGTCTGCCTACGCGCTCGAATACCTCGTTCTGGGCGTGGGGACCGCCGTCTTCGGTGTAGCGGCCGGCTCGGCTGCCGCCGCCCTTATTGTCGTCAGGGCGATGAAGCTTTCATTCATCTGGTTGCCCGGTCCACTGATTGCCGCCGCCGCCGGCGCGGTTGTCGCAATGGTCGCACTTGGTCTGATCGGCACGTTCGCCGCTCTCGGCCAAAGACCGGCCCGTGTGCTACGAAATCTGTAGCCAGCGTCTCAAAGTGCTCGCAACGGCCCCAAGCCGCGTGCCTCGGCCGCCCTTCGCCCAAAACGCCCCTTGGCCGCTCGGGCGACAACTTGCCGCGCCGGGGCCGCTGCCGCGCGGTGCAGTTGTATTGCAATAATGTAATTTGGCCGGCCCTTGGTTAAGGACAGCGTCAACAAATCCCTCCTGCGGCATCTGGCGTTGGAACCGATCCCGCACTAGATTCCGCGCATCGGGTGCCAGCCGCGATGTCGGTAGGGCGTCCCACCATCCGGCCTCCGGGTCGGAATCAGAGAGAGGTATCTTCCATGTCGGATTTCGACCGGAACTACGCGGCTGCCAGACGCAGCGTCGGTGCGGACCGGGCGGTTGCGATCGATCAAGGCCTGCGGGCCTATATGATCCGCATCTACAATTACATGGCCATGGGCGTCGCGCTCACGGGTATCGCTTCCTGGCTCACATTCCAGGCGGCGGTTGTCACCGACGCGAATGGCGCGATCGCCGGATTGACGTCATTCGGCCAGATGATCTTCAGCGGGCCGGCGGTGCTGGTTCTATTTTTTGGCACGCTTGGTCTGGTCTTTCTCATCAGCTGGCGCATCGACCGGCTGGAGCCCTCGACCGCATTCGCGCTGTTCATGGTTTATGCGGCGCTGCTCGGGGTGATGTTGTCGTCGGTCTTCCTGGCCTACACCCTCACCTCGATCACGCGCGTGTTCTTCATCTCGGCGGCTGCGTTCGGTGCGCTGAGCCTTTATGGCTACACCACGCAACGTGATCTCTCGCCGGTCGGCTCATTCCTGTTGATGGGACTGATCGGGCTTATCATCGCCATGCTCGTCAACCTTTTCCTCAAGAGCAGCGGGCTCGACTTCGTGATCTCCGCGGTTGGGGTGCTGATCTTCGCCGGCCTGACCGCCTGGGATACCCAGCGCATCAAGGAGATGTACAACCCGATGGAGGATGGCACGATCGTCGGCCGCAAGGCGGTCATGGGCGCGCTTTCGCTCTATCTCGATTTCATCAACCTGTTCTTGTTCATGCTGCGCTTCCTCGGCGACCGTCGCTGAGCGACCGCAACGGCCGACTCGAAGATGGCGCCCCGGCGATGAGCCGGGGCGCTATCGCGTTCACAGGACGGGAGCCGGACAGCGCGCGAGCAAGGAGCTATTATCGGGGGTCTGTCGCCTCTGATTCATGGCCGCTATTCCCATCCGCTCCGCTCAAGCGCGCGATCTCGCAGCGATTACCCGCATCTACGAGGACGCCGTGCGGCACGGCACCGCATCCTTCGAGATCGAACCGCCCGACGAGCGCGAAATGGCGCGACGCTACGAGGCGCTGCGGGACGGCGGCTATCCTTATCTGGTGGCGGAGCTTGATCGCGAGATCGTCGGCTACGCCTATGCCGGCCCGTATCGGGCACGGCCGGCCTATCGGTGGAGCGTAGAGGATTCGATCTATGTCACCCCGGCAATGCAGCGCCGGGGGCTCGGCCGCGCGCTGCTCGAACGGGTGATCGCCGACGCGGAGGCCGGCGGATTCCGACAAATGATTGCGGTAATCGGGGATTCCGCCAACGTCGGCTCGATCGAACTGCATCGCGCCGCCGGCTTCCGTATGATCGGCACATTCGACAATGTGGGGTTCAAGTTCGGCCGCTGGCTCGACAGTGTCTTGATGCAGCGACCGCTCGGGATGGGCGCGACAGCGATGCCGTAGTTTGCGGCCGGCGTCAGCCGGCCACGACGCTCAGCGACTGATCGATCGCCCGCAGCACCCGGTCGAGTTCATGGCCTCGACGTACGATCAAGCCGGTCGCCGAGATCACGCTATAGGCGCCCTGCCGGCGCGCGAGCTTCGGGCTTTTCTCAATGCGGTAGACCGGAAACTCGGCGGCGCGGCGGAACACGGAAAACACCGCGCGGTCCTTGAGAAAATCAATGGCATAGTCGCGCCATTCGCCGGCGGCGACCTTGCGACCATAGAGGCCAAAAATCCGGTTGAGTTCGCGCCGGTCAAAAGTCACTCGGCTTGCGGGGACGAGGGACACAGCAGCGGGAGCCTCGCCCCCATGCAACTCGCTCGGCTCAGTATCGCCGCGGCTCATTCGGCGCCTCCTTTGGCAGGTCTATGCCGCAATGATTGCGCCGGATGCAAGCATCGGCAAGTGGAATGAAAGTCGCCGCATGGCGTCGCATGACTGCGACAGAGTGACCTGCGACCCTCACGGATTCGTCAATGGAATCATAATGCTGCCCAATTCCGGTCAAGCGCGCGCCAAGCCGAAATGCCAAACAGGAGATTGTTGCGTCAGGGCCTGGTCTTTCTTTGAAGCGCCGGTTTTCCAGCCCCCAGTCCCCCGGGGGTTCGAGGTGGACCGGGCCCGCTCGGTCAGTGACTTCGCAAGCGAAGCCGCGCCCATTTTTAGTATAGGGGCACGCGCGGCGAATGCTGCAAATCTTCAGGTGCGTGGTCTATCGATTTTCGCTTACTGGATCGCCGCCAGCGTGGCCCCGAGGATCGCCTTCGGCTTTTCGGTCGTGCCGCTTTGCACGAGGACTGCCGCTTCGTCGATGTTCGCGGCCTTGAGCGTCTGCACCGGGACGCTCCACGAATTGGCCTTGCCGGTCCAATCGCCGAGCTTCATCCAGCGCCGCACGACATTGTGGTAGGTGATCGTGCGGCCTTTGTTCTCGCCGCGCCCAATTGCGATGGTGGCGGTCCTGACCAGGCCAATCAGCCAGACTTCGGCGCTCGTGCGAGCATCCGCAACATCCGGCACCGCGACGTTGAGCCGCCCATCCAAGAGGGTCAGCGTCGGCAGCAATGACATCGCGCTATTCTTCCGGCTGCTGGCGATGGCCGCCTCGATCGCAGCCTTGTCGCTGCCGACCGCGTGCAGGGCTCCGTTCACCACCACCTGAGGTGTGTACACTTGGCCGTCGCCGCGCGCGTGTGCGTATGCCTTCTGCCGGGCGGTGTTATGTGGATCGGCGAGCGTGTCCTTCCAGCCGAGATAATCCCAGTAATCGACCGGCACGCTGACCGGAACGAGCGAGGGATCGGCCGCCAGCTCGCCGAGCAGTTGGTCGGCCGGTGGGCAGGATGAGCAGCCTTGACTCGTAAACAGCTCAATCACGGCGCGCGATTGAGCGTGAGCGGCGGAATTCGGCGGCACTGAAGAACAAATGACGATCGCCGCGTAGGCGAGACAACACCGTACCATCGCGATCCTTCCCCGCCGTGCGAGGCGAGGTTCCGTTTGGCCCCTCCGCCGCCGTGTCATAAGCAGGCGCGCGATCACCCGCCACTCAATTCGAGGTGAGCCGGCAGCATCTAGGCCGCCACCAGGTTCCGAAGCACATAATGCAAGATGCCGCCGTGCTTGAAATAGTCGAGTTCGTCCAGCGTATCGATCCGGCAAATGAGCGGCACACGTTTGAGCCCGCCATCGGACGCGACGATCTCGGCGATCATACGCTGGCGCGGCTTGATCTCGCCATGCAGCCCGCGAATTGTGACCTGCTCATCGCCCCTAAGACCCAGGGTCTGCCAGGATGTGCCTTCCTCGAAGCACAGCGGAAGCACGCCCATGCCGATTAGGTTCGATCGATGGATGCGTTCGAAGGATTGGGTAATGACCGCGCGCACGCCCAGCAAACTGGGTCCCTTAGCAGCCCAGTCGCGTGAGGATCCGCTGCCGTATTCTTTTCCGGCGAAAACGACGAGCGGAACCTTGTCGCTTTTATAGCGCATGGCAGCGTCGTAGATCGACATGCGCTGGCGTGAGGGGTAATGGACGGTCACCCCGCCTTCGACTCCCGGCGCCATCTGGTTTTTGAGGCGAATATTGGCAAACGTGCCGCGCATCATCACCTCGTGATTGCCGCGGCGGGTGCCGTATTGGTTGAAATCAGCCGGCTTGACCTTGTGCTCGATAAGGTATTTGCCCGCCGGCGAATCGATCTTGATCGAGCCGGCCGGCGAGATGTGGTCGGTGGTGATGGAATCGAGCAGCAGGCACAGCACGCGCCCATCGACGATATCGGTAAGCGGCGCCGGTTGCCGCCCCATGCCGACGAAGTAGGGCGGGTTCTGCACGTAGGTCGACTTTTTATCCCAGCTGTAACTCAGGCCTCCTTTCACATTTATGCCGCGCCAGTTGGAGTCACCCTTGAAAACATCGGCGTATTTCTTGGCGAACATCTGCTTGCTCAGCGTCTTTCGTATGACGCCGTTGATCTCGCGGCTCGAGGGCCAGATATCCTTGAGGAAGACCTTCTTGCCCTTCTTGTCGAGGCCGAGCGGCTGCTTCACGAGATCCGAGTACATCGAACCTGCCAGCGCATAAGCGACGACCAGCGGTGGCGAGGCGAGATAGTTCGCTCGGACATCCGGATTGACGCGACCCTCGAAGTTGCGATTGCCGGAGAGCACGGCCGCGGCGACGAGGTCCTTCTCGTTGATCGTCTTGGAAATCTCCGGCGCGAGTGGACCGGAATTGCCGATGCACGTGGTGCAACCGAAGCCGACGAGATTGTAGCCGAGCTTGTCGAGGTCCTTCTGCAGCCCGGATTTGTCGAGATAATCGGCGACGACTTGCGAGCCCGGCGCTAGCGAGGTCTTCACCCACGGCTTGACGGTCAATCCTTTGGCCACCGCTTTGCGCGCCAGCAGCCCGGCTCCGACCATCACGTTCGGGTTCGAGGTATTGGTACAGGAGGTGATCGCGGCAATGACCACATCGCCGTGACCGAGATCGTGCTGACGGCCCTCAACCGGGATCCGCTTCGCCGGACCTGCCTTTGCGAAATTCTTGTCGAGGGATGTCGCGAGGGCGGGATGAAGATCGAAGATCTCTTTGCCTCCGTCCCCGCCTTTGTTGAACTCTTTGTCCATCGCCAGCGCGAACCCGGCCTTGACGTCCTTGAGCGCGACACGGTCCTGGGGGCGCTTCGGTCCGGCGAGCGAAGGCTCGACTTGCGACAGTTCCAGCTTGAGCACGTCCGTTAAGATGGGATCCGGCGTGGATTTGGTGCGGTACATGCCCTGCGCCTTGGTGTAGGCAGCTACCAAGGCGATGTGCGCGGGCGGGCGGGCGGTATCGGCGAGGTATCTCAGTGTATCGTCATCCACCGGAAAGAAGCCGCAGGTGGCGCCGTATTCCGGCGACATGTTGCCGATAGTCGCACGATCAGCGATCGAGAGGTTCGCAAGACCTGGGCCGAAAAATTCTACGAACTTGCCGACAACGCCGCGCTTGCGCAGCATCTGCGTGACGGTAAGCACCAGGTCGGTCGCAGTCACGCCCTCCTTGAGCTTGCCGGTGAGCTTCACGCCGATGACTTCCGGCAGCAGCATCGAATACGGCTGGCCTAGCATGGCAGCCTCGGCCTCGATGCCGCCCACGCCCCAGCCGAGCACGGCGAGACCATTGACCATGGTGGTGTGGGAATCGGTGCCGACCAGCGTATCTGGATACGCGACATCCATCACCATCGACTTGCCGTCGATTTTGACCTTGTCCTTCTTGCTCCATACCGTCTGCGACAAATATTCGAGATTGACTTGGTGGCAGATGCCGGTGCCCGGCGGCACGACGCGAAAGTTGTCGAACGATTTCTGCGACCATTTCAAGAATTCGTAGCGCTCCCGGTTCTGCCGGTATTCCTCTTCGACGTTCCTCTTGACTGCGTTGCTGGTGCCGAAGACCATTACCGACACCGAGTGATCGCAAACAAGATCGACCGGAACGAGCGGATTGATTTTTTTCGGATCGCCGCCGAGCATCTTCATGGCATCGCGCATGGCGGCGAGATCGACGACCGCCGGAACGCCGGTGAAGTCCTGCATCAACACGCGCGCGGGCCGAAAGGCGATCTCGCGTTCTGAGGTCTTGGTTTTGAGCCATTGCGCGACCGCCTGGATATCTTCCTTGGTGATCGAACGGCCATCCTCGTTGCGCAGCAGATTCTCCAGCAGCACCTTCATCGAGAACGGCAGCCGCGAGATGCTCTTGAGGCCATTCTTCTCAGCGGTCGGCAGGCTGTAATAGGCGTATGTCTTGCTGCCCACCTTGAGGGGTTTGCAGCAGCGAAAGCTGTCGAGTGACGTCATCGTGGTCGGGTCCCATGCAACCGGGAGAGAAGCGGCTCGACGGTAGCAAGCTACCGGAGGCGCCTCCCCGTCACCGGTCGCAAGTCCAGCGCGGGTTGATAGGGGGCGCGGGACGATGGCTTATAGGGTCTTTTTTTACGCCGTTCCAGAAAATCGACGCTCGCCAACGACATGCGCATGGAATCAGGGTTTTTTCCGACTGCTCTGCTGGCAAGCGACGCACCGGACAGGGCTGGCGCCGCCGGAAGGAGGGCACGGCCTCACGAAGGCAGACCGGGGGCTGCTGCGTGATGCGGCTGGTGGGATCGGATCTCGCCTGCGTCAGAGGAGGCCGGCAGGTCTTCAGCAGGGTTGGCTTCACTGTTTGCGCGGGCGAAGCATTGCTGGTGACGGGACCTAATGGGGCTGGCAAATCATCCCTGCTGCGCCTGGTGTCAGGTTTACTGCGGCCGCAGCAGGGTCGGCTCGAGCTCGAGGGCGGCGATCTGGAGCTGACGATTGCCGAGCAGGCTCACTATCTCGGCCACCAAGACGCGCTGAAGCCGTCCCTATCTGTACAGGAGAATCTCCGCTTCTGGACGGCTCTTCTCGGTGGAGAGGCGGCGAAGAGCGATCACGCCCTTGCCGCCGTCGGCCTCGACGGGCTCGCGCCCTTGCCCGCGATCTATCTTTCCGCTGGACAACGGCGCCGCCTGGCAATCGCCCGTCTGATCGCAATCGAACGACCGATCTGGCTGCTCGATGAGCCGACTTCTGTGCTCGACACCGCGGCGCAAGCGATGCTGGCCGATCTCATCCGCGCCCACCTCGCGGATCACGGCCTCGTTCTCGTGGCCAGTCACGGCCCGATCGGGGTGAATGGGGCGAAGCAACTGCGCCTGGGGCAGCAGGCGGATCAAGGGACGCAGTCGCCATGACCGCTCTCGCCGCGCTTCTCGCGCGCGATCTGCGGCTCGCTGTGCGCGTCGGAGGCGGCGCATTGATCGGCATTCTGTTCTTTACGCTCCTGGTGACGCTGGTGCCCTTCGCCGTTGGTCCCGACCTTCCTCTGCTCGCGCGCCTGGGACCGGCCATCCTCTGGCTCGGGGCGTTGCTCGCGAGCCTGCTCGGTCTCGACCGGCTCCTCGCAATGGATCACGAGGATGGCACACTTGATCTGATCTTGACGGCGCGTGTGCCGCTCGAGCTCGCGGTTGCGGCCAAGGCGCTGGCACATTGGCTCACCACGGGCCTGCCGCTCGTCATCGCCGCCCCACTGCTCGGCCTTCTGCTCAACCTCGACCCGAAGGCAACGGGGACAATTGCTGTCACCTTGCTCGCAGGCACGCCAGCGCTGACTTTCATCGGCCTCATCGGGGCGGCTCTCACCGTCGCTTTGCGGCGCGGCGGCCTCCTGCTCGCAATCTTGGTCCTGCCGTTGACGGTTCCCATACTGATCTTCGGCGTCGCCGCCTCGAACGCGGCCATCGTAGGGCCGGTCCCCTTCGGCACCCCGTTCACCATTCTGTGCGCGCTGACGCTGATCAGCGTCGTGATCGGCCCCTTCGCCGCCGCTATCGCGCTGCGACAAGGGCTGGAATGAGCGCGACGTTGCACGGCATGACAAACGGTAGCGCGGACGCCACATTGCGGCCGGCGGAGCCCCCAACTAAGTACGAGCACAGAGAGGCGTGATGAGTCTGATCGAGCTTGCCAATCCGTCCCGCTTCCTGGCTGTTAGCGGTCGCGCGTTGCCGTGGCTTTCCGCTGCGACGGTGCTGGCGTTTGCCGTCGGCATCTTCCAGATCTACTTCGCACCCGACGACTATCAGCAGGGGGCGACCGTCAAGATCATGTTCATCCATGTGCCGGCCGCGTGGCTCGGCATTTTCGGCTGGTTGTTGATGAGCGCGGCGGCGCTGGGCACGCTGGTCTGGCGTCATCCGCTCGCCGACGTGGCGGGCAAGGCTGCGGCGCCGATCGGGTCGGCCTTTACGCTGATGTGCCTCGTCACCGGCTCGCTGTGGGGCCGTCCGATGTGGGGCACGTACTGGGTTTGGGACGCGCGGTTGACCTCGGTGCTGGTCTTGTTCCTGATGTATCTCGGCGTGATCGCGCTATGGCGCACGATCGAGGATCCGACGCAGGCTGCGCGGGCGGCAGCGATACTGACGCTCGTTGGCGCAATCAACATTCCCATTATTAAATTCTCGGTGGATTGGTGGAACACGCTGCACCAACCGACCTCCGTGCTGCGCCTCGGCGGATCGACGATCCATCCTGCGATTCTCGTGCCTCTCATCGTCATGGCCATCGCATTCACGCTCTTATTCCTGACTCTGAACCTGGCTGCCATGCGCAACGAGATCATGCGGCGGCGCGTGCGCAGCATGATGATGCTGCAGGCGGCCTCCCCCGCGGGATCGTGATGATGCATCTCGGTCCGCATGCCGCGTTCATCGTGACTGCCTATGCCGCCGCGATCGCGATCGTCGCTGGATTGGTCGCATGGATCGTGCTCGACCAGCGGCACTTGGCACGCATGCTGGAGGAGTTTGAAGCGCGGGGGATCAGCCGGCGCTCGGGACGCGCAGATGGGGAGAAGGGGTGAATTGATGGGAAAGGAATTGGTGGAGAAGGATGCGCTCGCCTGGCGCGCGCGGATGCTCGTTGTCATCCCGCTCGTCGTATTCTTCGGGCTCGCTACACTTTTCATGTTGAGGCTCGGCGGCGGCGACCCCTCGCGCATTCCCTCCGCCTTGATCGGCCATCCCGCCCCACGCACCGATCTGCCGCCGCTTGCTGGGCTCGAGCGCGACGGCAAGCCGGTGCCAGGACTCGACAGCGCGGAGTTCCCGGGCCAAGTGACAGTGCTCAATGTTTGGGCCTCATGGTGCGTCCCGTGCCGCGATGAGGCCGCGTTACTCATGACACTCGCAGCGGATCGGCGCCTGCGCGTGGTCGGAATGAATTACAAGGACCAATCGGAAAACGCCCGGCGCTTCCTCGGCCGGTACGGCAATCCGTTTGCCGCCAACGGGATCGATGCCAATGGCCGCGCGGCCATCGAATGGGGCGTGTACGGGGTGCCGGAGACTTTCGTCATCGGTCGCGACGTCCGTATCGCATACAAACTGATCGGGCCGGTTACGCCCGATAATCTGCAAACGGACCTGAAGCCCGCCATCGAGAGGGCGCTCGCCAATCCGTGACTATCGCTCTTTCGCCTTCTCCGGCGCGGCGTATCGCGTCAAAAGCGGATATTGCAATGCGGCGAATACGAACGTCAGCGGCACGACGCCAAACACCTTGAACGCGATCCAGACATCGGTTGACTGTGAGCGCCAGACGATTTCATTGAGAATTGCAAGCGCGAAAAAGAACAGCGCCCAGCGCAGGGTCAGCTTGCGCCAACCTTCTTCGGTGAGATGGAAGACGGAATCGAAGACCATCCCGAGGAGCGGCTTGCCGACGGTGAGCCCGCCGAGCAAGACGGCGCCGAATAGCACATAGATGATGGTAGGCTTGAGCTTGATGAAATGCTCGTCATGCAAGAGGAGCGTGAGCGAGCCGAATACCAGCACGATGATCGCGGTGACAAGCGGCATGATGGGTAAGCGCCGCGTCAGCGCATACGACGCCGCGAGCGCGACCACCACGGCCACCATGAAGACTGCGGTCGCGACGAAGATGCCGATGGGCTCGTCCAACACGATGTCCGCCGGCAGTATTGGGGAGACGAGAGGCAAGAATAGCGCGGGACGCGAATTGGCGAGGAAGAACAGCAGCAACGGCCCGAGATCGAGCACGAGCTTGAGAAGGGGATTGAGCTGCGGCTTGCTTGCTTCCACGGCGCTGATGTAGCGCGGCTGCAGCACGATTGCCATTGCGTTCCGAGCAACCGTCGAGGGATGACTCTAAGAGATTCCGGCAATCGCCCGAGCGAAGTCCTTGGCTGAGAACGACGCGAGGTCGTCGATACCCTCCCCCACGCCGATGAAGTGGACCGGGAGGCCATATTTGGCGGCGATCGCGACCAAGATGCCGCCCCGCGCGGTGCCGTCGAGCTTGGTCATGACGAGTCCGGTGACACCGGCAACGTCGCGAAAAACCTCAACCTGAGACAGCGCGTTCTGCCCGATCGTAGCATCGAGCACCAACAGAACGGCATGCGGCGCGCTAGGATCGACCTTTTTCACCACGCGCACGATTTTTTGGAGCTCATCCAGCAGCACCGCCTTGTTCTGCAGGCGACCCGCGGTGTCGATGAGCAGCACATCAACCTCCTCGCCGCGCGCTTCGGTAAGCGCGTCGAACGCGACTCCGGCGGCATCGGCGCCCGGCGCGCGCGCGATGACCGAGGCGCCGCTGCGCCCACCCCAGATGTTGAGTTGGTCAATGGCGGCGGCGCGGAAGGTATCCCCTGCGGCAAGCATCACCGAGCGACCCTCGGCACGCAGCTTGGCGGCGATCTTGCCGATGGTAGTGGTCTTGCCCGAGCCATTGACTCCAATGACGAGCGCGACGAAGGGCTTTGCTTCCTTGATCATGAGCGGCTTGGCGACCGGCGTGAGGACCTTTTCGACTTCAGCGGCAACGACCGCCTTCACCTCATCAGCCGTGATCGACTTGTCGTAGCGGCCTTCGCCCACCGCCGCGGCGATTCTCGCCGCCGTCTCAACGCCGAGGTCGGCGCGAATGAGCACATCCTCGATGTCATCGAGCATCGTTTGGTCGAGCCTACGCTTGGCCACGAGATCGTTGACAGCGCCGCCGATCGAGGAGGACGTGCGCTTGAGACCTCCGCTGAGCCGCTGCCACCAGCTTTGCTTCTCGTTCGTTTGGTCGTTCATATTGTTCTGGTTCGCTCGGGATCACGGTCGTGATAGCGGTTTCGCCCAAGCTTGGTAAGTGACCATGACCCCGGAAGAGATACTGGCTCGGCTCATCTACCGCGATGGCCTCATGCTGGTGATCGACAAGCCCGCGGGTTTGCCGGTGCACAAGGGA
>DATNNX010000161.1:0-3214 GCA_035601615.1 Xanthobacteraceae bacterium
CGAGGCGTTGCGCTGGGCGATGGGCGAGACCTCGCACAAGTCGCTGCGCGCCGCCGACATGGACGCCGTGATCTTCGCCGGTTCCGGCAACCGTCCGTCGCGCAACCACGCCGAAGTGGTGATGACGATCGACAATTCCGACCGCTCCGCGCCGGCGGCCATGAATGACCGCGAGACCCTGGAAATCTCGCGCCGGATCGAGCGCGAAGCCGGCTCCGTCTATCGAATCAATGGCCGCGACGTTCGCGCCCGCGACGTGCAGATCCTGTTCGCCGACGCCGCCACCGGCGCACGTTCGCCGGCGCTGGTGCACCAGGGCAAGATCGGCGAGATCATTCAGGCCAAGCCCGAACAGCGCCGCCGCGTTCTGGAAGACGCCGCCGGCGTCGCCGGGCTTCACGCCCGGCGCCACGAGGCCGAACTGCGCCTGAAGGCCGCGGAAACCAACCTCACCCGCGTCGAGGATGTGATCGGGCAATTGGCCGGACAGATCGACGGCCTGAAAAAGCAGGCGCGGCAGGCGATCCGCTACCGCGAAGTCGCGGCCAAGGTGCGCAAGGCCGAGGCCATGCTGTTTCATCTGCGCTGGCTGGAAGCCAATTCCGACGTGGCGGAAACCGCGCATATCCACGACCTCAGCGTCCGCGACATGGCCGAACGCACCCGCGAACAGGCCGAGGCAGCCCGGATCCAGGCAGTGCGCGCCTCCGAACTGCCGGCGCTGCGCGAGGCCGAGGCCCGCGCCGCGGCCGGACTGCAGCGGCTCACCAATGCGCGCGAAATGCTGGACCGCGAGGAAGAGCGCGCCAAGGAGCGCGTCGCGGAACTCGATCGCCGGCTGATGCAATTTGCGGCTGATATCGCGCGCGAGCAGCAGCAGACCTCCGACGCCGAAGTGGCGCTGCGGCGGCTCGATGCGGAAGATTCTGAATTGAAAGACGAGATCAAGACCCGCGTCGAAAAGCGCAGCGGCGTCGATCAGCGCGTGTCCGAGGCCGAAACGACATTGGCCGCAGCCGAGCGCCTGTTTGCTGAGCTGACCACCGTCCTTGCCGACCTCACCGCCAAACGCCATCAGCTTGAGGAAAGCGTGCGCAGCCACCGCGACCGGCTGGTGCGGCTCGATTCTGATATCGCCAATGTCGGGAGCGAAGAGCAGAAGCTGGCCCAGGAAACCAGCGGATTGGGCGATCTCTCGGTGCTCGCCGCTGCCGTGGAGACCGCGCAGCAGAGTCTTGCGCAGTCCGAAGCCGCGGCGCAGATGAACGAAGCCGCCCACGCCGCCGCGCGGCAAAAGCTGGAAACCGCTCGCGCGCCGCTCAACGAGGCCGACAAGCGCGTGCAGCGGCTCGAGACCGAAGCGCGCACGATCTCAAAGCTCGTCAACGGCGAGACCAAGAACCTGTGGCCGCCGATCATTGACGGCGTCACCGTCGCCAAGGGCTATGAGAAGGCGCTTGGCGCGGCATTGGGCGATGATCTCGATGCCCCGGTCGACCCGTCGGCGCCGATGCGCTGGACCAATGCCGGCGTGACCGACGGCGACCCCGCTTTGCCCGATGGGGTCGAGGCACTCGCCGCCCATGTCGACGCGCCCTCCGAGCTGGCGCGCCGTCTCGCGCAGATTGGTGTCGTTACCAAAGAGCGCGGCGCCTCTCTGGTGTCGCAGCTCAAGACCGGCCAGCGGCTGGTATCGCTGGAAGGTGACGTCTGGCGCTGGGACGGGTTCGTCGCCGCCGCCCACGCGCCGACCGGTGCGGCGCGGCGTCTCGCCGAGCGCGCCCGCCTCGTTGACATTGAAAACGAGCTTGAGCAGGCCCGGATCGATGCCGCCGCCAAGCGTCAGGCCCTGGAAGCCGCTGAAGGCGAGCTGAAGGCCGCATCCGCTTCTGAGGCTGCCGCGCGCGATGCCTGGCGCGCCGCGCAACGCGAAGCCGACGCCGCGCGTGAACGCCACGCTAGTGCCGAGCGCGAGATCAACCGCCACGCCGCGCGCAAGTCGGCGCTGGCCGAAGCCCATAGCCGCCTCGACGCTGATCGCGCCGAAGCCCACAGCGCGCATGAGAGCGCCGTAGCGGCGCTGGCCGAATTGCCGCCGAGCCTCGACACCGAAACGAGGCTCGCCGCCGTTCGCACTGACATCGACGGCCATCGCCGCCTCGCCGCCCAGGTGCGGGCCGAAGCCCAGGCGCTGGCGCGCGAGGCCGAACTCGCCGACCGGCGGGTTCAGGCTATCTTGGCGGAGCGCAGCGAATGGCAGAACCGCAAGGAGAGCGCGGCATCGCAGATTGCCACCATCGAAGCCCGCGTCAGTGAGGTCAAGGCCGAGCGCGCCGAACTCGACAATGCACCCGCAATATTCGCTGAAAAGCGCCGCGCCCTGATCGGCGAAATCGAAGCGGCCGAAAACGCCCGCCGCGTTGCCGCCGATGCACTTGCATCAGCCGAAAACGTGATGGCGGAAACCGACCGCGCCGCGAAAATTTCGCTGGAAGCGCTGTCGAGCGCCCGCGAGGCATGTGCCCGCGCCGAAGAACGCATGGATGGCGCCAAGCGCCGCCTCGCCGATATCGAGCGCGAAATCCACGACATGCTGGAAGTGGCGCCACAAGGCGTGGCCGGTCTGGCCGAGATCAAGCCGGGCGCAGAATTGCCGCCGCTTAGCGAGATCGAGGAAAATCTCGAAAAACTGCGCCGCGATCGCGAGCGGCTTGGCGCGGTCAACCTGCGCGCCGAGGAAGAGTTGCGCGAGGTCGAAGCCCAGCACACTTCGCTCACCACGGAACGCGACGATCTGGTGGAAGCCATCAAGCGGTTGCGCCAGGGTATCCAGAGCCTCAACCGCGAGGCGCGCGAGCGGCTATTGACCTCGTTTGAGGTCGTCAACGGCCATTTCAAGCGGCTGTTCGTGGAATTGTTCGGCGGTGGGGAAGCAGCGCTTCATCTGATCGAGAGCGACGATCCGCTCGAGGCCGGGCTCGAGATCATCGCCAAGCCGCCCGGCAAAAAGCCGCAGACGCTGTCGCTATTGTCGGGCGGCGAGCAGGCGCTGACCGCGCTGGCGCTGATCTTTGCCGTGTTCCTCACCAACCCGTCGCCGATCTGCGTGCTGGACGAAGTCGACGCGCCGCTCGACGACCACAACGTCGAGCGCTACTGCAACCTGCTGAACGAAATGACCGCCTCGACCGACACGCGCTTCGTCATCATCACG
>DATNNX010000162.1:0-4421 GCA_035601615.1 Xanthobacteraceae bacterium
AGTAACACTGTGGGCTCGCTGCGGTCGACCACCGGGACGAGCACCGCTGCCGGCCGCGTCGCCTTCACCCCGGCGCGCTCCCATGCCGCCGGGTCGAGATCGAGATCACCGCGCTTGGCCTGCGCTTGCGGGTCGTTGAGCGCGGCCGGCACGCCCAGGGTGAGCCGCGCGCGAGCGCGACGAAAGAAGTCCTCGCTCATTGCGCCGCTCGGCAGCGCCACGTCCGTCATCGCAAATCCCGCAAGCTTGCGGCCGGCGCCATAGCGAAGAACTCTCCCCCCGAGACAACGCCGAACATGCGCTCACCTCCGAGCGCGCGCTCCTCACCGAACTCGACGAGATCGTAGAACAGCGCGCGCGTGACCTTCGCCCAGAGATTGCGGCGGACGTGGAGATAAGGCTTGAGCCCCCCCGTTTCCGGTTCGGGCTCGAAGCGCAACGCGTGATCGCGCCCGCACGCCACCCAATCGTCCACATTGGTGCGAAAATGCAGCACCTGGCCTTGTGCACTCTTCTCCGGTTTGAGCTCGACAGCGAGGAACGGCGCGTCTTCGACGACGAGGCCGCATTTCTCGACCGGCGTGACCAGGAAGTATCTGTCGTCCTCCCGCTTGAGGACCGAAGCGAAGAGCTTCACCAGCGCTGGCCGCCCGATCGGAGTTTTGAGGTAAAACCAGGTGCCGTCGGAGGCGATGCGCATGTCGAGATCGCCGCAAAACGGCGGATTCCACAGGTGCACCGGCGGCGGTCCCTTGCGTGAGGCTTCGCGCGCCATGCCGGCGATGGCATCGAGCCCTGCGTGTTCCGTCTTCTGCGCCATGCTTGCGATCTGTGCCCGGACTAATGGCGGATCAAGTCTAACATGTCGCCGCTGCCGGAGAATCCGAGCGGACGGCCATCGCAGGTCCAGCTCCGCGCCGCCCGCGAGGACGGTCAAATGTCGATGTGAAAGCCCACCACGGAGAGTCCCTCGCGGGGAATCTTGAAGAAATCGGGGGCACGGCTCGCGATGCGCGCGAGGAAGGCGAAGATCGCGAACGGTATCGCCGCCATCGCCGAGTTCTTCGCACGGCGGCCAACGATTTCGTGCGCGATGTAATAATGCACGTCAGCGAGATCGATCTCGAGGCCGAGCGTCTTGCAATTCCTGAGCGTTGCGGGAATGTCCGGCGTCTGCATGAAGCCGAGGCGCCCCTGGATGCGATAGATCCCGTGGCCGAGGCGCTCGATCGAATACCGCTCCGCCACGGGCACCCGTGGCCGCCGGTCGGCGAGGAAGGTCATCAGGATCAGCCTCTCGTGCAGGACGCTGTTCTGTCTGACGTGGTGCAGCAGGACCGGCGAGACGCCGGGCGCGATCTTGGTCAGCCATACCGCCACGCCCGGGACGCGCGCGACCACCATTTCGTCGATGTTCTCGACGAACTGCTCGAGCGGCATCGACATCTCCTGCAGGCGGTGGCGCACGAGCGAGGAGCCCTGGCGCCAGCAGAGCATTAATCCCACCGTCGCCCCGCCGACGGTGATCGGAAACCAGCCGCCGTCGACGATCTTCAGGGAGTTGGAGGCGAGAAAGGTCGCGTCGACCGCGCCAAAGACCATGATGATGAAGATCGCGAGCGCGGGCGGCCATCTCCAGCGCTCGATTGCCACGCGATAGAGCAGGATCGTCGTGATCAACATGGTGCCGGACACGGCGATACCGTAGGCGCCGGCCAGATGCTGGGATGTCTTGAACAGAACGACGACCAGCAAGGTGCCGATCATCAGCAGCCAATTGGCGGTGGGCACATAGATTTGTCCGGCCTCCTCGGACGATGTCGGCACGATCCACATGCGCGGGCAAAGCCCGAGCTGCATCGCCTGGCGAGTGAGGGAGAAGACGCCCGAGATGAGCGCCTGTGACGCAATGATGGTCGCCAGCGCCGCGAGCCCCACCAGCGGCATCAGCGCCCAACCCGGGGCCAGTTTGTAGAACGGGCTGTCGAATGCCGTAGGATCGGCAAGCACGAGCGCGCCTTGGCCGAAATAGTTGAGCAGCAGTGCCGGGAGCACCAGAGCGAACCAAGCGCGGCGGATGGCGGTCGGGCCGACATGGCCCATGTCGGCGTAGAGCGCTTCCGCCCCGGTGAGCGCAAGAAACACACCGCCGATGACCGTGAAGGCTGCGACCGGATTCGCTAGTACGAAACGCGCCGCCTCGCCCGGGCTCACCGCTTCGAGAATGGCCGGCGCGATGTAGATATTGGCGGCGCCGAGTAGCCCGATGGCGAGGAACCACACGACCATGATCGGGCCGAACAGTCGCCCGATATTTGCCGTTCCGCGCCGCTGCAGCATGAACAGCGCGACGAGAACGCCAATCGTAAGCGGGAGGACGAACCGCTCAAGTTCGGGCGTGACCAGCTTGAGGCCCTCCATCGCCGAAAGCACGGAAATCGCCGGCGTGATCATGCCGTCGCCGTAAAGCGGCGCCGCGCCCGTAATACCGAGCAGGACGAGGATCGGAATCCCGCGACCGTTCGCGATTCGCCCGTGGGCCACCAAGGACAGCAGGGCCAGAATTCCCCCTTCGCCTTCGTTGTCGGCGCGCAGGACGAGGACGACATATTTGAGCGACACCATCGCTATCAGTGCCCAGAAGATCAGCGAGACGATGCCAAGCACGTCGGAAGCGGTCGGCAACGCGTGGCCGGTGGCGGCGAGCGTGACGGATAATGTGTAGAGCGGGCTCGTGCCGATATCGCCGAACACGATCCCGACCGCGGTGAGCGCGAGAAAAGAGGCGCTGGCCTTGTGCAGTTCCCCCCCTTCCTTGTGCAGTTCGCCCCCGTGGGGAGTGGATCGTTGCGAGGCGGTGCGCTTGCCGATCACGGCCCCATCTCCTCGCCCAAAGCCGAAACGCCGTCAGGGCGGCGACGCCTCACGATGAGTTGAGTGCACCCGCGCCGTTCGTCTGCCATTGTGCGCCTGGAACTTGTGTGGTGACCGGCTGTTTCCTCTGGGTCGCAATTGCGGGCGAACTTATCCCCTGCTCGGCAAAGGCGGGGTTGGACCGAAAAGCCCAAGGAGTTCAAGCGCTCACGACCTCTCTCGAGCGGCCGGGGTTCTGGGGCGATCGAGGCAGACCTGCGCCGAGGCGGGATCGCACCCAGTGAAAAATAGCGTAATCTCCAACAGTTGTGAGGATTCGAGGCGACCGCCGCCGCGCGCCTGCGTCGATGGGCGCATGGCCTGAATGTTGCACGTTTTTTGGTCAAGTCCGATGTGCCTGGCGACACAATCCGAGCCATAGCCGGCTCGAGCAATGAATCGAGGAGAAGGAGCTGATCTCATGGCCGCAGCCACCGATGGGCTGGAAAAGCTCGAAGACATGATCGTGCGCCAAGCGGAAGCGACCGGCGCCCAGGTCGCCGCCGCGAAAGCCGCGATCGGGAATGTGATCTTCGGGCAGGAAGCGGTGGTGGAGCAGGCGCTCATCACCGTGCTCTGCGGCGGGCACGCGTTGTTGATCGGGCTTCCCGGCCTCGCCAAGACCAAGCTGATCGAGACCATGGGCATCGTGCTCGGGCTCGACGCGCGCCGCATCCAGTTCACGCCCGATCTGATGCCATCCGATATCGTCGGCAGTGAAGTGCTGGAAGAAGCGCCCGGCGGCAAACGCAGCTTCCGCTTCATCCCCGGCCCGATCTTCGGTCAGCTGTTGATGGCCGACGAAATCAACCGCGCGAGCCCGCGCACGCAGTCCGCGCTGCTGCAGGCGATGCAGGAGCACCACGTCACGGTCGCCGGCAATCGTCACGACGTTCCGCGCCCGTTCCACGTGCTCGCGACCCAGAACCCGATCGAGCAGGAGGGCACGTACCCGCTTCCGGAGGCGCAGCTCGACCGCTTCCTCATGCAGATCGACGTTTACTACCCGGACCACGAGGCCGAGCGCAAAATCGTGTTCGACACCACCGGCACCGAGGAGAGCAAGCCCAAGCCGACCATGACCGCCGACGAGCTACTGGCGGCGCAACGCCTGGTGCGCCGGCTGCCGGTCGGGGAGTCCGTGGTGGACGCGATCCTCAACCTGGTGCGCTCGGCCCGACCTGGGCCCGAGAGCGTTGAGATCGGCAAACTGATCTCCTGGGGTCCAAGCCCTCGCGCGAGCCAGGCGCTGATGCTGGTGGCGCGCGCCCGCGCGCTGATCGACGGGCGGCTCTCGCCGTCGATCGACGACGTCGTTGCCATGGCCGAGCCGATCCTCAAGCACCGCATGGCGCTCACCTTTGCCGCCCGCGCCGACGGCGAGAGCACGGAAGCCGTCATCGACAAGCTCAAGACCCGCATCGGATAGTCGGATGGCGGCACAGCGGCGCGCCGACAAGAACGAGATCAAGGCAACCCAGCACGCGAGTGGAGAGGCCCGCTCGCTT
>DATNNX010000163.1:0-10934 GCA_035601615.1 Xanthobacteraceae bacterium
TCCCCCCGCACGACCGCCAGCACGAGACCCGGGGCGCCGGAGCTGAGCCACGTCACCGCGCCGCTCATGGAGGCCGCGTCTTTGAGAACGATATCGTTGGCGCGTGCGGTCGCCGGGGCGCCGGCAATAACGATCGCAAGACTCGCGGCCAAGCTGTTCGCTCTCGGGGTCATGGCACTCTCGATAAGGGAAGTTTGTCGCCGCCTGCTTGCCACGGACGAACACCTATGGCCAGAGCAAAATGCGGACCCCACCGGGGGCAGGCGCCACGCTTGCGAGTGAATGGCGGCTACCCGCCGAAGGGGAGCAACATGTCTCACCCGCTCCAGTCGTCCCGGCCGGAGCGTCGCTGCGCGGGGACGACGGCTCCGAGTTTCACGGTGTCAGCCCGCCGCCAACTCTTGCCGAATCGGATCCGCTGCACCCTGCGCGCCGCTTTCGCCCGGTACATGCATTTAGTGAACGTCACTTCGTGACTTGGCCGCGAATCTCGCCCGGCCTGTTCGCCTCGGTGTGGATGTTGAAATACCATTTTCCGGCCAGGAGATCGGCAGCCTGCGCGTCAGTCAGTGCCGGCATGTGATATTCCTGGCGTTCCGCACAAGCACCAACCCGCAAGGATGTCCATGATCGTCATTCGTGCGGCCAAGGTGGGAACGGTGGCGGCGATCGCGCTGTTCGCCAGCCTCGTCGCCTTCGGCAACCTGACCGACTACAACACCAACTTCGTTTTCGTCGAGCATGTGCTGGCCATGGATACGATCTTCCCGTTCTCGACTATCAAGTACCGAGCGATCATCATTCCTGCGCTTTGGCACACGGCCTATGCGCTCATCATCGCGACGCAGGCGGCGACGGCGCTCCTGTGTTGGATCGGCGCGGCGGCGCTCGCGCGCAGGCTGCGCGCCGATGCCGCCTCCTTCAATCGGGCCAAGAGCTTCGCCGTTGTCGGCCTCACCCTCGGATTTCTGCTGTGGCAGGTCGGATTCATGTCGATCGGAGGCGAATGGTTCGGCATGTGGCAGTCGCAGCAGTGGAACGGGGTGCCGAGTGCGTTCCGATTCGTCATCACCATCCTCGCCGTGCTCATTTTCGTGGCGATGCCGGATCAAGACTTCGATCAGTGACACGACCAGGTGAGGCTTCTTCGCGGTGTGACTATCCTCAATCTCCGTAGCGATCATTACGGCCGCGCCCATCACGTCAGCGGCACTTCTCGCCTCGGCCTCGGGGCACAGGTCACGTGCATTGGCCGGCCTGCATCGGTGGACATGGAACCGTGCCGTACGAACAAAACACGCAACAATCACCCTGCTTCGGCCTCAGGCGAGCGCTACAAGCCCGGCAATCATAGAAATAGACGCAAGAATCTGTTGGCATTTCTTCCGTCGAGCGGTGGCCGCAAACTGGACAGGCAATCGTCGACTCGGGGATCACGGGGCAGGGTTCTCCTGGCCGGCGCAGTGTACCGCCGTTCTCTCCATTCGGCTGTGCGCGGCCCATTCAAACCGATGCACTAACCGAGCCAGCCTCACACGTCCACCTTCAGCGCCGCGATGAACGCCTCCTGCGGGATTTCCACTTTGCCGAACTGGCGCATGCGCTTCTTGCCTTCCTTCTGCTTCTCCAGAAGCTTGCGCTTGCGCGTCACGTCGCCGCCGTAACATTTGGCAGTCACGTCCTTGCGCAACGCACGCACCGTCTCGCGCGCGATGATCTTGCCGCCGATCGCGGCCTGGATCGGCACCTGGAACATGTGCGGCGGAATGAGCTCCTTGAGCTTTTCTACCATGGCGCGGCCACGGTTCTCCGCCCGCGTGCGATGGACCAGCATGGCGAGCGCGTCGACCGGCTCGCCGTTGACAAGAATCTGCATCTTGACGAGATCCGCCGGCCGGAAGTCGGTGAGGTGATAGTCGAAGGATGCGTAGCCTTTCGACACGGATTTCAGGCGGTCGTAGAAGTCGAACACTACCTCGTTCAGCGGCAGGTCGTATTTCACCATCGCGCGGTTGCCGACGTAGGTCAGCTCGATCTGCGCGCCACGGCGGTCCTGGCAGAGCTTGAGCACGCTGCCGAGATATTCGTCCGGAGTCATGATGGTGGCCCGGATCCACGGCTCCTCCATCTCCTTGACGCGCACCGGATCCGGCATATCGACTGGATTGTGGATCTCGAGCTTGCTCCCGTTGGTCAGCGTGATCTTGTAGATCACCGAGGGGGCGGTCGCGATCAGCTCGAGGTTGAACTCGCGCGCGAGCCGCTCCTGGATGACCTCGAGGTGCAGCAGGCCCAGGAATCCGCAGCGGAAGCCGAATCCGAGCGCAGCCGACGTCTCCATCTCGTAGGTGAAGCTCGCGTCATTGAGCCGCAGCTTGCCCATGGCGGCGCGCAAATCCTCAAACTGCGCAGCATCGACCGGGAACAGGCCGCAGAAGACGACGGGAATGGCCGGCCGGAAGCCCGGCAGCGCCGTGGTCACCGGCTTGCGGTCATCGGTGATGGTGTCGCCGACACGGGTATCGGCGACCTGCTTGATCGAGGCTGTGAGAAAGCCGATCTCGCCCGGGCCGAGCTCGTCGACGTCGACCATCTTCGGTGTGAACACGCCGACGCGGTCGACCTCGTAGGCAGCGCCGCTTCCCATCATGCGGATGCGCTGGCCGCGCCGGAGCACGCCGTCGACCATGCGCAGAAGCACGACGACGCCGAGATAACTGTCGTACCAGCTGTCGACCAAGAGCGCCTTGAGCGGCGCCTCACTGTCACCTTTGGGCGGCGGCAGGCGCGTAACGATGCCCTCGAGCACCTCGCCAACATTGAGGCCGGTCTTTGCCGAGATCAGGATTGCGTTGGAGGCATCGAGCCCGATCACGTCCTCGATCTGCTGCTTCACCTTTTCGGGTTCGGCCGCGGGCAGGTCGACTTTATTGAGGATGGGCACGACCTCGTGGTTGTTGTCGATCGCCTGATAGACGTTGGCGAGCGTCTGCGCCTCGACGCCCTGCGAAGCGTCCACCACCAGGAGCGAGCCTTCGCAGGCGGCAAGCGAGCGGTTGACCTCGTAGGCGAAATCGACGTGGCCGGGCGTGTCGATCAGGTTGAGCACGTAGTCCTTGCCGTCGCGCGCCCGATAATTGAGCCGCACGGTCTGCGCCTTGATCGTGATGCCCCGCTCGCGCTCGATGTCCATGGAGTCGAGCACCTGCTCCACCATTTCGCGCTCGGCGAGCCCGCCGGTTGATTGGATGAGCCGATCGGCCAGCGTCGACTTGCCGTGGTCGATATGCGCGATGATCGCGAAGTTACGGATGTTCTCGATGGCCGCATTCATGGCGCGCGGATTAGCACCCGCCTCCGCGAGCGGCAAGGACCGGAGGCTTTCTGGGACGACCCAGGTCGCGCGCTCGGTTCACTCCGCCGCAACCCGCTGCTCCGCCAGGAACGGCTCGAGCGCGACGCGTTCCCCCTCGCGCGCCACGATTGCGTGGCCGGGGGGCACCGGCTTCCAATGGGCGCGGTCGGTGTCGAGCGGCTCCGACACGATCACCGCGTTGTCGCCCGACTCGCGATAATAGAGCGAGTTGGCTTGATCATTGGCGGCGTAGCGGAAAGCATAGAGATCGCGCCCGTTGGCGAGCGCTGCCGTAAAGCGCAGCGGCTCATGATAGCCCTTGCTGCTGACCATCTCGGTCAGGGTGGCGAGCACGCGCGCGGTGGCGCCGAGGGGATCCTTGTCGCCGCCGGCCCCGAGGATGGCGAGAAAGACCGCTTCCGAATCGGTCGTGCCGATGCGCGAGCCGTAGAGCTCGTCGGGAATGAGCGCTTCGACCCTGCGCCGCAAGCGCGCCCAGTTGCCGATGATCCCGTTATGCATGAACAGCCAGCGGCCGCAGGCGAAGGGATGGCAGTTCGCCCGCGTGATCGCCGTGCCGGTCGCCGCGCGCACATGCGCGAAATAGAGGTGCGACTGAATGTGGCGGCAGAGATAGCGTAAATTCTCGTCCGACCAGGCCGGCCGGACCTCGCGATAAAGCCCGGGCTCGGGGTGTTCCCCGTACCATCCCATGCCGAAACCGTCGCCGTTGGTGGCCGCGGTCGATTCCAAGGCGCGCTGACTCTGTACGACCAGCGAATGGGCAGGCGCCGTGACGTATTGTTCCAAAGGTATCGTTTCGCCGCGATATGCGATCCAGCGGCACATGAGATTCTGCCCTCGGCTGCTCCGAAGCAAGATCTAGCATCGCCGCCAGATGCGGCAAAGCAATGGCGGACTTGATATGGACCTCGGTTGCACGTCGTGCCATAGGCTGCCGCCCGAATAGGGGCCAAACCGGATGCTTGCATTGACGGCCATAACGGAGGGCAAGCGCCGCGGCCTTGCGCTTAATCTATGGGTGGCGCCTCGCCGGCAGCTGTGTCGCCGGTCGGTCTCGCGTGCTAGAAAGATGGGGGCGATGGCCGGTCCAAGACTGGCAGCGCCGCGATCGCCCACCGGGCTGACCGGATCGTAGATGATGAAGCCCCTCCGGGGTCTCCAGCGCGGCCGCATTGGAGCGCATCCGATCCTCGAAAACGAGGCGCTCACGCGGAAACAATGTCCGATTGACCCAACCTCAAGAACCTCTCGGATCGGTCCCTTTCCCAGATGACCATCTTCAAGATATGGGCGAGGCAAGTCGCCGAGGACCTCAATGTCGTTCTTCACAAGATCGCGCGCAGACTGATCAGGAAGATGGTCGAAATCGTCGTCACCGACTTGGATCTCGTCCGATATTTCAATGACCCAGCCGGCGCGGCAGCGTTCGAGAAAGAACACTTGATGGATGTCCCGATCTTTCGGGACCGACAACAACTATTCAAGCACGCCCTGGGCGAGATCAGCAGCGATGAGGGACTATTTCTGGAATTTGGCGTCTACAAGGGAAACTCGATCAATCGGCTGGCGCAGATCAAACCCAACGTGACCTTCTACGGTTTCGACTCGTTCGTCGGTCTGCCCGAGCACTGGAGACCCGGATCGAGAAAGCGCGCCTTCAGCAGAGACGGCGAGTTGCCCCCCGTGCGTGCGAATGTCAAGCTCATCCGTGGATTCTTCGCTGATACATTGCCCACATTCGTCGCTGCGCATGCGAGCAAGACCATCAGCTTCATGCACGTCGATTGCGATCTCTATAGCTCTACCAAGACGATATTTGCCGAGACCAGGGCGCTGCTGGCGCCCGGCACGATCATTGTGTTCGACGAATATTTCAACGCTCCAGAATGGCGCGAGGAAGAGTACAAGGCGTTCATGGAGTTCATTACCGAGAGCAAGACCAGCTTCGAATATATCGGCTACATCCGGACCGGCTCGCAGGTCGCGGTGAAGCTGTTGTGAGGCGAAGCGGTCCGACCAAACTCGTCGAGGGCCTGCTTGACGCGCTCACCGACCCGGCGCGGCGCGAGCGCACGGCGGTCGCCGTTCTCCTCGGCTATGTCGCGCTCTGGACCCTCTACGGCACCCTCGCCAAAGCCAGCCAGGACATCAACTCCGACATGTCCGAGCAGTACGTCCTCTCGCGCGAGCTGGCATGGGGCTACCCGAAGCATCCTCCGTTCGCCATGGTGGTCGTGCGGGCGTGGTTCGCCGTCTTTCCGACCGCCGAGTGGGCTTTTTACCTCCTGGCAGTAGCCACGGCGGGGCTCGCGCTGTGGATCGCCTGGCGGCTCTCCGCCCGCTTTCTCGATGGGGAGAAACGCGTCGTCGGGCTCGCCCTGCTCACGCTGGTGCCGTTCTTCAATTTCCACGCGTTGAAATTCAACCAGAACAGCGTGCTGATGCCGCTCTGGGCGGCGACCACGCTGTGGTTCCTGCGCTCGTTCGAGACCCGGCGAGTGCTCGATGCGGCGCTCGCTGGCCTCGGTGCCGCGGCATGCATGTACGGCAAATACTGGTCGATCTTCCTCCTGCTCGGGCTCGGCATCGCCGCGCTCCTCGACCGCAGGCGCGCGGCCTATTTCCGCTCAGGCGCGCCCTGGGTGACGATCGCGGCTGGGGCGCTCGCGCTCGCGCCGCACGCGGCCTGGCTCGTCGCCAACGATTTTGTGCCTTTCTCCTACGCGGTCGCCGGTCACGGATCGACGTCCCTGGTCTCGGCCCTGCGCGGCGCCCTCGGCTACCTTGCCGGCGGCGTCGCCTATGTCGCGGTTCCGCTCGTCCTCGTTTTCGTTGCAGCACGCCCAAGCCGACCGGTCCTCCAAGATATGGCATGGCCGCCACCGCCCGAACGGCGGCTCGCGGCGCTCGCGTTCTGGGCGACGCTGCTGCTGCCACCAGTCATCGCAATTCTCACCTGGATCCGGTTGAACTCGCTTTGGACCATGTCGGCATGGACCCTCCTCCCGGTCATGCTGCTGTCCTCACCGCTCGTTGCCATCGGCCGTCGCGATGCAGTGCGCGTGCTCGCGCTCGCGGTTCTGCTGCCATTCGTGATGGTCGCCCTCGCTCCGGCGATTGCCTTCGGCATTCATCGCGCAGGGCCGGCACCGGACGCGGCCCTTTCCTCGGTGCTGGTCGAACCGATCGAGCAGCTGTGGCGCAAGACCACCGACCGGCCGCTCAAGGTGTTCGCCGGCTACGACGACTTTACCGACGGCGTCGCATTCTACATGCGCAGCCATCCGCTCGCGGCGCACGTGCTCGACGGCCCGATCTCGCCCGCGATGGGGCAGCGCATCGGCCGTGACGGCATCGCATTGCTCTGCCCGGCGAGCCCGCGGGATCCTTCGAGCGCGGCCAACTGCATGAACGCCGCAACCTCGCTTATGGCACGCTTCCCTCTGGGCAAGCAGCAGGAGATCGAGGTCTCGCGGCGTTATCTCGGCTTCGACGGAGCGCCCGCGCGCTACTTGCTCTTCGCCATTCCGCCGCGCCAGCCGTAGCAGCGCTCGCCGCGTCGCCTGTCACCCGGGCGGAGCCACCGCCGCCCTGATCACTGCCATCGCGTTTTGCAGCGGCGATTGCTGGCTTGCCACGGAGCGCTCGAATTCGGCGCAGCGGCGCTCGAAGCGCTCGAGCTGATCGCGCTTTTGGTCATCGCCAAGAAAGGAATAATCCAACGAATTGCGGGCGATCGCTTTGAGCTGCGGATAGCCGAGTCCGTAATCGCGTGCCGCGCGAAAGTATTCATTGGTCAGATCGATGCGAGAAACGCCCGCGTCGTCGGATGACAGCACCACCGGCACGCCTGCGGCCAGATAGACGGGGAACGGATGATCCTTGCCGCGCACCCCGAGGATGAGATCGTTGCTGGTCAGGTTGATCTCGACCACGGTTGGCCGCGCGCGCATTTGCGCGAGCAGTCCCTGCGCGTCGCGCTCGAAGGCGAGCGTGACGCCGTGGCCGATGCGCCGGGCGCCGGCGATCTCGATGGCTTGGCGGATGTGGAACGTGAGATCGGGGGGCGGAACGAGGCCGAGCCATAGCTCGCCCGCGTGCAGCGCCACCGGCACGTCCGTGGCCAGAAACCGGACGATCTCCATCTGGCGCGTGTAGTCGCGGCGCGCCACCAGATAGTCTTCGGGCCCAACGAGATTGAGCCCAACCAGCCGCGGTTCCGCGCAGATCAGCGCGGCCGCGGTCGCGGTCTGCACGAACACCTCATCCGGCGCGTTGTCGCGGTAGATCTGGACGATATAACGGAATATGACGCGGCAGCCCGCTTGCGTGTTGTCGGCCTCGCATCCGAGCGCGGCGCTGATCTTGTCGAACGCGGCCGCCAAGTCGTTGCGTTTGCCCGCCACGCATTCGGCGAGCCCGCTCGCTTCGAGCGCCGCGAGCTTTGCCGCATCCTCGCTCGCCCCGGCCACGGCCCTGCCGAATTTCTCGCGATCGTTCGGGCACCACGACGATACCATGAACTCGACGTATTGCACGTTTTCGCCGTCGTAGAGCTTGAGCTGATCGACCGTCATGTCGACGAGACGCGAGCCGGACACCGCTCCGAACCGGTCGAACACCGCGAAGAATTCGTCGTGCCCCGTCGGCACGGCGGGCGTCGGCAGGAAGTCGCGCATCGAGAACGCGTTGACGAGCCGATCGTAAAGTTTTTGCTCGCGCATCGCGTCGGAGAGCGGCCGTGCTCCGGCGCGGTCGCACTGCGGCTTCGCCAGCACGACGTTCTCGAGGTCCACGCAAAGCCCTTCCTGCGCGGCCCAAGCGATGAAGCGCTCCGCGTAGACGGCGCCGGAGAGATGCGTGTGCAGGTCGCCGCCTTTCGGCATGCGACGAAAGAACGCGCGCAAGGTGGTGTGAGTCTCGCTCGCCTTCTCGAATTGCGCCGCGGTGACGACCGCGTCGAATTCGCCGGCGAGGATGGTAACGCGGAACAGGAGGATGAAGGCCGCCAGGAAAATGACGGCAAGGACGATTCGGCCTCGCAAGATTTTTGCCCCGGCTGCGCTTTCTACAACGCGAGGCTAGCGGTTGGGGATGCAGGACTCAATCGCAGGGACGAGTGTCGGGCTGCTCGCGGCTGTACCAACGCTCAGTACCGGTAATGATCGGGTTTATACGGCCCCTCGACCGGCACGCCGATATACTGGGCTTGCCTGTCGGACATTTTCGTCAGCTTGGCGCCGACCTTGGCGAGGTGCAGGCGCGCGACCTTCTCGTCGAGGTGCTTCGGCAGCGTGTAAACTTTCTTCTCGTACTTCTTCGGATTAGTCCACAGCTCGATCTGCGCCAGCGTCTGGTTGGTGAACGAGGACGACATCACGAAGCTCGGATGGCCCATGGCGTTGCCGAGGTTCACCAAGCGTCCCTCGGATAAGAGGATGATGCGCTTGCCGTTGGGGAATTCGATCTCGTCGACCTGCGGCTTGACGTTGTGCCATTTGAAATTGCGCAGCGCCGAGACTTGGATCTCGCTGTCGAAATGCCCGATATTGGCGACGATCGCCCGGTCCTTCATCTTGCGCATGTGCTCGAGCGTGATGACGTCGAGGTTGCCGGTCGCGGTGACGAAAATGTCCGCGCGCGGCGCTGCATCATCCATGGTCGTGACCTCGTAACCTTCCATTGCCGCCTGCAGCGCGCAGATCGGATCAATCTCGGAGACGAGCACGCGGCAGCCGGCCTGCCGCAGCGAAGCGGCCGAACCCTTGCCCACGTCACCGAAGCCAGCGACCATAGCCACCTTGCCCGCCATCATCACGTCGGTGCCGCGGCGAATCCCGTCGACGAGCGATTCGCGACAGCCGTAAAGGTTGTCGAACTTGGATTTGGTCACGCTGTCGTTGACGTTGATGGCCGGCCACAGCAACGTGCCCTTCTTCTGCATCTCGTAGAGCCGGTGAACGCCGGTCGTGGTTTCCTCGGTCACGCCGCGGATCGCGTCGGCATTGCGCTTGTACCAGCCGGGCTTATCCTTCAACCGCTGCTTGATGGCGGCGAACAGGATTTCTTCTTCCTGGTTGATTGGCTTGCTGATCAGGTTCGTTTCGCCGCGCTCGGCGCGCAGGCCGAGGTGAATCAAAAGCGTGGCATCGCCGCCGTCGTCGAGAACCATGTTGGGCGTGCCGCCGTCGCTCCATTCGAAGATGCGGTGCTGATAGTCCCAATACTCCTCGAGTGTCTCGCCTTTGACCGCGAAGACCGGCGTGCCGCCCGCTGCCACGGCCGCCGCGGCGTGGTCCTGGGTCGAATAGATGTTGCACGACGCCCAGCGGACGTCCGCGCCCAGCGCTTTGAGCGTCTCGATCAGGACCGCGGTCTGGATCGTCATGTGCAGCGAGCCGCAGATGCGCGCGCCGCGCAGCGGCTGCTCGGGCCCGTATTCCTCCCGGATCGCCATCAGGCCGGGCATCTCGGTCTCGGCGATGGCGATTTCCTTGCAGCCCCACTCGGCAAGGCTCACGTCCTTGACCACGTAGTCGGCAGCCGCCTCGGCGGGGGCAGCATTTTTTGCGGCTTTCGATTGAGCGGTCATGGCAGTCCTTACGAGGTTAGGAATTTGCGGCGCGCCGGCCGGCGGCCGCTCGGCGCTGCCTATAGCAGGGGCCGCGCGCGCCCGCAATGAAGATATAAAGATTTCTTTATGTCCAAACCGGACCTGAATTTGCGCCCCGCCGAACTGCCGCGATGCCGCGGGCGTTGATGCGGCAGGGGGTGGGTCAGGAGCCGCCGATGCGAGAGAGGATGCAGCTCGACCTCGAGCTTTCTCCAGCGATCAATTCGCTGTCGGAGCTTGCCAAGGCGGAGAACGAATGCACGCGCTGTCCGCTCTACAAGCACGCCACGCAGGCGGTGCCGGGCAGGGGCGCAGGTCCGCCCACGTCATGCTCGTCTGCGAGCAGCCCGGCGACAAGGAAGATATTGCCGGCAAGCCGTTCGTCGGCCCGGCCGGGCGCGTTCTCGACCGGGCGCTGGCGGAGGCAGGAATTCCACGTGCGGAGGTTTTCGTCACCAACGCGGTGAAGCATTTCAAGCATGAGATGCGGGGCAAGCGGCGGCTGCATAAGCGGCCCAACGCTTACGAAATTGAGCGCTGCAAGATCTGGCTCGACGTCGAACGTGCGTTGGTGAAGCCGGTGGCGATCGTCGCGCTCGGCGCGACGGCGGCGCGCAGCCTGCTCGGACGCTCCGTCACGATTAGCAAGCTGCGCGGGCAGACCTTGCACCTCGCCGACGGCACCGCCGCCTTCGTCACGATCCACCCGTCCTGGCTGCTGCGCATCGAGGACGATGCCGATAAAGAACGCGAGTACAGGAATTTGGTCGCCGACCTGCGGCCCGCGGCGAAGGTGTTGGCAAAGAAGGTGGCCTAGCGGGGGAGGGAACGATGTGGCACTGCTCGTCGTAGGCCCACGGGCGATGGTTCCATCCGAACGGAACTCGGTCCAAAGCCAGGCCACACCGCCTCGATACGGCTTATTCCTCTTCCGTGAACCGC
>DATNNX010000164.1:0-2057 GCA_035601615.1 Xanthobacteraceae bacterium
TCGGTCCCCGAGATAGCCCCATGCCAGCGAAACCAGACCTTAGAATCGTGCTTTGTTCTCCCCGCGGCTTCTGCGCCGGGGTAGTGCGGGCGATCGACACCGTGGAGCGGGCGCTTACCATCTATGGCGCCCCGGTCTATGTCCGCCACGAGATCGTCCATAACCGCTATGTGGTCGACAGTCTGCGGGCCAAGGGCGCGATCTTTGTCGAGGAACTGGCCGAGATCCCCGACAATACCAACGCGCCGGTGGTGTTTTCGGCCCATGGCGTTCCCAAATCGGTGCCGGCGGATGCCCGGGCGCGCAATTTCTTTTCGCTCGACGCCACCTGTCCGCTGGTCACCAAGGTGCACCGCGAGGCGGCGATCCATTTCAAGCGCGGCCGCGAGATCCAGCTGATCGGGCATTCCCATCATCCGGAAGTGGTCGGCACGCTCGGGCAACTGCCTGCTGGAGCGGTGACGCTGATCGAGACTGCGGGCGATGCCGCGACCTTCACGCCGAAGAATCCCAACAATCTCGCCTTCGTCACCCAGACGACGCTGTCGATCGACGACACCGCCGAAATCGTCGCGATGCTGAAGGAGCGGTTTCCGAACATCTCGGGTCCGCACAAGGAAGACATCTGCTACGCCACCACCAACCGCCAGCTCGCGGTGAAAAAGGTGGCGCCGGTGGTCGACGCCCTGATCGTGGTCGGCGCGCCGAACTCGTCGAACTCGCAGCGCTTGCGCGAAGTCGCCGAACGTGAGGGTTGCCCGGTCTCGGTGCTGGCGCAGCGCGCCAGCGATCTCGACTGGAGCATGTTCGAGGGCATCAAGAGCCTCGGCATCACCGCGGGCGCATCGGCGCCGGAGGTAATCGTCGAAGAGATCATGGGTGCGTTCGCCGAGCGTTACGAATTGCATGTGGAGACGGTCTCGGCCGCGGAAGAGAATGAATTCTTTCCGTTGCCGCGCTCGCTGCGGCCCGACGCGGCAGAGTAACCGCGATGGCGGTTTACACCGACGTTGCCGCCGAGGAGCTCGCGGAATTCCTTAAGCATTACGACATCGGCGAATTGCTGTCCTACAAGGGCATTGCCGAGGGCGTCGAGAATTCCAACTTCCTGCTCCACAGCACGGCGGGATACTTCATCCTGACGCTGTACGAGAAGCGCGTCGCCAAAGGCGACCTGCCGTTCTTTCTCGGCCTGATGACGCATCTGGCCTCGCACGGCATCAATTGTCCGCAGCCGGTGAAGAGCGAAAGCGGCGAAGCGCTCAGCACGCTGGCCGGCCGCCCCGCGGCGATCATCAATTTTCTGGAAGGCGTCTGGCCGCGCAAGCCGAGCGCCGCGCACTGTGCCGGCGTCGGTCAGGCGCTGGCGAAAATGCATCTCGCCGGCCGCGATTTCGGCATGACGCGCGCCAACGCGCTGTCGGTGTCGGGCTGGCGTCCACTGTTCGATGCGGCGGCATCACGCGCCGATGAATTGCAGCACGGATTGCGCGCGTTTATCGCCGCCGAGCTCGATCATCTGGAAAACAACGTCTGGCCGCAGAATTTGCCGCAAGGCGTGATCCACGCCGATCTGTTTCCGGACAATGTGTTCTTTCTCGGCGAGCAGCTATCCGGCATCATCGATTTCACCTTCGCCTGCAACGACATCCTTGCCTACGACGTCGCAATCTGCCTCAACGCCTGGTGTTTCGAGAGCGATTACTCGTTCAACGTCACCAAGGCGCGAGCCTTCCTTGGCGCCTATGGCCGCGAGCGCAAACTGTCCGACGCCGAGCAGGATGCGCTGCCGCTGCTGGCGCGCGGCGCGGCGTTGCGTTTCCTGCTGACGCGCCTGGTTGATTTTCTCAACGTTCCCGACGGCGCGCTGGTGCGGCCGAAGGATCCGCTCGAATATGCCCGCAAGCTGCGCTTTCAACAGGGTGTGACCAGCATGCGCGATTACGGCGTCGCGGCCTCGGGGCTGGTGGCGTGAGTTCATCCCCGACGGTCGTTATTCACACCGACGGCGCATGCTCGGGCAATCCCGGGCCCGGCGGCTGGGGCGCGATCCTGAA
>DATNNX010000165.1:0-17436 GCA_035601615.1 Xanthobacteraceae bacterium
TTCAGCGCTCACGCCTCTGTCCGAGGGCCATGATTTCGGGCTGAAGAAGTCGAACGGCGAGCCCATGTCGAGTTCACGGGCATCGGCACGCCGCACCAGCGTCAGATCGGCGGTCGAGCCGCGCGAATGGCCGGAGCGTGCCGAAATATAGCCTTCCTTGAACAGGTCGTGCTTGTTCACGTCGGGATAAAATTCGCGCTTGCGCTTCACGTCGTCGATCCGCTGCGCCCAGCGCACGAAATGTGCGACCGCGCGCTGCGGCCGATAGCAATCGAAGACTTTCAACCCAAGCCCCCGCGCAGCCAGATCACGCTGCACGGCGGCGAGCGCGTTTCCCGCCGGCGCGGACAAGATGCAGCGCGGCCGCTCGTACCCGTCGATTCTTTGACCCACGAAATTGTTGTCACCGAAATAGCGCATGTCGACGACGAGGGCGTCCACCACCACGGCGGCATCGACGAAGCCCGGGGGCAGGGACGCCTGAGCCCGCGCGAATTGCGGAGCGAGCAGCAGCAGAGCGAGGGCAGAACTGAAGAATGGATGCATCGCTTTCCCTCAGAGGTTGCAAGTCTATCCGAGAGGCCCACGCCTGGGGCCATGGTTCTGCGCATCTTGGACATTTTGGAGCTTGCAGCCTTGGAACTTTGGCCAAATTCGTTCGTTAAATAAGACGCGGCAATAGGCCGGAGACCGGTCATGCGCCCGTGGACGCTTCCCATCCTTGCTGCCGTCGCTTTGTCGCTCGCCGCTCCTTCGACCGCGGATGCCCGGCTGAGATTCGGTCCGGGCGCGGTTCTGGGGGCGGTGGCAGGCGTCATGTTCGGCGGGTTTCGCCATGCCGGAAGGCACCACCGGCACAGCGCAATGCATGCATCGATGAGCCACCGCGGCGCTGGGCGCTGGGCGCGGCATCCTGCGCCCACTACCGCGCAACGCCCGGCAAGCGCGCCTCAAGCCACGACCAACGTGCCCCAATCGCAGTCCCCTGCGCCTGCGGAGCGTCCTCGAGCGAGTGCCGCAGCGCTATTTTGGCCCGAGGCCGCCGCGGATCTCGCTGACTACCTGTTGTTTGCAAATGGCAACGACCGGTTTTGGACCTACGGCTATGACACCATAATAGATACCGCGTTTGCGGGCCCGGAGGGCGAGGACCAACGCGGCGTCGGCGGTCGGCCGGCTGCCGGTCGGACGACCGATGAGGCGAGGACGCCGCTCGGGCGGGCCGAGCTTTGCGGCACCCCCTCGGCGAGTGCCGAGGCGCTGATCGAGCGGATCGAACAAGCGGTCGGCCCCAATGCGTCGCAGCGCGGCGCACTCGAACAGCTGCGCCGCGCCCTGGCGCAGGCGATCGAACGGATCGCCACCACCTGTCCCACCGCCATGCCTGCGAGCCTCGCGGAGCGGCTCAACGCAATCCAAGATCGAATCTGGGTGATGCACGATGCACTGCTTACAATTCGTCTGCCGTTCGAGACGTTCTACAACTCGCTGAGCGATGAACAGCGGCAGCGGCTGCGGCAAAAGAAGCCGACGGCGCAGGTCGCGGCCGACACTACCGAGGGTCGCGGCCACACTGCCGCCGACGGGCACGCTCCGACATGCGCCGAGCCGGCAGCGGGAACCGCCGATTGGATCATGCGCGCAATCGAGCGCGCCGCACCACCGGGTGAGCAGCAGCGCGCCGGCCTCGAAGTGTTGCGGCTGAGATCAGCCGCCATGGCGCAGCTTATCGCGGCTTCCTGCCCGACCAATCCGCACCTCGATGCGACCGGCCGGTTCGCGGCCGCAGCAGATCGTCTGGACGTCATGCTGTTCGCAGTGATGAGCATGAGCCCGATGCTGCAGCAATTCTATGACTCGCTTGACGCCAAGCAGAAGGCGAGTCTTGGCCGAGCACTGGACCAAGCCAGGCGTTCAGGGGCAGCCGGCGCCCGCTCTTGAGGCCGAGTGCGGCAGTTAACGAAACGTCCATGCGGGCGTCGAATCGCGCGACGCTTTGATTCGTCCACGGCCGCCGGTTACCGGTTCGTGATGCCCATGGCCTGTTCGAAGGCGCGCCGAACTTCGGGTGGTTGGCCGTAGCAGTGCCGAAATGCCTTCAGGCGCGCTTTCAGCAGCGGGTATTTGTCGTACTCCTCGAGCGCGATACCCTCCACGCTCTCCTTCTTTTGGAAATAAGGCAGCTCGATGCATCTGGCGACCGTCGGGTTGCGCATAACCGCCTTCGGATCGCGCCCTTGCGCGATGGCCTCGAGGTCCTCGAACAGGCGCTTGCGGATCATCACGATTCCGAGGTCGCTCGGCCCAATGTTCTCCTTGGTGCGGTCGGCGACGCGGCCCTGGCCGACCCAGGCGACGATGTCCTGGTTGATCACGTGGCTGGTAATCCAGCAGCCCTGCTCGTCCTTGATTGGGCTCACCCAGCTCGGCACGGTTTCCTGCACGTAGGGCTCGCGCCCCTTCGGCACCCGCATGAAGAACCAGGCGACGCTGAGCGTGTTCTCGTCGTCCACTGGCACGCGCCATTCGAAATGATTGCCGAGGTAGAAGCCGTTCGGCCAGAGCGCGATCCGGCCCACGGTCCAATACGGATTCTGCTCGTCGGAATCCTCCCGCACCCGCTTGTAGATGAATCCGTGGTCGAATTCCTCGAACTTGAGCTTGAGGTGCTTGCTGGCGTAAGGGCCCGCATTGCCGGAGAGCCGCAGACTCCAGTTGTCGTGCATCCACTCGAAGTGCACGGGGTCGCAGGAGTTTTCTTGGCACTGGAACCAGTTGCAGGGAATCTCGGAGAGCACGATTTCGCGAAAGCCGTTCTTCCACGTGAATGGCTCCCATACCGGCAACTCGGGAATCGGCTGCGGCCCCATATAGGTCCACAACAGGCCTGCGCATTCCTTCACCGGATAAGCGGTGGTCGAGCAGCGCTCCTTCGCCCGCGAGCGGGGATTGACGAGATCATCATAGGGCTGCTCGATGCAGCGCCCGCTCTCGTCCATGAGCCAGCCGTGGTAGTTGCAGCGGATGCCGGTCGCTTCGACAAAGCCGTAGGAGAGATCCGCGCGTCGATGCGGGCAGTGGCGGTCGAGCAGCCCGAAACGTCCGCCCTGGTCCTTATAGAGCACGAGATCCTCGCCCATCAACCGAATGGGCTTGATCGGGTTCTTGTCGAGTTCGCTCGCGCCGCCGATGGGCATCCAATAGCGGCGCAGCAGCTCTCCCATAGGAGTCCCCGGTCCGACTTGGGTGAGAAGGCGGTTTTTCTCGGCGCTCAGCACGCTGACCTCTCTGCGATTTTGGCGCAGTCGCCGACTGTTTATTGGAATTTCGGCAGACCGCAATGCCGAATGATGTCTGGCGAGGATCTCACACCACTGTCTCCCGGCCGACCGCGCGGCAATCCATCTCGTATTCGAGCCCTTGCACCGGCGGCCGCGCATAGTGCCAGGTCAGCCCGGCGCGCGCCGCCCCCCGCCGCACGATCTCGTCGGCGAGAAACGGATAGAGGTCGTGCACGGTGTAGACCTGCGTCGCCGTGGAATCCGCCCAGCCAAGACCGAACACTGCGAGGCGGCGCTCGAGCTCGCCCAGGACGTAGCGCGCCTTTTCCCGCATCGCCTCGGCGCTGGTCTCGCCGTATCGAACGGTGCGCTCGCTGTAGCTTGCACCTCCCTCCCTCGCCTCGGCGCTGCCTGCGATCACGAAGCTCGGAGCGGCGTGCGTCGTACGGACGGTGAAGGAGAAAGCGTGGAACGACGGCTCCGGCGGCGCATCGATCTGCGGACATACATTGCTGCGCGCGACCGGATTGACCTTGCCGTCGAACAAGCCCCATTTCTGCAGCGTGACGACGTAGACCTCGTTGAAGGCGCGAAACCCCTGCTCAGTGAACGGAGCCGGCGAGCGCAGCTCGCAGGCGCAGAACGACGTCAGCGGCCGGCCCGCCTCGGTGATCAGTCGCTCGATGCGCTCGAAGCCCTGCTTCAGCGGTACTGGGCTTCGGAATTGCACGCGCTCGATGGCGTGACCCGACAGCGCCGTAACCCCGCCCGAAAACTGAAAGACGCTCGGCAGAAAGCGGTAACCCCCACCAGGAAAATCGATTGCACCGGCCATGCTACTCCTCCCAAGCCTGCGCGCCAGCATCGCTTCATCGTCATCGTATGCTGGCCGGCTGCGGCAAGTTTGCCTGGAGCTGCGGCCGCCGATCAAGGATCGGAACGGACGAAAGCGAAAAAAGACCGCTCGCTCTGAGGTTTACCGCTTCGGGGCGGAGTCGGAGCTGTGCCGTCGGACAAACCAGCCGTCCAGACCAATGCCCTCCGCTTGACGATGTCCAGGCAGCGACGGGCGGATATGCTCTCCTCTGCTCGATTGCTCGAAACGGTCGGGGTGCGGCATGTCGGATCTGGGTCAGGCTCTCGTCATTGCGCTGCGGCTTATCGGGACGCTCGATCCTGAGCTCGTCGGCATTGTCACGCTGTCGCTTCGGGTCAGTCTCACGGCAACCGCTATCGCATTTCTCATCGGCGCCCCGGCCGGCGCGTTTCTGGCGACAACCCGTTTGCCTGGCCGAACTGCCGCCATCGTGCTCGCCAATGCGCTGCTCGGTCTGCCGCCGGTCGTGATGGGTCTGATCGTCTATCTGCTCCTATCCCGATCGGGACCGCTCGGGTGGTTTGGCCTGTTGTTCACGCCGACCGCGATGATCATCGCGCAGGCGTGTCTTGCGATTCCAATCGTCGTTGCCCTCGTGCACCGCACAAGCGACTCGCTGTGGTCGCGCTACGGCGATGTGCTGGCGGTCGACGGTGCTTCGCCCCTGCGCACGATCCGCGAGCTGCTGTTGATGGGGCGGTCCGGATTGTTGACCGCGTCGCTGGCCGCCTTCGGCCGCGCGATCGCGGAGGTCGGGGCGATCCTTATTGTCGGCGGGAATATCCGCGGAAGCACCCGGACCATGACGACAGCCATTGCGCTGGAGACGAGCAAAGGCGACCTACCGCTCGCGCTCGGCCTCGGTCTCGTCTTGATTTCGCTCAGCGTGCTGGTCGCTACGGCCGCGTTTTCGCTGGTGCGATGGACCGCACGAGCGCCGCAGGCTTAGGAGCCTGCCCCGGCAATGGCCTTTTGGCCTACCCGATCGCCTGCGCGATGGCGGTGACAGCAGGCTCGATCTCGTCGGCGGCGTGATAGCAGCCGAAGCCGAAGCGAATACGCTCCCCGCGCGCGTCGGTGACGATGTTTGCGCGCATGAGCCGATCGTGGAGCGCTTGCGCTGCCGCCAATTCGAAGGTGAGGAAATGGCCGCGCGCGGTCCCGGCCGCAATCGGCGTGACCAATCGGGCATCGCAGAGCGGCTTGACCTTGCCGCGCGCGAGCTCGGCAAGAAACAGCGCTTGCAGGGCACGTACATGCTCGTGGATGGCATCGACGGTCAGGCCGATCCCGTCCATCCAATCGAAGACTCCAGCCAAACGGTAGAGCCCGCTTGGATCGAACGTCGCGCCCATGAACCTGCTCCCGTCCGTGCCATACGCGACCTTTGCGCCACCACCCCCGCGAAGCGCCCCGAAGGTGGCGAACCAGCCGGTGTCGCGGGGCCGCGTGGCAAGGCCGGGTGGGCAATGCATGAAGCAAACGCCTTCGCCCGCCATCGCATATTTGTAACCGCCGGCCAAATAGAACGCGCGGCCAGCGCTTTCGGCAAACGTCGTCGGTAGCGCCATGAAGCCGTGATAGCCGTCAAACACCACCACTGTTTGCGCGTCTTCGACCGCGCTGGTGATGGCGTCGAGCGATCCGGCGGCGGCGGCGGAATTGAAAAAGACTTGGCTGACGAAGACGAGATCGTAGCCGCCGCGGCGCGCCGCGGATGCAAATCGTTCGCCGAAGCTCGCAAACGGCTCGGCGGGTATGCGCTCGACGGCAACAAGGCCTTCTTCCTCGAGACGGGCGATTTGGCGCGTGAAGGAGTGGAACTCGCTGTCGCTCGTGAGAATGCGCGGCGTCGTTCCCGCCAGCAGGGCCGAGAGCAGGCGTCTGACGAAATCGTGGGTATTGGGCGCGAACGCAATGGTTGCGGGATCGGGTAGCACGAGCCTGGCGGCGATGCCGCGCTGCACGCGCGGGATCAAATCATCGAATATCATCTCCCATTTGTTGTCGGCGAGCCGCGCGGCATCGGCGAGTGCCCGGCGATGCGCCGCGCAGGCTGCGTCCGGCCAGAAATGATGGCTGTGCGCCGCCAGATGAATCCGCCCGGGCTGCGCGCCACGAAACTCGCTGAAATGGTCGCGCAGATCGAGCGTCATCGGCCGCTCGGCCCTACCGCGTACCGGTAGCCCATAGCGTCTTCGAGCTCGCGCGGCAGCTTGGGCAGCCGCGAGCGCGGAATGAGGCAGGTCGAGAGCCGGAACAGGTCGGAGAAGATCCGATGCTTGGCTGCGGTATCGCGCAGATAATCGTGACCGGCGGAGCCGCCTGTGCCGATCTTCACCCCGATCATTCGCTGCACCATCAGCGCATGCCGGTAGCGCCAGAGCGTCAGCAATTCGTCGACGTTCATCAACGCCGCCAGCAGCCGGAACGGCAGCTGCAACACCGGCCGATCGCGATAGACGATGATGAACAGCGCGGCCTGAACCGCTGCACGCGACATCTGCCACGGCGAGGGCTCGGATTCCGGCGCGAAGATCGCCTGGAACTCCTCGAGCGACGCCTCGATCCGTTTGGCTTCGATCTCTCTCTGCGCGGGCTCCATCGCTTGGTTCGCACGCACGCGTGCCGCATCGTCTTCGAGCATCTGCCGCACTGCTTTGCGATATTCGCGCGAGAAATCGTAATCGGGCCGGTGCACGAATGGCGTGCGCGAAAGCCAGCGGTCGAGCTGGTCGATCAGCTTCGGCCCGCGCTCAGCGGCGGCGACCCGCGCACGGTCGGATTTGATCAGCATGTCATCGAAGGGTTTGCCAGCGTAATCCGAGCGGGCCGCGCGCGAGAGGCCGAGCCGGATTTCGATCAATCGGAACTGCGCCGACTGGAACCCCGAGGCGGGAAACAGGAAATCGCGGAAATCAAGAAAATCGAGGGGCGTCATCGTCTCCAGCACTTCGAGCTGCTGGATCAGAAGCTTCAGGATCTCGTTGATGCGCTCGAGGCCGTGTACGATGCGCCCGAGATACTCGTCCTCGACGACATCGCCGCCGAAATCGACCTGGATGCGGTCGAGCTCGTGCAGAATTTGCTTGAACCATAGTTCATAGGTCTGGTGCACGATGATGAACAGCATCTCATCGTGTGCGGGCTTCCCATGTCGTACGCTCTCCGGCTGTTGGGCCGCCAGCAGCGCGGGAAGCTTTAGGTAATCGGCGTAATAAAAGTCAGCGTCGGGTGAGGACATCGAGGACCCTTTCGCAGCCGAAGGTGTCCGAGCTGAAGACCAATGGCGTAGTGTACTTCTGCGAAAATCTGCCCGGAAGGACTGGGCGCTGGGCATGAGTTGGAGTCATCTGCAAGCGCAGCGGGATGTGCGGGAGGCTCGCCTATGCCTTCGAGCAGGCAACGAAGCGGCGCGTGCCGCCGCCCGCCGCGCCGTAAACAGCGCCCCGCTGTCTCAGTTTTCTAGCCCCGTCGGCACGTTCTTGTTCTCGCTTTCAAGCTGCATGCCGGAGGCGAGCGCCATCGTCTCCATCAGCGCCGCAAAGTCCTTTTGCAGGTAGTCCTCCGGGTCGGCTTTTAGCGTTGCCGCGCCGAAATGGCCCTGCAGCACCTCGCGTGCCGCCGCCGTAACCGGCATCGGCACGTCCCATTCGCGGCCGAGCGCCAGGCCGAGATCGAGGTCCTTGCGCAACAGTTCCGGCGTGAACGTCGTGGTCCAATCGAGATTGACCAGCGCCGGCGATTTATAGCGGGTGAACATCGAGCCCATCACGCTGTTGTTCATGAAAGCGAGGAATGCGTGGCGGGGAATTCCCATCTTGTTGGCAAGGAGCGTGATCTCGATCAGGTTCTCGATTACCACGCCGAGCATGACGTTGTGGGCGATCTTGCAGATGCGCGCGAGCTCGCCCTCGCCCACGTAAGATACGCCGCGTGGGGCGATCGCCTCGAGCATCGGCGCCACGGTCTTGCATGCCGCCTCGCTGCCGGAGATGACCGCGGAGAGTTTGCCCGCCTTGATGACCTTGGCATTGCCGCTCACCGGCGCGGCGACATAGCCGCTGCCGAGCTGTTTGAGCCGGTCGCGGATCGCGGCCGACTCCTCGACCGAAATGGTCGAGCAATCGACGAAGATTTTCGGCAGCTTGCCGCCGTGGCCGGTGACGCTGTTCTTGCCGAAATACACTTGATCCAAATCTTTTCCCGTCGAGACGATCGAGAACAGCACGTCCACGTCCTTGAGGTCGAAAAGATTGTCGACCACCTTGCCGCCCAGCTTCGCCAGCGGCTCGGCCTTGGCGCGGGTGCGGTTCCAGACTGCGAGATCGTAGCCGGCCTTGAGCAGGCGCTCGGCCATGGGCAATCCCATGCGGCCCACCCCTATCCAGCCGATCTTCTGTTTGTTTGCCGCCATTTTAACTCTCCTTCATCCGCAACTCGATTGCGGCGCTCTCCCTAGCATACGAGGACTGCGCCTGTCGTTGGCTGCAGCTGCACGTTAGGAATCAGCCGATTTCCCGAACGCCCAGTCGGCGAGCCGCTGGAACAGAACCAGCGCGGTGCGGCACCAGATCAGCACGATGATGATGCGCATGAGCTGAAAGCCGGCGATCAGCGTGGCGTCGAGTCCCAGCACTTTCCCGGTGAGCACCATCTCCGCGATCCCGGCGGGCGCCATGGCCAGCACCATGGTCGGCACCGGATATCCGGCGAGCCACGCCACCGCGGCGGCGAAGGCCGCCATTGCTCCGGCCGCGAACAGCACAGCCAGGCATGAGGCCCAGAGTAAGCTGAACAGCCGGGTGAGAAACTCGGGCCGGAACTGGGCGCCGAGCGCGCTGCCGATGACGACCTGCGCTGCGATCAGCAGCAGATCGGGCATGCGGCCCTCGATCAAGCCGAGGTGGCTCGCGGCGGCCGCGATGAAGAGTGGCGCCATCAACCAGGCATTGGGCGAGCGCGCGCGCGAGAGCAAGGTCGCAACGGCGCCGGATATCATGAGGAGGCCGACGAGCGGCAGCCAAGGCACGACCGCAACGCCGAGCAGCGGATTTGTGCCACCACCGCCGACGAATGAAATCACGAGGAACGGCGCAAAGACCACGATCAGCGCGACCCGCATCGTCTGCGCGACCATGATGGGCTCGAGCTGGCCGCCATAGTGCGGGGCAATGGTCATCGTTTCCACCACGCCGCCGGGCACGGTGGCGAAGAACGCCGTGACGCGGTCGATGCCGGTGAGCCGCATGTAGATCAATCCGCCGATGGCGCCGACGATGGTGGAGAAAAGCGCGGCGCCGATGATCAACGGCGAGAGCGTAATGAGCTTGGCGACCACGGCGGCGGTGAACTGCAGGCCGGTCGAGGCGCCGGCCACCACCGTTCCCGCCGGCCGTCCCCAGGGAATGAGCCGCACCGGTGCGCCGGTGAGCGACAGCCCCATCGTGGCAAACAGCGGCCCGAGCAGCCACGGCAAGGGCAGGTGGACGTAGCGTGCGAGGAAGCCGCCGAGGACGCCGCCGGCGAGCGTTAAGGCGATTGCGAGCGCCGCGCCGAGAGGCTTCGGCATGCGCTCAAGGATGGTCATTCCGTGCATAGACGATGGCCGTGGTATCAGCCGCGCGCGCGCAAATCCATCATCGGGCGCGCGCGGCACGCATGCGCGAGCGTTCGACCGCGTGGGCAACGGCAAAGTTGCCCAACCTGCCCCGGCTGATATGCTCGCTGCGGCCGTTCGGATGGGACGTCAGCGATGTCCTTGATCTCCCTGCAGCGCCTGGGCTCGATCGTCGCGGGCATGTTCTTGTGCGCGACGCTCGTCTATGCGGCCTTGCCGACGGCTGCGGACAAGCCGGACCGCGGCTCGCTCACGGGTCAACTCTTGATTGCTTCGCCCAGCATGGGCGATCCGCGTTTTCTCCAGACCGTGATCTTGATGGTGCGGCACGACGGCAACGGCGCGCTCGGTATTGTCATCAATCGGCCGCTGGGAGATCGGCCACTGGCGAGCCTGCTCGCGGCGCTCGGCGAGAAGGACCCGACGGCAGCGGGGACGGTGCGCGTCTTCGCGGGCGGCCCGGTTGAGCCCGGTATCGGCTTTGTGGTCCACAGCACCGATTATCACCGTCCCAACACCCTCGACATCGATGGCAGCCTCGCCTTGACCTCGAGCCGCGAGATCCTGCGCGACATCGGCAACCAGCGCGGCCCGACCAAGAGCCTGATCGCGTTCGGCTATGCCGGCTGGGCACCGGGCCAGCTCGAAGGCGAGCTCGCCCAAGGCTTCTGGTTCACGACGCCGCAGGACGGAAACCTCGTCTTCGATGACGACCGCGACGCGGTCTGGGATCATGCCATGAAGCGCCGCACGCAGGACCTATGAGCGCAAGCGACCGACCCTTAGGTTGAATTTGCTCTGGGAATGGCCTCTCAACACCGCTGCTTGCAAACAAGCTGCTGAGTCGTGCAGCTGAGATTACAAGCGCCGGCAGTCGATGGCGCCGCAGTTGTTGTTGTCGTCGTGGTCGCGGCCGCGCTCGAAACGCAGGTATTGAGGCACAGCATTGCCTGCGTGTCACAAGTGGTCTGACACGTGGGAGTCGTCAGATTGAGGGTCGGCGGCGTGAGAGGGACGGGATTGATGGTCTGACCGGCCTGCGCAGCGACTTCGGTTGCAAACGCCGCAGAACTCAGCAGCGCGAGGGCCGCTAGCGCAATGCGTGTCATTGGAATTCTCCTCTATCTTGCCGGCCTGCGGACCGCCAACGCATATGGTGGCATAGATTCGACCTAAGGACCACAAGCCGCGACGACGCGATCGACCTCCGCGAGAAGTGCCGCCTTCTCCGATTTGAGCATCAGCGATGCCGCGATGCCGTTGCGGGCGATGGCCGCGACCTCGTCGGGGGAGAGCCGCAGCGCCTGCGCGGCGGCGCGATAGTTCTCCCCCACGTAACCGCCGAAATAAGCAGGGTCGTCGGAATTGACCGTGGCCACGAGGCCTTTATCCAGCATCCGCCGCAGCGGATGATGCGCAAGATCCTCGACCACGCGCAGCCTCACATTGGACAGCGGACAGACCGTGAGGGGGACGCGCTCGCGCGCGAGGCGCTCGACCAACGGCTCGTCCTCCATCGCGCGCACGCCGTGATCGATGCGGGCGACGCCGAGCACGTCGAGCGCTTCCCAGACATAGCTCGGCGGCCCTTCCTCGCCCGCGTGCGCGGTGAGAAAGAAGCCCGCCTCGCGCGCGCGTTCGAACACGCGCTTGAACTTTCCCGGCGGGTTGCCCTTCTCCGATGAATCGAGTCCGACGCCGGCGATCCGGTCCTTAAAGGCAAGCGCGCAATCGAGCGTGCGCTCGGCGTCCGCCTCATCGAGATGGCGCAGGAAACACATGATCAGGCTCGCTTTGACCCCGAGCTTTTGCTCGGCGTCGCCGATGGCGCGGGTCAGCCCGGCCAGTACGGTCGCGAACGGGACGCCGCGCGACGTGTGGCCCTGCGGATCAAAAAACATCTCGACGTGGCGAACGTTGTCGGCATGCGCGCGCTCGAGATAGGCGAAGGCCAGCTCGTAAAAATCCTGCTCCGTGATCAACACGGACATGCCCTGATAATAGATATCGAGAAAGTCCTGCAGATTGCGGAAGTGGTAGGCCTGCCGCACCGCTTCCACCGACGCGTAGGGCAGGCGGATGCCGTTGCGGCGCGCGAGGGCAAACATCAGCTCCGGCTCGAGGCTTCCTTCGATGTGGATGTGCAGCTCGCATTTGGGGAGCTGCGCGATTAGAGTCTCCGTATCGTGCATTGGGCCCCATTGGCGCGGAGTTTGATGGAGAATTTTCATTTGTGCTGGATGCATAATTTGGCGGCGCACTCGGTGTGATCCCCTCCCCCTTGTGGGGTGGGGGTCGGAGTTAATGGACACACCTCGCGCCACAACAACGACCCCCACCCGGCTCGCTTCGCTCGCCACCCTCCCCACAGGGGGGAGGGTAGGACCGAGTTCGCTACTCGCGCTGATTCTTCACCTGCATACGCTCTAGGTCGAACGGGCGCGCGAAATTCATTCCGCCTCATGGCGCCAAGGCGCGCGTGGTGTCGTCGAACAGCGCATCGACGGCTATTTTTCGCGGGAGGAGTTTTTGCCGTACGCAATAATCGATGATGACCTCCAGCGTCGGCCGGCACGCCTCGACCCCGAAGTGCAGCGGATCGAGCGCCGTGCCGTCGCTCGGCGATTTCAGCGCGCGCTTGCTCGCGAGCAGGAGCCGAATGATTTCCTTCGCCACATCCGGCCGCGAGCGAGCGATGTCTTCGCGCAGTACGACCATATGGTTGATGGGCACGCCGCCGTGGGCAAGGGCCCAGTCGCGCGCGGCGGCCTCGGCGTCGGGAATGAGATGGCGCAGCCGCGGGTCCGGAAGTTTGTCGCCGACCACCGCCGCATCGAGTTCGCCGTCGAGCAGCATCCGGAGGAGTTCCTTGCCGGGCGGTGCACGCTTGACCCAATCGGGATCGCGATATTCGGCAACGTGCGGATCTTCGAAAGTGATCCACTCGACCTTGTCGAGGTCGACGCCGTAGTCCTGTTCCAATATGCCGCGAACCCACGTGCCGGTGGTGACGGTATAGGCGCGCACGCCAACCCGCTTGCCCGCAAGCTCGGACGGTTTTAGCGCTCCCCGCTCGGCATTGTACGCGATCGTGTGGTGCTGGCCGCGGCCGACGACGACTACCGGCAGCAGCACATAAGGCTTGCCGTAGGTCTTTGCCTGCAGATACGTGACGATCGCGAGCTCCGCGACATCGTAGGCCGCTTCGCGCACCACCTTCTTGAACAGATTGTTCGCGACCTTGACCTCCACGAAATCGAAATCGAGGAGATCGGATCGCAACTCTCCGCTCTTGAGCGCCTTCGTGTTGGGATAATTTCCCAACATCGTGTGCAGCTTGAGCTTTGTTGCAGTGGCCATGAGGGTGTTCCTTCGTCACTTGGCCAGAGTGGGATAGAGCATGAGCGCGGTCTTGCCGAAAATCCAATCCTGATCCGACGGCTTGGCAAAGGAGAACGCCTTGCGCGCGGCGTCGAGGAGTTCCGACAGCGTGCCGACCGAATTCGGAAAATTCGAACCCCAAGCGATCCGGGAAGCGCCGAACGTATCGATGATCTTGCCGAAGAACGTCTCCGGCGTGCCTTTGCCCCAGCGCTTGGGCGTTACATTGACGGGAGTGATCTTGAGATGGACCTGCTTGTATTTGGCCAGTTCGAGAAATTCGGCCGCCGCCTTATAGGGGGGGCCGTCTTCAAACGGCGTGCGCGCCAAGTGATCGAGGATCATCGTGACTTTGGGGAAGCGATCCATGATCTGACGCAGCAACGGCAAACCTTCCTGCTTCATCTGCATGCAGACCGGAATGTTCTTGGCCGCCGCATGCTCCCAGAACGGATAGGTCTTCGGGTCGACAAACCATGTCGCCTGATCCGGCAAGGTGCTGCCGGTGGTGAATAAGCGCATGCCGGTGCAGCCGCGGCCCAGCCAGTAATCGAATGTCTTCACGGCATCGGGCGCCATGACGTCGATGGAGCATACCGCCGTGAAGCGCGACGGCACGGCCGCAACTGCATCCGCTACATAGCTGTTGTCGTACCCATAGGCGGTCGATGAATGCACGATCGCCGCCTTATCGATGCCGGCGTCATCCATGGCCCGGAGCAAGGTCTCGTAGGTAGTGGGCCGTTCGCTCGACCAGGTGGATTGGGTGCCGCCAAGGGGGGACAACGGATAACGTTTCGTATCAGGCGAGACGATGTGCGGATGTATGTCGATGACGGGCATGTGCGTCACTCGCGTTCAGGTTTACAGGAGGGCTTTCAAGGATCGATCTCGACAAATACCTGATCGAGTTGCGGACGGGACGGTATGAGCTTCTGCTGCAGGCTATAGGTGACCAGGGCCTCGATGCTGGGACGGTTCGCCGCCATGCCATAGCGCAGCGGATCGCTCATCAGCGACAAGAAATTGCGATAGCGCTTGTCCTCCGGGCTATTGCCGGGGTCGCGCTTGAGCTTCTCGAGATAAGGCTTTTTCGCTGCCACGAAGGCGTTCATCAACGAACGCGCCAGCCATGGGTAGCGTTTGATGTGCTCGTCCTTCACTACAATCAGGCCATGGATCGGGTAAATGCCGCTGCGCCGGAACCAATCGACCTCGACCTGTTCGACATTGGCGATCAATTCTGGATAGACATCCGCCGCGGCAGCGGCCTCGCTGGCCCTATCCCAGCCGCTGATCGGCGGACCGGCGCGACCGACGCCGGCAGGCCCGGTAAATCCGGCCTGGATCTCGCCCGCCTTCATCATACTCTGCAGTGATTTGCCTTGGGGCGCATGCACCACATTCGGGGGCAGCTTGAGCGTCGTGACGTGTTCCTCGTCATCGACCACCCAGGTCACCTTGGACGAATCGAGACCGTATTCGTTGACGAAGATGCCCCGCGTCCACACGCCGGTGGTGACGGAATAGGCGCGCACGCCGACCTTCTTGCCCTCGAGGTGTTTCGGCTCCTTGATGCCGGAATCGGGACGCACGACGAACCCGCTGTGATGAAAACGGCGCATCAGGAAGATCGGCAGCGCAATGAACGGCGCGCCGAGCGCGCGGGCAATCATGTAGGTCGTCGGCGCCATCTCGCAGATGTCGAATTCGAGATCGCGCACCATGCGCCGGAACGCACCGATGATGGGCACGACCTCGACGAAGTCGGGTTTTACCCCCGCGATTGCGACCGCCCCGCTCTTGATGTCCTTGCTGTGGCCGTAGGTGGCGATCGCAATCTTCAGCCGCGGCTCCGTCATTGTTTTTCGATCCCTGCCTTCTCGATCACCGCCGCCCATTTCTTGACATCGGCCGCCATGCGCTCGCGCATTTCTTCCGGTGTGCTGCCGCGTGCATCCATCCCAAGCGCGGATGCCGTGCCCTGGAGCGCCGGATCGGACAGCGCGGCGTTGATCTGTCGGTTGAGAATGGCCAGCGTGTCCGCCGGCATGCCAGCCGCCGAAGCGAGACCATTCCAGCTGGTCACGATGTAGTCCGGAAAGCCGCTTTCCTTCGCGGTCGGCACGTCGCGCAGCAGCGCATTGCGCTCCTCGCCGGAGGTCGCGATGATTCTGACCTGGTTGTCCGAGATGACCGCTTGCAGGCCGGCATAGAAATCGAATCCGACGTCGACGTCGCCGCGCAACACCGCGGTCACGAGATCGGGCGTCGTCTTATAGGGAATGATGGCGACCTCGGCGCCGCTCACTTGCTTGAAGAGATGCGCCGAGAGATTTTGCGTGCTGCCGGGATTGATGGCGCCAAAATTGAGCTTTCCCGGATTTTTGCGGGCGGCGGCGACAACGTCCTGGAGGGTCTTGAGCGGGGAATCCGCTTTGACCGCGAGCAGCATCTCGAAGCGGGCCGTCATTGAGACGAAGGTGAAATCGGTCAGCACGTTATAGGGCCGCACCTTGAACAGCGACATGCCGATGGCTTGCCCGTTGCCGATCACGCCGAGCGTGTATCCGTCCGGCGGCGCCTCGAGCACCGCCTTTGCCGATAACAGGCCGCCGGCTCCCGGGCGATTTTCGATCACGACCTGCTGCTTGGTTCGCTCGGTGAGTTTCTGCGCGAGCAGCCGCATGGTGAGATCCGCAACGCCGCCGGCGCCGTAAGGAATGGAGATGTGGATCGGCTTGGCGGGGAAGGTCGCCTCGGCGCGAACGCGTCCGATCATGGCAGCGATCGCCGTCAAGCCGACGGCAAAGGCGAGGCGCGTGACACGTCGGCGAGCTTGCTTGAAACGTGGGGGATGCGCGCGCATGGCACATCCTCGCTCAATGTTCGCCTTCATGCTGAGGAGCATCGCAGCGCGAGATGGGTGAGTCCACTGCCAAAGGCGCTGCGATGCGTCTCCAAGCATGAGGGCGCGCACGGGACCGTCCTCATCCTTCGAGACGCGTGCACGCACGTTCGAGTTTGCGCAACGCCTTTCGCACGCACGCTCCTCCAGGATGAGGACGGCGAGCGCGTGAAAAAAACAGCTCATCATTCGTTCATACAATCCATCTCGTTTGCTTTTGCCGCGCACTCGGTGTGCTCCCCTCCCCCTTGTGGGGAGGGGTTGGGGGTGGGGGTCGCAGTTAGTGGACACGCCTCGCGCAACAACCATGACCCCCACCCCGCGCGCTGACGCGCGCGACCCTCCCCACAAGGGGGAGGGTAGGAGTGCGCTGCTCGCGCTGCGTCCTGCTGCTCGCGCTGATCCCGTTCCACTTGGATACATTCGACTCCCCATTTCACACAGCCCATCCCGTTCCCGCGGCGCGGTTTTGCGCCCGGGTTTTGCTTTTTGGCTTCGCGCACCCGAAAGAGGGGTGGCGGAGCGCCGAGAGTCGTCGGGTGCTTGCGAGGCACCCGTGGGCCTGCACGTGACGCGGCAGGCCAGGCGCCTTGCGAGGCGCCTTGCGTCCCATAACGCGGGACGCCCGCCTCCCGGCGCTCCACCGTGGCGATTTTGGGCTCCGGTCCCGCGCTTCCCTCACCGGCATTTGCGCCGGATCGGTCACAGCGAGCTCCTCGCGTCCGGGTCGTAGTGCCCGGCTGGCGGGGTCCCGTGCCTCCCGGGGCGGTGGTTATGAGCCGCTGCCGCAGGACGCCACGCCTCGCTCCACCTTCAGGATCACCTCTAGAAAGCGCCCCTCAATGAGCGAAGCTGGGAACGTATGTAGAACAAACTTCATCCAGTCGTCAACATGAAAATGCGATTTGTATGGGAAAATTTTTGTGTAGTCATATCGGGGCGCATGTAGTAGCTGGACCTGCGTCGCACTGCTACGGCTAGCGGTCCCGCGGCAGGGCCCCCCGATACCGGCGACGTCTCCCCGTCGCGCCTGTGCAAGGCCTGATTCCGACTCCGCTCTTTCCCGCGCAAGCGGGAATCCAGGGGCCGCAATCCGTGGCTCTGGGTCCCCGCTTTCGCGGGGACGAACGGACCGGGGGTTTACAAACTCAAAAGCATCACTCCGCTAGCGCCGCGGCGAGACCGGTGATCAGCTCGGCGATGTCGGCCAGCCCGTTTGTTCGCGGCGAGCCCGCCATATGCGGCGTGAGGATGACGTTGTCGAAGGACAGCAGCTCGTCATCGGCCCGGCCGGGCTCCTCATAAAGCGGGTCGAGGGCAAAACCGCCGAGGTGACCTGAGCGAAGCGCCGCAATGACCGCCTCGCGCT
>DATNNX010000166.1:0-9245 GCA_035601615.1 Xanthobacteraceae bacterium
TGGGGCGGCCGCGATTCGCGCTCGGTGATGCTGCTCCAGCAGGAACGCGCGGGTGTCAAGATCGCGGTGGATCCCGAGCGGTTGGGCGAAGCGCTCGCGCCTGCCATCCCAGGCTCCCGCTAAAAACCGCCTCAATAAAAAGGGGACAGAGCCGGTCGATCCGGCGATCAGGACAACCCACATGTGCCAGCGCATTGTCGAATGCGAGGTTTTGACCGGGACCTGATCCGCGGAGGGCATTATGGCCAGCGGCCCCTGTGTGCCGCGCTAACAGGCCGAACACATGGCTGCACCGATCAGCCCGCAAACGTGAAGAAAACCCTTGCCAACTCGGAGCCGTCCACACATGGCACCTCGCGTCGGTTCGCGGCGATGGCAAAGTTCAGCCGCTATTGGAGGTAAAGCGGACACGTTGTGAGCGGGCTGGTTGGTGCAATCGCCATGTACAAAGCGGCCTTGCCCCACTCAGCGGGAAACCAGGGCGCTGCTTAACCAGCACGACCTATGGCCTGGGGCTCTTCGCCCGCGATCTCTCCGCCGCGATCCAAAGCGTTCTGCCGATCTCAATGCGTGATTAGCGGACCGTCCTGTCGCTCTGGCGCCCTCTCCTGCACGCCATCTCGATCGTGATTCCGTGCGCCAGCCTGCTAAACCCGCTCGAGCGCGAGCGAAACGCCCTGTCCCACGCCCACGCACATGGTGGCGAGCGCAAGCTTGCCGCCGCGCTTCTCCAATCCGTGCAGCGCGGTCAAAGCCAGCCGCGCCCCCGACATCCCGAGCGGGTGGCCGAGCGCGATCGCGCCGCCGTGCGGATTGACGTGCTCGGCGTCGTCCGCGATGCCGAGCTGGCGCAGGCAGGCGAGCCCTTGCGCGGCGAACGCCTCGTTGATCTCGATCAGATCGAAGTCGCCGATCTTCAAGCCGAGGCGCGCCATCAGCTTGCGCGTCGAAGGCACCGGCCCAATGCCCATCACCCGCGGCGGCACCGCTGCCGCAGCCATGCCGAGCAGGCGCGCGCGGGGGGTGAGCCCGTGGTGCATCGCTGCCGCTTTCGAAGCAAGAATGACGGCTGCCGCGCCGTCGTTCACTCCGGATGCGTTGCCGGCGGTAATGGTGCCGCCGTCGCGGACGATGGGCTTGAGCTTGGCAAGGGCGTCGAGCGTCGTGCCCGGCCGCGGGTGTTCGTCCTTGTCCACCGTCACGGGTCCGCCTTTGCCGGCGACCTCGACCGGGACGATCTCTTCGGCGAAATAGCCCGCCGCTGCCGCGTTGGCGGCGCGCTGCTGCGAGCGCAGCGCGAAGGCGTCCTGGTCGGCGCGCGAGACTTGATACTCCTCGGCCACGTTCTCGCCGGTCTCCGCCATCGAGTCGACGCCGTATTGCGCCTCGAGCAGCGGATTGACGAAACGCCAGCCCAAGGTCGTGTCGTGGATCTCGGCGCGGCGCTGGAACGGCTCCTGCGCTTTTCCCATGACGAAGGGCGCGCGCGTCATCGATTCCACGCCGCCGGCGATGGCGAGCTCCGTCTCGCCGCAGCGGATGGCACGCGCCGCGTCGCCGATGGCGTTGAGCCCCGACGCGCACAGGCGATTGACGGTCACGCCGGGAATGGAGTCGGGCAGGCCCGCCAGCAACAGCGCCATGCGCGCCACGTTGCGGCTGTCCTCGCCGGCTTGATTGGCGCAGCCGAGCACGACCTCGTCGAGGGCCGACCAGTCGAGCTTGGCATGACGCTTTATAAGAGCCTTGATCGGCAGCGCGGCTAAATCGTCGGTACGCACCTTGGCGAGCGCTCCGCCGTATCGGCCGATCGGCGTGCGCACGCCGTCGCACAGAAAAACGTCGCGCGTGTCGGTCATGGTCCAAACTCGCTAATATCGTCCTCGCAAGCGCACGGGGCGAAGTCAACAGATGGATAGCGCGCGCAGGCGCACAAGAGCCGAGCGGGGATCATGATCTCACAGACGCCGATCTTTAACATCCATGCCGAGCTCGCGGAGATCCGCCATTTCGGGCAAACGCCCTATGGCGAACGGCGCGTGATCGACATCCTCGGCGGCCGAGTGGAGGGGCCGCGGCTGAAGGGACGGATTTTGCCCGGTGCCGATTGGCAACTCGTGCGGCCGGACGGCATCGCGGATCTTACGGCGCGTTATGGGATAGAGACCGATGACGGCGGACGCATTTTGGTGCGCAGCGACGGGCTGCGCCACGGCCCGCCCGACGTGATCGCCGCGCTCGGGCGCGGCGAGTCGGTCGATCCATCGCGCTATTATTTCCGGACCGTGATGCGGTTCGAAACCGCCGAGCCGGCATTGGCCTGGCTCAACCGGATTCTGGCGCTCGCCACCGGAGCACGCGAAAAGTTTGCGGTGCGGCTCGCGGTCTATGAGATCCTGTGAGCGCTTGACCCCTTTTGCAAGAAATGTCACCGAACCCAGGCAGGACTTGGAAGCTGCGAGGATCGCGTGAGTAAGTCCGCTGACGGCTTCGGTGTTGAACTGCCGCGCTCGCTCAAGGCCGAGCGCCGGGGCGACATCGCCGTTCTCTTCCTGGCGCGGCCGCAAAAGCGCAACGCGATCGACGACGCGACCGTATTCGGCATCGAGGCGTTCTTCACCGCACTGCCGGACACGATCAAGGCCGTCGTGCTCGCCGCCGAGGGCGAGCATTTCTGCGCGGGCCTCGATCTGACCGAGCTCACCGCGCGCGACATCGCGCAAGGCATCGCCCATTCGCGCAGCTGGCACCGTGCGTTCGAGCGCATCGAGTTCGGCAAGGCACCCGTAGTCGCGGTGCTGCACGGCGCGATCGTCGGCGGCGGGCTCGAAATCGCCGCCGCGTGCCACATCCGCGTAGCCGAGGCATCCGCCTATTACGCGCTGCCGGAAGGCAGCCGCGGCATCTTCGTCGGCGGCGGCGGCGCGGTGCGCCTGCCGCGCCTCATCGGCACCGCGCGCATGATGGACATGATGCTCACCGGCCGCATCTATGACGCGGAGGAAGGTCAGGCGATCGGCCTCTCGCATTATCTCGTTCCCGCCGGGGCGGGTCTCGCCAAAGGAATCGAGATCGCCGAGCAAATTGCGGGCAACGCGCCCATGACGAATTTCGCCGTCACTCACGTGCTCCCGCGCATCGCCGCCGCCGATCCGGCAAGCGGCTATCTCACCGAGGCGCTGATCTCGGCCATTGCGCAGGGCGACGAGGAGGCGAAGGCGCGGCTCAAAGCCTTCCTGGAAAAGCGCGCGCCGAAGACGGTACGCAGGTAAGAACATGTCTCGATCGCGCGAGCGGCAAACTCGGTGCTACCCTCCCCCTTGTGGGGAGGGTGGCGAGCGAAGCGAGCCGGGTGGGGGTGATGCGGTGATGCATAAGCGTCGCCTCACACGCACGACCCCCACCCCCAACCCCTCCCCACAAGGGGGAGGGGAGCCGACCGAGTGCGCGGCACCATTACGTGTTCCGCAAAAATCAACGCGCTAGCTATGGCGGCACAGGTCACAGCGCGTAGAGCCGCCGCCGCGCCGGTGCGGGCGGTGCGGCTCGGGCCGTGCGACGTCGTCAGCGAGTGCCGGCCCGACGGCACAATCCTCCTGAGATCGCCGCATGTGCTTCCCGCCTATCCCGCGAAGCTGACCGAGCGCCTCGAATATTGGGCAGCGGCCGCTCCCGCGCGCACCTTTCTCGCGCAACGCGGCGCTTCCGGCTGGCACAAACTCGGCTATGGCGAAACACTCGAGCGGGTCCGCCGCATCGGCGCGGCGCTCTTGCAACGCGATCTTTCCCCCGAGCGGCCGCTCGTGATCCTCTCGGGCAACGACATCGAGCACGCGCTCCTCGGCCTGGCCGCGAACTATATCGGCCTTCCCTACGCGCCGGTGTCGCCGGCCTATGCGCTGATCTCGAACGACCTCGGCAAGCTGAGGTCGATCATCGGCCTGCTCACGCCGGGCCTCGTCTTCGCCGCCGACGGGCAAACCTACGCCCGCGCGCTCGAGGCGGTCGTCCCGGCGGATGTCGAAATCGTGGTCACCCGCCATCCGCTTGCGCGCCGGTCGACGACGCTGTTCGAAAGCTTACTTGCTGCAACCGCAACCGGCGCCGCTCAGACGGCCCACGCGAATGTCGGCCCGGATACCATTGCCAAGTTCCTGTTCACCTCGGGCTCGACCGGCACGCCCAAGGCCGTCATCAACACCCAACGCATGTGGTGCTCGAACCAGGCGATGATTCTTTCCGAGCTCGCCTTCTTCGCCGGCGAACCGCCGGTGATCGTGGATTGGGCACCGTGGCATCACACCGCCGGCGGCAATCACAATTTCGGCTTCGTGCTCCACAACGGCGGCACGCTCTATATCGATGAGGGAAAGCCGCTGCCGGGTGGGATCGAAACCACCGTCAAAAACCTGCGCGAAATCGCAACCAACTGGTATTTCACGGTACCCAAAGGCTACGAGGCGCTGCTGCCCTATTTCCGCGCCGACGCGGAGCTGCGAAAAACGTTTTTCCGCGACCTCAAAGTGCTGTGGTTCGCGGGCGCGGCGCTGTCGCAGTCCGTGTTCGACGAGATGCAGGAGCTTGCGCTCGCGACGTGCGGGGAACGCATCATGTTCCTCACCGGCCTAGGCTCGACCGAAACCGCGCCCATGGCGATCGCGCGCATGTGGCAAAGCACGGACTCGACCAACATGGGCGTGCCGGTGCCGGGGGTCGAGCTCAAGCTCGTGCCGAGCCACGGCAAGCTCGAGGCGCGCGTGCGCGGGCCTAACGTCACGCCGGGCTATTGGCGCCAAGCGGATCTCACCGCGCAGGCCTTCGACGAGGAGGGCTTCTATAGGCTCGGCGATGCGCTCAAATTCGAAGATCCCAACGATCCGCGTGCCGGCTTGCTGTTCGACGGCCGCGTCGCCGAGGATTTCAAGCTCGCGACCGGCACCTGGGTCAATGTCGGGGCGCTGCGCGCCGGTCTCTTGCAAGCGCTCGAACCTTATGCGCGCGACGTCGTCATCGCCGGCGCCGACCGCAACGAGGTCGGTGCGCTCATCTTTCCGAATCTCGAGGCCTGCCGAGAGCTCGCGCTGGGAGCCGACATCACCAGCGACACGCGCGTGCGTGAAGAATTCCGCGCGCGGCTCGAAAACTTCGCAAGCACGAGCACTGGCAGCTCGACCCGCATCTGCCGCGCGATCCTGCTCGGCGAGCCGCCCTCGCTTGATGCCGGCGAAATAACCGACAAGGGATCGATCAACCAGCGCGCAGTGCTAGAGCGGCGCGCCGATCTAGTCACCGAACTTTATGGTGCTGTGCCCTCGAAGCGCGTGCTGGTGATTTAGCAGATTTTTTCGGAAAAGCGCGCTCCTGGAACTTTTTACGTGGTCCCTGTGTTGTTCTGAAGCCTGCTGAGGGTAGGCGCGACCTGTTTTGCGAGAAGCGACGATGCGATTGGCTTTGGTCTTCGTTGTCCTGCTTGCCTCTGCTCTGGCGACCACCTCCGCCTCAGCGAAAGGTTGCTTAAAGGGCGCCGTGGTCGGAGGTGTTGCTGGCCATTATGCCGGCCATCACGGCGTCGTAGGCGCAGCAGTGGGTTGTCTGGTCGGCCGGCATCAGGCCAAAAAACGCGCACAAGCTCAGCGGATTTCGCCGCAGTACGACCGCCCCGGCCGGATATATTATTAGGCGTTCGCCTCGGTCGAAGACGCCCGAGGTCAGCCCTGCTCCGAATGAGCGGAGTGGGCGCGCGACCCGGCCGCTAGATTGCGAAGCTTAACCCCACACTTGCCGTGCCGTTTCCACTAGCAGTTCGAGCTTGCGCTTCTGGTCGTCGGCACTGATCAGGTTGCCGACCACGTCTGAGGCGAAGCCGCATTGCGGGCTGATCGCGAGCTGCTCGAGCGGCACGAACTTTGACGCTTCATCGATGCGCCGTTTCAGTCCGTCCACGGTTTCCATGTCCGGCGTTTTTGTGCTGATGAGACCGAGCACCACCACCTTGCCCGTGGGTACGAAGCGCAGCGGCTCGAAACTGCCCGCGCGCGGGCTGTCGTATTCCAGCATGAAGCGGTCATGGGCGAGGTCGTTGAACAGCCGCTCGGCGATGGCGTCATAGGTGCCCTCGCGATGCCACATGCTGCGCTGGTTGCCGCGGCAGAGATGGATGCCGGTGGTGACATCGTCGCCTAGACTCGCAACGACCTTGGATTCGGCTTCGAGCGAACGGGCGAAATTCTCCATCGGATCTTCGCCGCGCGCGCGCATCTGCGCCATGCTCGGCTCGTCCACATAGGCCGTGAACCCCGGCGCATCGATGTGGATATAGCGACAGCCGGCCTTCACCAGGCTTTGGACGATCGCGCGCTCGATCTTCACCACGTCGTCGACGAAATCGTCGAGCCCCTGATAGACGCCGCGCGAGTTCTCGTAATCGAAGCGCTGCGAGATACGATCCGGCCCGATCAGCGAGACCTTGGCCGGGATCGTAGCGACCGCGGCGACGAACTCGTATTCCTCGAGCGGGATGTTGCGCGCGAGCGTAAGGCGCGCTTTCGCCGGCCGGCGATGCGTCACCGCCGTGCCGCCGTCGTGCATGTCGGGGATATCCCAGCGCCGGCCCGGCGTTGCGCCCGCAACACGGCGCTCGTTGCTCTGGATGGTCGAGCGCTCGGCGTCGAAACCCTCGACCGCCGCGCCGAAGCTGTCCTGGAAGTTCAGGCGGCGCATCTCGCCGTCCGTGACCACATCCAGCCCGACGCTTTCCTGCAGGCGCACGGCGCCGCGCACCGCCTCGTCCTCCACCACGCGCAACGCTTCCGCGGTCAATTGCCCGTTGTCGAAGCGGATGCGCGCTTCCCTGAGGCCCGGCGGGCGCAACAGGCTGCCGATGACGTCGGTACGGATGGTCTTCAGATCGGCCATTGTGGCTCCCGGCTTTGATGCGGCCAGCACAGGTACGATCCGTGTGCCAGACGCCCGACATCTGCAGCAGTGCGCGAGTGCAACCTCCATGATACGCTCGAACTTGCACGCCGCATCAGGTCCATTCATCTATACTCGCAATCGCGCTGGTTGACGGGCTCTATGCGCAAGCGCTATCGCCACGCGCGATCGCGCTCGAGGAAAACGCGTCATGGAAGGCAAGACGGCAGGTCTTACCGCGAGCTGGAGCGACGTGTGGCTCCTCGACGGCGTGCGCACGCCCTTTGCCGACTACAACGGCGCATTGGCGCAGGTCTCGCCGACCGATCTCGGCATCAAAGCCGCGCGCGCAGCCTTTGCACGATCGGGCGTGTCGCCGCAGGACGTCGGCGCCGTCATCACCGGGTCAATGGCGCAAGCGAGCTTCGATACCTACTGCCTGCCGCGGCATATCGGGCTCTATTCCGGAGTGCCGATCGAGGTGCCTGCGCATATGGTGCAGCGGGTCTGCGGCACCGGCATCGAAGTGCTGATGCAGGCCGCAGACGTCGTCACGCACAAGCAGATCGGGCTCACGCTGTGCGTCGGCGCGGAGTCCATGAGCCGCAACCCGGTCGCGTCCTACACCATGCGCGGCGGCTTCCGCATGGGCGCCGTCGATTTCAAGGATTTTCTTTGGGAGGCGTTTCGCGATCCGGCGGCCAACGTCACCATGGGAGATACGGCGGAGAATCTTGCGCGGCGTTACCAGATCACGCGCCCCGAGGTCGACGCCTATGCCGCGCGCAGCTTCACGCGCGCGATTGCTGCCCAGAAATCGGGCTTCCTCGCAGGCGAAATCGCGCCGATCAAGAGCGAGACGTTCGAGCGCGAGGGCTTTCAGCCGCGCACGCTGAAGCTGAGCGGTGCGAACGAGCTTGCCGCCGACACGCATGTGCGCCCCTCCTCGGTCGAGGCGCTCGCCGCGATTCGTCCCGCCTTCGGCGGGGTGCAGACCGGCGGCAATTCCTCCGCCATTGTCGACGGGGCGGCGGCGGCGTTCGTCGCATCCTCCGAATATACGAAGAGCACGGGCAAAACCGCGCTCGCGCGCATCCTCGCCGGCGCCACCGTGGGCGTGCCGCCGGACATCATGGGCATCGGCCCGGTGCCGGCGATCAAGGCCGTGCTCGAGCGCGCCGGGCTAAAGATTTCGCAGATCGACCGCTTCGAGATCAACGAAGCATTCGGCGCGCAAGTGATGGCCTGCGCGCGCGAGCTCGGCATCGAGGAGGCCAAGCTCAATGTCAACGGCGGCGCCATCGCCATCGGCCACCCTCTGGGCGCGACGGGCGTGCGGCTCGCGCTCACGCTCGCGCGCGAGCTCAAGCGCGCAGAGCTGCGCTACGGCATCGCTTCGGCCTGCATCGGCGGCGGGCAAGGCATCGCGCTCTTGATCGAGAACCCGGACGCCGCCGCCGCACGGAAGACCTGATGGACATCAAAGGACACGCGGCAGTCGTGAGCGGCGGCGCCTCCGGCCTCGGCGCCGCGACCGCAAGCGAGCTCGCCCGCGCCGGCGCCAAGGTCACCGTGCTCGATGTCAATCTCGACGCCGCCCGTGAGCTGGCGGAGAAGATCGGCGGCTACGCCGTGCGCTGCGATGTGACGAGTGCCGAGCAGTCGAGCGCCGCGCTCAAGGAGGCGCGCGATCGGCACGGCGCCGCCCGCCTTCTGATCAATTGCGCCGGCGTCGGGCCGGCCAAGCGTATCGTCGGCCGCGACGGGCCGATGCCGCTCGCCGATTTCGAACGCGTCATCAACATCAATCTCATCGGCACCTTCAACATGGTGCGGCTCGTCGCCGCCGACATGCAAAGCTTGAGCCCGCTCGCCGACGGCGAGCGCGGCGTCATCATCATGACGGCCTCGGTCGCAGCCTTCGAAGGACAGATCGGACAGGCGGCCTATTCCGCCTCCAAGGGCGGCGTCGCCGCCTTGACCCTGCCGGCCGCGCGCGAGTTTGCGCAGTTCGGGATCCGCGTCGCTACCATCGCGCCCGGCATCTTCCACACGCCAATGCTGATGGCGTTGCCGGAGGAGGCGCAGAAGAGCCTCGCGGCGGCGGTGCCGTTTCCAAAACTGCTCGGGCGCCCCGATCAGTTCGCCGCGCTCGCGCGCCACATCATCGAGAACACTTACATCAACGGCGAGGTGATCCGCCTCGACGGCGCGCTGCGGCTCGCGCCGCGCTGAGCGTTCCCAATGTCTTCGGCCGCGCCTCATCCGGTCGTCATTGTCGGGCTTGACCCGGCAATCCATCCATTGGATCAAAGCGCTTCTTTTCGATG
>DATNNX010000167.1:0-8005 GCA_035601615.1 Xanthobacteraceae bacterium
TGCGAGCAGGCGGTCAGCGTCGCCCCGCAGATCGCGGCTGGCACGGTCAAGGCGTACGGCGTGTCCGCCGACAAGCGCCTACCGGTGCTGCCCAACGTGCCGACGGCGAAGGAAAGAGGGCTCGATTATCGGATGAGCATCTGGGCCGGAATTTTCGCGCCCAAGAGTACGCCGAAGGCAGTCGTCGAGAAGCTTGCCGCTGCGCTCGACCAGGCGCTGGACAACCCCGAGGTCCAGGCACGGTTGGCCGACCTCGGCGGAGCGCTGCCCAGCAAGGAGGAGCGCACGCCGGCAAAGTTCAACAGCTTCGTCAAGGCAGAGATCGCGCGGTGGTCTCCCATCCTCAGGGCAGCGACCAACGCCGAGGCGAAGTGAGGGGCATCGGCCCTCGCACCCGAACTGCCATGGTGGTTGGCACGGATCTTGCGATATAATTGCGGAGGGAGATCCGCGATACCATCACGCGGAGTACGCATGTCGTCCTCGGCCCCGAAACTTTGCGTTGCCGACGTCAGCATGACGTTCCAAACGCGGAGCGGCGCTTTCCGCGCGCTCGCGCCGGTCACGCTCGCCATCCCGCAAGGCCGCTTCGTCAGCCTGATTGGTCCCTCGGGCTGCGGGAAAACCACCATTTTCAACATCATCGCCGGATTGCTGGAGCCGACCGGCGGCCGCGTGCTCATCGATGGCGTCGATGCAACCGGTACCATCGGCCGCGTCGGCTACATGCTGCAAAAGGACCTGCTGCTGCCCTGGCGCACGGTGCTCGACAACGTCATTCTCGGCATGGAGATTCAGCACGTGCCTTTGCGTGCGGCGCGCGAACGGGCGCTGCCGCTGCTGCACCGATACGGACTCGCCGGCTTCGAATACCTCTATCCCAATGCGCTGTCCGGAGGCATGCGCCAGCGCGCCGCGTTGTTGCGCACGCTGTTGTTCGATACCGACGTCATTCTGCTGGACGAGCCGTTCGGAGCGCTCGACGCGCAGACCAAGCTCAAGATGCAGGAATGGCTGATGCAATTGTGGAGCGACTTCAACAAGACCGTGCTGTTCGTGACCCATGACGTCGAGGAGGCGATCTATCTCTCCGACGAGGTGCACGTGATGGGCACGCGGCCGGGCCGGATCATCGCGAGCATCCCGGTGCCGCTTGCTCGGCCGCGGATTCGAGGGAGCGTGCTGAGCGGCGAGTTCCTCGCCATCAAGGAGCGCTGCCTCGAACTGCTCCATCTCGAAGGCACGGCGTCCGAACAGATCAGCGAAGCAGCCTGAGCTAGCAGCGGGACACAATGGCCGTTCAAGACACCAGCCCCGGCGTCGGCGCCATGGCGAGGCTCGATCGCGGGCAAGCGAACGCGCAAAGCGCCGGGCCGGCAGCGAAGCCGGTGCGGCGCTTGCCGGTGCAGAAGGATTGGCGGGCCTGGGCGCTCATCAGCGCGCAAATCGCCATCCTCATCGGGGGCCTGTCGCTGTGGGAAATCGGCGCCCGCGCCGGCTGGATCGATGCCTTCTTCTGGTCGCAGCCGAGCGCCATCGCCCGCACGATGGCGATCTTCTTCACCACCGGCGACGCCTGGACGGACATCAGCTTCACCTTCCGCTCGACCATTTTCGGTTTTCTCATCGGCACCACGGCGGGATCGCTGCTCGGGCTGTCGTTCTGGTGGTCGCGCAACTACGCGGCCATCGTCCAGCCCTATGTCATCTGCCTGGAGTCGATTCCGAAACTCGCGCTCGCCCCGCTCATCATCCTGGTGTTCGGGATCGGACTCCTCTCCAAGGTGGCGGTGGCGACCGCGCTGACGCTGGTAGTCTCGACGCTGACCGCCTATGCCGGCGTAAAGGCACTCGACCCGGACGAGGAGAAACTGTTCTATTCGCTTGGCGCCTCGCGCCTGCAGGTGTTCCGCAAGCTTGTGGTTCCGTTCTGCCTGCCCTGGATCATATCGGTGCTGCGGGTGAATATCGGCCTTGCCTTGACCGGCGCGATCGTCGGTGAGTTCATCGCTTCCCAGCACGGGCTCGGCCGCGCGATCCTCTATGCCGGCCAGACCTACGATATCGCGCTGGTCTGGGTGGCGGTGCTGGTGCTGTCGACCTTGGCGATGGTGATGTACGCGACGGTGTCCTGGGTCGAAAGCATCCTGCGCAGGGGCGTGCGGCAATGACGCAAATCCGTCGGCGGGTCTCCTGCTTCGGCAAACCAAGAGCGAACTAAAATGAGGACGTCATGAACAGGCGAAAATTTCTCCAGTCGACCGCGACCCTCGGCACTGGCCTCGGCCTGGCGCTTGCAGCCCCGCCCTTCATCGCGCGTGCTGAGAGCAAGGAGTTGCTGGTCGCCGAACCCGTGCACTCGACCGGCTATCTACCCATGTACATCGCGATGGCCAACGGTTACTTCGCCGAGTCGGATATCGTCGTGAAGATCGTGACGATCGAGACGGGCGGCGGCCACACCAACGCGGTTCTCTCGGGGCAGGCGTTCGCCTTCATCGGCGGGCCCGAGCACAACGCCTTCGCCAAGGCCAAAGGCGCGGAGCTACGCGCGGTCGTGCACTGCGTCGACCGCGGCAACGTCTATCTCTGCGCCGCCAAGGGCCACGATCCCAAGGACAAAGATTGGACGAGTTATTTCAAGGGCAAATCGATTGCGGTCGGGCCCTATGGCGGCACGCCGAACTCGATCATGCGCTACCTCTTGGCCAAGTGGAAGCTCGACGCCAAGCGTGACGTCACGCTGATCGAGGTGGCAAACTCGGCTGTTCCTGCCGCGGTGCGGGGCGGACAGGCCGTGATCGGCAACTCCACCGAGCCCATGATCACGCAGGGCATCCGGCAAAACATCTGGAACGAGCCGTTCTTCAACGTGCCCAAGGAGCTCGGCCCCTACGCTTATTCCACCATCAACGTCCGCCTCGATTCGATCCAAAAGGAGCCCGAGGTGGTTCGCGGATTCGTCAAGGGGATGGTGAAGGGATTGAAATTCCTCTACGCCAATCCCAACGAGGCCGCCGAGATCGCCAAGAAACAATTTCCCACCATGGCGCTCGAAGACCTCAAGGCGACGCTCGACCGCTCGTTCAGCGACAAGATGTGGAGCAAGGACGGCATGATCAGCAAAGAGGCCTGGGCCACCGGCAGCGCCGTCGTGCGCGAGGCCGGCATCCTCAAGGCCGACATCAAATACGAGGAGATCATCGACATGAGTTTCGTCGAAAGCGTGCGCGCGAGCCTTTGAACGATCAAATCGAGCCAACCTCAACCGAGAAACCGGGAACCACGACCATGTCAGAGCCCATCTGGAACAAGTTCCTCACCGAGCGCGACAAAGCGGTTTTCGCCACGTCGGGTTACGGCGCGCGCGGCGGATTTGGCAAGCGCCCCGCCCTGCTGATCATCGACGTGAACTACGCATTCTGCGACGAGCGTCCCATGCCGATTCTCGAATCGATCAAGCGCTGGCGCAATTCCTGCGGCGAGGACGCCTGGGTTGCCATGCCGTATCTGAAGACGCTGATCGAGAAGGCGCGCGCCAAGGGCATCCCGGTGATCTACACCACAGGCGTGCGGCGCGAGGACAATTGGGATGGCGGAAGCTGGAATTGGAAGAACTCCCGCTCGGACGAGGATCGCTCCAGCCGGCCCGCGACCAACGTGGACGGAAACGACATCGTCGCCGAGATCGCTCCGGCTGTGCAGGACATCGTGGTGCTGAAGCAGAAGCCGTCCGGCTTCTTCGGCACCAATATGGCGAGCTATCTCACGCTGCTCGGCTGCGACAGCGTGATCGTTACCGGCACAACAACGTCGGGGTGCGTGCGCGCCACCGTGCTCGACGCGTTCAGTCTCAACTACCGCATCGCACTGGCCGAGGAGGCCTGTTTCGACCGCTCACAGGCGAGCCACGCGATCAATTTGTGCGACATGAACGCCAAATATGCCGACGTGGTGAAGACGTCGGAGGTGCTCGCCTTCTTCGACAGCCTTCCCGACAGCATGTTCGACCTGCCGAAGGGATCGGCGCCCGCACCGAAGCCGAAGCTGGCGGCGAATTTCTGACCTGCCCGTCTGCAAACTCGGTCTGCTCGCTCTCCCCGCCTACGGGGAGAGTGGATTTCGCTGCGCTATCAACGGGCCAGCGTCCGGCGCTATAACCTAAGGGCGAAGCGGAGAGGCCCGGAATGTCGCGATCGCCGCAAGCAGTCGCCGAGCATTACAAGCAACGCGCGCTGGGGGATGCCATCCTGGCTGCGCTGCAAGCGGCGGGAAAAGACGTCGACCATCTCACCCCGGACGATCTCGCGCCGGTCGACGAGTTCCATTCGGGCGGCCGCAATGCGACCGTGCGGCTGGCGCAGCTCGCTCACATCAACGGCTCCGACCGCGTGCTCGACGTCGGCTGCGGCATCGGCGGCCCGTCGCGCTATCTCGCGAGCACATTCGGCTGCCAGGTAACGGGCCTCGATTTCACGGCGGAATTCATCGCGCTCGCTGCCATGCTCGCGCAGCGCACGCGACTCGCCGACAAGGTCACCTATCGCCAGGGCGATGCGCTCGATCTGCCATTCGCCGATGCGAGCTTCGATGTCGTGTGGTCACAGAATGCGGCGATGAACATCGCCGACCGCGATCGCCTCTATGGCGAGATGCGCCGCGTGCTCGCACCCGCGGGGCGCCTCGCGCTGCAGGAGATTGCCGCCGGCCCCGGCGGCGAGCCGTACTACCCGGCACGCTGGGCCAATGACAAAAGCATCAGCTTCCTGTCCACGCCGCAAGCAACCCGAGCCGCGCTCGAGCGCATCGGTTTGCGGGTCGTCGCCTGGCAGGACACAACCGCGGAAGCCCTGGAGCAACAGATCGCTCGCACCAAGGCGCTCGAGAGCGGGTCGCTGCCGCCGCTCGGGCTCCATATCTTGATTGGGGAGGCTTTTCCAACCGTCACCAAAAACATGTTGCGCAATCTGCAGGAGGAGAGGCTCACACTCTTCAACGCCGTGCTACAACGGACATAGCGCCAAGTCCGTTCTTTCCGAGGAACGTGCCGCTGCGCTATGCTCGAGGAGATCCAGAGAGGTGCAAATGACACTAGACCGTACTTTGTACAGCGCCGTCGCGGGTGTGGGGCTCCTGGCGGCAACGGCGGCGGCCGATCCGCAACCGTGGCCAACGCGGGCAATACAGGTCATCAGCCCGTTTACCGCTGGCAATGCCAATGACAGCGTGGCGCGCGTGGTGCTCGATCAGGTCTCGCGACAGGTCGGTCACCCATTCGTCATCGAGAACAAGCCGGGTGGCGGCGGGACGATCGGTGCTGCCATGGTCGCCAAGGCCGATCCCGACGGCCATACCATTTTGCTGCACTCGTCCTCTCTGAGCGCTCAGGTCGTGCTGCACAGGACGCTGCCTTACGATGCGGTGCGCGACTTCGCGCCGGTGGTCCTATTTGGAATTCAGCCGAACGTGCTCGTAGCGGCGCCTTCGACCGGCTTCAAGACGGTTGCGGACTTGGTCGCGGCAGCAAAGGCAAAGCCGGGAGCGTTGACATTTGCCTCCGCGGGCATCGGCTCCGCGTCCCATATGGCCGCCGAACGTCTGCGCGTCGCCGCCGGAATCGATGTGCGTCACATCCCATTCCGCGGCGCAGAGGGGCTCACCGAACTGATGGCAGGACGCATCGATTTTTATTATGTGCCCATCGCAGCGGCGGCCTCGGTGCTCGGCGACGGCAAGGTGACGATCCTCGCGGTCAGCACGGCGAGGCGGGCACCTTCTTTGCCGAACGTACCGACGGTGGCGGAGGCCGGCTATCCCGACGCGGAGTACGTGTACTGGGGAGGATTGTCCGTACCGGCGAGTACGCCTCGATCGATCATCGACAAGCTCCACGACGAAACCCAAAAGGCTCTAGACATGCCGGTGATTCAGGAAAGACTGGCGAAGCTCGGGGTCGAGCCGCAGCCGATGAGCGTCGAGCAATTCGAACGCTTCTTCCAGGACGATATCGGCGCGACGGTGAAGCTCGCCAAAGACGCCAACATCGTGCCGACCAACTGATCCCCCGCTTGGTGCCAGGACCAGCGACATCTTTTCCGCGCTCGATAGCCCCGAGGAAATCCTATGGGTGAATTTGCGATCGGCCAAAGCGTGTCCCGGTTCGAGGATCCACGCCTGCTCAGGGGCGGCGGCCGCTATGTGGGCGACGTCGTGTTGCCCGGCATGGCTTTCGGCTACGTGCTGCGCTCGCCGCACGCCCATGCGCGCATTCGCTCAATCGATACGAGCCGGGCCAAGGCAGCGCCCGGCGTGCGCGCGGTGCTCACGGGCGCGGATTGGCAAGCGTCCGGATGGGGCGACCTTCCGGTCCCCGGTGGGCTCAAGCGCCGCGACGGCACGAGCTTTCGACCGCCCTATCCCGCGCTCGTCAAAGATCGCGTGCGCTTTGCCGGTGACTATGTCGCCTTCGTGGTGGCGGAGAGCCTGTTGCAAGCGCAGGACGCGGCCGAACTGATCACGGTCGATTACGAGCCGCTTCCCGCGGTCGCCTCGACCGCAGAGGCCAGCGCCGAGGGCGCGCCGCGCGTATGGGACGAATGCCCCGACAATATCGGATTCGTTCAGCTCTTCGGCGATAAGGCCGCGACCGACGCCGCCTTTGCCAAGGCCGATCACGTCATCAAGCATCCCTTCGTGATCAACCGCGTCACAGCCGCCAGCATGGAGCCGCGCGGATCGATCGGCGACTACAACGCCGCGGAGGAGCGCTACACCGTCTACACCACCCTGCAGCGGGCGCATCCGTTCCGCGCCGAGCTCGCGCCGATCCTGAAGGTGCCGGAGAGCAAGATCCGCGTCATCGCCGGCGACATCGGCGGCAGCTTCGGGATGAAATCGGCCGTCTACAACGAAGTGGCGCTGGTGCTGCTGGCCTCGAAAGTGCTGAGCCGACCAGTCAAATGGACCTCGACCCGCTCTGAATCGTTCCTATGCGATGCGCAGGCCCGCGACAACGTCACCAGCGCCGAGCTTGCACTCGATCGCAGCGGCATCTTCCTCGCCCTGCGCGTGCACACCATCGCCAGCATCGGTGCCTATCTGCAGACCGGCATGCCCGCCTTCACCGGCAATATTGGCACGCTTGCCGGCGTCTATCGCACGCCCGCCATTCATGCCGATGTGACCGCGGTTTTCACCCACACCAATCCGGTGCGCCCGTATCGCGGCAACGGCCGTCCAGAAGCCGCCTATGTGATCGAGCGCATGGTCGATCTCGCGGCCGATGAGCTCGGCATCGATCCCGCCGAACTGCGGCGCAAGAACTACATTGCGCCCGGGGCCATGCCGTTCAAGACCGGCCTGACCTTCACCTACGACAGCGGCGAGTTCGAAAAGACCATGGACATGGCGCTGGCACTCGCCGATTTTGCCGGGTTCGAGCGCCGGCGCAGCGAAGCGCGCAAGCGCGGCAAGCTGCGCGGCATCGGGCTCTCCAACACGATCGAGCGCGCAGCAGCGCAAGGCTTTGAAGGCGCCGAGATCAGGTTTGACAAGTCGGGCGCGGCGACCCTGCTGGCCGGCAGCGTTACCCAGGGTCAAGGCCACGAGACGATCTTCAAGCAGATCATGTGCGACCGCCTTGGCGTCGATCCGGAGGAGGTGCACTACGTTCAAGGCGACACTGATCAGGTCTTCGTGGGCGAAGGCACCGGCGGATCGCGCTCGGCCACCATCGGCGGATCGGCGGTCGCCGCGGCGGTCGAGAGGATCGCAACCAAGGGCAAGGCGATCGCGGCGCATCTCCTCAACGTCGATGCGGGTGATATCAACTTTGCCGACGGCGTGTTCTCCAGTCCCAAGACCAACCGGACGCTCACCATCAAGGATGTAGCGAAGGAGGCGATGGAGCCGACGAAGCTGCCTAAAGACATGGATGTCGGGCTGATCGCGACCGCGACCTATTTTGCGCCGGTGCAGAATTTCCCCAACGGCTGCCACATCTGCG
>DATNNX010000168.1:0-3083 GCA_035601615.1 Xanthobacteraceae bacterium
CCCGCGCTTCGCGCGTGTCAACCGGTTAGCCGGCGGAAGCCCCGGTTCCTCCCGGTGCGCGGCTGGCGCTCTCTCGGCTTGCCTCGGCGAGGCCGAGCTTCGACGTCATCGCCGCGAGCACCCGTTGATAGATGACGTCGGGGTCGCGCTCGCCGTCGCGCACGGCCTTGATGACGTGCCGCGCGACCGCCTCTTGAATGATGCGTGGCCGGCCGAACTGGTCGAGCGACCAGATCATCTCGTCGAACACATCGCCCATGATTTTGGTCGCCTCGGGATCGAAGCAGCCATCCGCGATGAAGGGGAAGATCATGGCTAGGCTCCTTGACCCGCAGCGACCCGCACCAGACGCAACGAGGGAGGCAACCTCGCCTCGCTCTCCTTTGCCTCTGCCTGCTCGGCCAGCTTGACCCAGGTGAGGGCCATCTCGAGCAGGAGCGCCTTGTTGGTCGCATGAGTGGAGTTACGAGCGAGCCGCACACATTCGGCAGCGCGCTGCTGGTAGTCTTGGGCTGTCCGCATGCCGTCCCCCCCAGGGCCGTCCATCCATTCCCTAACCCGCAAGAGAATGTGCGGTTCCCGACAATTCTGTGATTTTTTGCGAAATTCCTGTGCCGCGTCTGAGGGCAATCGCAGGGCTTCGAACCTCTCAAAGCGCAATATTAATCAGGCATTTACGGTTGATAATTCGTTTAAGATCTCATTCCCGCAGGCGCTTTCTCAATGCCGTAGGGTGGGCAAAGGCGCGCTGCTCGTTTCTTTCGCGTGGGCAAAATCGTGCCCGCCACAGCCCGTCGAAGACGGGCGTGAACGCCCTGGTCGCCCACGCGGCACCAGTACAGAGAGCGATTTTGCCCACCCTACGGATGCTCACTCGATCACCTCATCGGCAATGGCCAGCACGCCGGGCGCAAGGGTGAGGCCGTGCGCAGCCGCAGTTTTCAAATTGATCACCAGCTCGAATTTGGTGGGCTGCTCGACCGGCAGATCGGCGGGCTTGGCGCCTCTGAATATTTTATCGACGTAGCGCGCGGCGCGGCGCCAATTGTCGAGCAGGTTCGGGCCATAGCTCGCAAGCCCACCGGCCTCGGGAACGGACCTGAACTCGCCCATGACGGGCAGTCTCTGCCGCATCGCAAATTCCACGATGCGCGCACGCTGCGATAGAACGAGCGGATCGTCCATGGTGAAGAGCGCCTGCGCGTTCGCCCGCGCGGCGGCCTGCAAGGCCGCGTCGATGTCCTCGCCACTGCGCAGCGGAAGCGATTGCAAGGTCATCCCCAGTCCCGGCGCCACCAGCTCCATCTCCCGAAGCTGCAGGCGATGGCCGGACGCGTTGCCGTTCCAAACCACCGCGACGCGAACGAGATTCGGCACGATTTCTTTGAGAAGCTGCAGCCGCTTTGCGCTTTGATCGGTGGCAACCAGCGTCAGTCCGGTGACATTTCCGCCCGGCCGCGCCAGGCTGGCGACGTAGCCGGCGGCCACCGCATCGCCCACCGACGCCATGACGATGGGAATGGTGCTGGTCGCTTTGCGGGCAGCCTCGATCGGTTGTGCTGCGTTCGTGACGATGACATCGACGTTTGCACGAACAAGCTCGGCGGCAAGCGCGGGCAGCCGCTCGGGTTTGGCGTCGGCGAAGCGGCCTTCGAATGTGACGTTTTGGCCCTCGGTCCAGCCCAAGTCCTGGAGGCTGCGTTTGAATGCGCCGAAGCGGCGTTGCCATTCCGGATCATCCGCAGCCAGTCCCTGCAGCAATCCAAGGCGCCGCACGCGCTCGCTTTGCTGCGCGCGCGTGGCAAAGGGCCAAGCCGCAGCGGCGGCACTGAGCAGCGCCATGAACGCGCGACGGTTCATTCGATCACCTCGTCGGCGCGGGCGAGGAACATCAACGGCAGCTCGAGGCCGAGCGCCTTGGCGGTCTTGAGGTTGATCACCAGCTGAAAGCGCGTCGGCTGCTCGACCGGCAGATCGGCGGGCTTGGCGCCTTTGAGGATCTTGTCGATGTGACTCGCCGCGTGCCGGAACTCATCCGGAATGCTCGGCGCGTAGCCGATCAGGCCCCCGAGCTTGGGGAATTCGGTAAAGTTGGCGATGGCAGGCAGGCGGCTCGACGCAACGAAGTCCGCCATGCGCTTGAGGGCGATGAAAAAGACGGGGTCGGCGATGAAGAGGACGCCGTCGGCTCTTTCTCGGACGACGATATCGAAAATACCGTCGAGCTCGGCGGCTGCGCGTACTTCCAACGGTTGAACTTGCAGCGACAACGCGCGGCCAGCGGCATGGACGGCCTGCAGCGCCGGGGCGTGCGACGAATTGGTGGGATTCCAGAGGACGGCCAGTCTGGCGAGCGAGGGGACCGCCTCCTTGATGAGCTCCACGTGCTTGGCGCTCATCTCGGAGATCATCCGGGTCGTGCCCGTCAGGTTCGCGCCCGGCCGCGCGAGGCTTGCCACGACTCCGCTCGCGACAGGATCGCCCATCGCCACGAAGACAATCGGAATCGTCTGCGTGGCTTGCTTGGCCGCCAGCGTCGCTTGAGGCGCGAGCGTCACGATAACGTCCACCTGAAGGCGAACGAGCTCGGCGGCCAATTCGGGCAGCTGATCGAGCTTGCCTTCCGCCCAGCGAAACTCGAAAGCGACGTTTTGACCCTCGACGTAGCCGAAGTCATTCAAGCCTTGGCGCATGAACTCGAATGTCGCCGGCGGGTTCGGCCACAACACCCCGACCCGCAGAATCTTTTTGGTTTGCTGCGCGCGCGCCGCGAGCGGCCAGGCGGCCGCGGCGAGCAGCGCGAGGAAGACGCGGCGCTTGATCTGAGCCGGTGCCATGGGTTGCCCCGTGCCGGCGAACGGATACCGGTGTCGCAAGACTAGGATAAATGGGCCGCCACGGCCACCGCGGCGCGAGGTGGCGCGCAGCGGCAGTTTCGCAGCATGGAGTATGCCGGCGCGGGAGGGGCGAGTCCTTAAGCAGAGCTGAATCGTTCTGAGGGGGCCGCTCGTGCCGCGGCGTTCCCTCCCCCGCTTGCGGGGGAGGGATAGGGAGGGGGCATGCAAAAAGATTCGCGCAGTTCA
>DATNNX010000169.1:0-14828 GCA_035601615.1 Xanthobacteraceae bacterium
AATAAAACTTCCCGTCCGCATATAGGAATTCGACCGTGCCGACGCCGAGATATTCCAGCTTGCGCATCGCTTCGGCGACCGTTTCGCCGATTGCGTTGCGCGCGCTCTCATTGAGCGCGGGGCAACGACCTTCCTCCCAAACTTTCTGATAGCGGCGTTGCAGCGAGCAGTCGCGCTCGCCCAGATGGATGGCTCGGCCGTGGCCGTCGCCCAGCACCTGGATCTCGACGTGGCGCGGCTGCGCGAGATATTTCTCGAGATAAAGCACCTCGTCCCCGAACGCGGCCTTGGCCTCCGCGCGAGCGGTGGCAAGCGTTGCGACGAGCTCTTCCGGCCCTTGCGCTACCTTCATGCCTCGCCCGCCGCCCCCGGCAGCAGCCTTGAGGAGGACCGGAAAGCCAAGCGCGTGCGCCACCGATATCGCCTCCTCATCGGAGGACAAGCCGCCATTCGAGCCCGGCACCACCGGCATGCCCAATCGTTCCGCCGTGCGCCTGGCTTCGATCTTGTCGCCCATGAGCCGAATGTGCGCCGGCTTCGGCCCGATGAAATGAATGTCGTGCTCGGCGAGTATTTCGGCAAAGCGTGCGTTCTCCGCGAGAAAGCCGTAACCCGGATGCACCGCGTCGGCGCCAGTGATCTCGCAGGCGGCCAGTAGCGCCGGGATGTTGAGGTAGCTGTCGCGGGCAGCGGGCGGGCCGATGCACACGCTCTCGTCGGCGAGGCGCACGTGCATGGCATCCTCATCGGCGGTCGAATGCACGGCGACCGAGGGTATGCCGAGCTCTTTGCAGGCGCGCAGCACGCGCAATGCGATTTCACCGCGGTTTGCGATCAGGATCTTGTCGAACATTTCGACATCTTCGCAAGCAACAGTGAGGGCGACAGAGCGCTCACTCGATGATCATCAACGGTTCGCCGAATTCGACCGGCTGACCGTCCTCGATCAGAACCTGGATCACCGTGCCGGTCCGCGGCGACGGAATCTGGTTCATGGTCTTCATGGCTTCGACAATGAGCAGCGTATCGCCGGTCTGCACCCGGGTGCCGACTTCGACGAAGGGCCGCGAGCCCGGTTCCGGTCCGACATAAGCGGTGCCGACCATGGGCGAAGTGACGACGCCCGGATGCTTCGCGGGATCGATCGGTCCGGCTTCGGCGACGGGCAGAGGCACGCTCGCCGCAGGACCGAGGCGAGACGGGCCGGCGGCGAGCGCGTGCATCTGTCGCGCAACGCGCACGCGCTGCCCGTCGCGTTCGAACTCGATCTCACTCAGTCCGGTCTCCTCGAGCAGGCGGGCAAGCTCGCGCACAAGGTCGGGATCGATCGCGAGCTTGTCCTTGCTTTTGCGCTCGCCGCTCATGAGCTTAGCTCTTGCGCCGCGTCCCGATCAGGGCGGCCAAGCCGTCGATGGCGAGCGCGTAACCGCCGACCCCGAAGCCGCACAGGCTGGCTTTGGCGACCGGGGCTATGTGGGAATGATGGCGAAAGCTCTCGCGCGCGAAAATGTTGCTGATGTGGACTTCGACCACGGGCACCTCGACCGCCGCAACCGCATCGCGGATTGCGACCGAGGTGTGAGTATAGCCGCCCGCATTGATGATGATGCCGGTGGCGTTATTAGCGGCAGCCTCATGGATCAGGTCCACGATTTCACCCTCGTGGTTCGACTGCCGAAATTCGAGCTCGAATTTGTGGCGTCGGGCGACTTCACGGCAAAGCCTCTCTACATCTCGCAGCGTCGCGCGGCCATAGGTCTTGGGCTCGCGTGTGCCGAGCAGATTGAGATTGGGGCCGTTGAGGACGTAGACGGTTTTCGCCATGGACGGTGTGCTGCCGGAACCAGGAGCACGCCGTTTATACGGACCTCCCGCGCGAAGGGGAAGCCGATGCGCGAATCGTATCCGTCGCTCGACCCCCGCATCGACCGCGTCGGCGAGCGTGAGCTCGTGGTCACATGAGGTGCGATGCGAGGCCGCCGATTCGAATCGGCTCGTTGGCAGGGGAGGAGGTCGCCCACCTAGCAGGTAGGCTTGCCGCAGCGCGCGGCATTCACCTTTTCCTTGAGCGTGTTGAAGCCGACAGCACCGACCACCACATCGCTGCCCACGACGTAGCTCGGCGTCCCGTTGAGCCCGAGCGCGTCCGCGAGTTTGAAGTTCTCCTCGATGGTGGCCTTGACCTCGTCGCTCGACATGTCTTTTTCGATTCGCGCGACATCGAGTCCCGCGTCCTTCGCGGCGGCAAGTGCGCGCGCTTTGTCCGCCTGGCCGCGTCCGCCGAGCAGCTTTTGATGGAACTCGAGATATTTCTTGCCACTCTTATCCTGCATGCGCACCGCCGCCGCAACCTGCGCCGCCTGGATTGAACCCTCGCCCAGCACCGGGAATTCCTTAAGCACGAATTTGAGCTTTTCGTCGCCCTTGAGCAGATCGAGCATGTCGGCCATGGCACGCTTGCAATAGCTGCAATTGTAATCGAAGAATTCGACTACGGTGACATCACCCTGCGGATTGCCCAGCGTCACCTGACGCGGCGAAGTGAAAAGGGCAGCGCTGTGCTCCTTGACGCCAGCGCGATGCTTTTCCGCTTCCGCCGTGGCCTGCCGCTTTTCGAGCTCGTTCATGATGTCTTGCAGAAGCTCGGGATTGGTCAGCAGGTATTCCTTGATGATGCGCTCGATGTCGCGGCGCTGATCGCCGCTGAAGGATTGCGCGAGAGCGGCGGCGGGCAGCGCCAGCGCCAGGGCAAGCAGAGCGGCAACGCAGCGGCGCAGAACGAGTTTCATTGTCGTTTTTCCTTTCATCAGCGGCGTAAAGCGTTTGGCGGAGGCTTGAGGCTGGCGAGGTCATCGGCCTTGACCCAACCTGGTGATCCGACCGGAAAGCGCGTCTTGGCTCGGGTGGCGATTTCGCGCGCCGTCTTGATGTCGCCGCGTAGGAAGGCTGCCTGGGCGGACGCGAGATCGGCGCGGGCCAAATCGCTCTTTTGGCCGTAGGCGTCGGGCGATTCCTGCTCGCGTAGCACCGCCGCCTGCAATATCGGTATCGCCTCGTCGACGTGTGCGCGATCGTGCGTGGCGACGAGCGCCTGCCCAAGCATGATCTGGATCAGCGTGGGGTTGGGTGCGAGTTGCACCGCGTGCCGCAGCGGCGCGATTGCTTCGGTGGGCTTCCCGGCTTCCAACAGCGCCTGCCCCTTGAGCTCGTAGAAGTACGGATTTTGTGGTTGTGCCTGGATCAGAGCCTCGATCTGCCCGAGCGCGACACGCGGATCGGAGAAGCGATAGGCCGAGATCGCACGCGCGTAGCGCGCGGGCAACGAGGTGTCGCTCGGCGGATAGCGGCGCGCTACCCCATCGGGCCGCTCGATGAAGCCATAGAGCTTGGCGCGCATCAGATCGTGGCGTGCTTGCAGCGCCGGCGGGTCCTTGTGATCCCAGTAGGGGCTGGCCTTGGCCAGTCCTTCCAGCGCTGCCACGCGCTCGCTCGGCAGCGGGTGAGTCTGCAGATAGGGATTGATGTAGCGGACCTGATAGAGAACCTGGTCAGCCATCCGCTTGAACGTCTCGTACATGCCTTTTGCGGACTGGCCGGTTGCGGTGAGGAATTTCACGCCGGCGCGGTCGGCCTGCTCCTCCTGCGCGCGCATATAACCGAACATCGTATTTTGGATGGCCATCGTCGGTCCGGCGATAGCGGCGGCACCGGCTTGCCCGAGATCCGCGCCGCCAGCGCGCCCGGCGGCGACCAGGGCGCCGGCGCCGAGGAGCATCGCGATGATCGATTGCGTCGTTGCCGATGCCATCGTTTCGCGCATGCGCGCTAGGTGCCCGCCTGCAATGTGGCCGGTCTCGTGCGCTAGCACCCCGATAATTTGGTTCGGCGTCTCGGATTCCATCAGCGCGCCGCCGTTGACGAAGATGCGGCGGCCGTCGGCGACGAAAGCGTTGAACGAACGATCGTTGATGATGACAACCTGGACGTTCTGCTGGGCAAGGCCCGCTGTGCGAAGGATCGGTTGGGTATACTCCCTCAGCAACTGCTCGATCTCCGCATCGCGCACGATGGGCGGCCCATTATTTTTCTGTGCGTGAACCGGAGCGCCGGCACCGACAAGCGCGGTGGCGGTCACAAGAGCAACGAGGCGCGCCGCTGGCGTCATTCGCCGCGGCCTGATAGGTCTCTTGGTTCCGGTCATGTCCGCTTGGCTTCGCACCGTTTTCCGCGCAACCTAGTGGTGCGCCGCAGGGCGGTCAACGCGGTTAAGGGTCTGATTGCGGGACCTTTATGGCCCAAATTCTGCGCAGAAATGCGGCGACAGCGGGGCGGGGCGTGCGCGAGCGATCGAGAGCATAGAGCTGATGTTGGATGCGGCACGACGTTTGATCAACCCTTCGGCGCGCAGCGATGTTCCACCTTTCATGGTGATGGACGTAATGGCGGCGGCCGCGCGCATGGAGGCAGCGGGCGGTCGCGTGATCCATTTGGAGGTCGGCCAGCCGGCTGCGGCGGCACCGGCGAGCGCGATCGCCGCTGCGCACACGGCGCTCGCGTCGGGGCGGCTGCGCTATACCGAGACGCTCGGTATTGCGACGCTGCGCGCCCGCATCGCGCGGCACTATGAGGAAACCTACGGGGTTGCGATCGACCCCGGGCGCGTCGTCGCCACCACCGGGTCATCGGCTGGATTCGTTCTGGCGTTCCTTGCGTTGTTCGAGTCGGGCGATCGAGTCGCCGTCGCGCTGCCGGGCTATCCGCCTTATCGGCACATCCTGAGCGCGCTCGGTTGCGAGGCGGTGCCGATCGAGACAACGCAAGCCACGCGCTGGGCGATCACGCCGGAAATGCTGTTGGCGGCGCATCGCAAGGGGCCGCTCAAGGGCGTGCTCGTCGCCAGCCCTGCCAATCCGACCGGCACAATGATGCAGGCGGAGGCGTTACGGGATCTCATCTCTGCGGCTGAAAGCGAGGGGATCAGAGTCATTTCCGATGAAATCTATCATGGCCTCGATTACGCATTTCCGGCGGAAACCGCGGCGCGATTATCCGAGAACTGTGTGATCATCAATTCGTTCTCGAAATATTTCTGCATGACTGGTTGGCGCATCGGCTGGATGGTCGTGCCGGAACCGCTCGTACGTCCGCTCGATCGGCTTCAAGGCAATCTCGCGGTCTCGGTCCCGACCCTCTCACAGATTGCGGCCGAGGCGGCATTCGACGGGCGCGCCGAGATGGAGACGGTCAAGCATGGATACGAGGAGAATCGCCGCATTCTGCTCGAAGGCTTGCCGCGCGCCGGTTTCGATAAATTTCTTCCGGTCGATGGCGCTTTCTATCTCTACGCCGATGTGTCGCGTTTCAGCGATGACAGCTTCGAGTTCGCGAAGCGCATGCTAGCGCAGACGCACGTAGCCGCGACCCCCGGCGTCGATTTTGATCCGGTCAAAGGCAGACATTTCATTCGTTTCTGCTACGCGGGTGCGGCGGGGGAGATGCACGAAGCCGTCGATCGTTTAGCGAATTGGCTCAAGCCGTGACGCCCGTCCGGCAGAGCGCCTTTCGGCGATGTTTGAATGGTCCTGCATGCGCTGGTCGAAGCGAATTGGCGCTTGCGCGGGACTAAGCGGACAGTTCTGGACCCAGTCGAACTGAATAGATTGACCATGACCGAGCTCTTGCTTCCGTCACGGCGGCGCCTTCCGACGATCGTCCCGCCGCTCCTGAGCTTCACCGCCGGGTTCATCGATAGCTTCACAGTACTGGCCCTGTTCGGGTTCTTTGTGGCGCAGGTCACCGGCAGCTTCGTGCTCATGACCGCAGCCACTGTCCGGCACGAGCAAGGCGTGCTCACGAAAGTGTTGGCGGTCCCGATCTTCCTCCTCGCCGGCATGATGACTACCGTCATCGCGGTCACGCTCGAGCGGCGCGGCCGAGCGCCGCTGCCGTGGATATTGGGCTTGGAGTGTGCCGTCCTGACCGCCTTCCTCCTCGTCGTATTAATCGGAGCGCCACTCGCGGATGCCGGCGCGTTCAGCGTGGCCGCGGCGAGCCTGCTTGGGCTCTTTGCCATGGGCACCCAGAGCGCAACGGTGCGTCTCCTCATGCAGAACGTCGCCTCGACCAATGTCATGACAACGAACACTACTCACATCGCCATAGATGCGACGGAGTTGTTGCTCGCGTGGCAAGCTCGGCGTCGAGCGCCGGGTGATGCCACACTTGCCGTGGCTTACGATGCGGCACGCGGTCGGTTTGGTGCGCTATTCCCGATCTTGCTCGGCTTCCTCGCCGGGACGGCAGTCGGCACCTTGGCGTACGTCGCGACCGGCGTGTGGGGTCTCCTGCTCCCGCTCGCGATCATGTACGGGATTTTTGGGTGGGCGAGCGCAAGGGAAACGCGCGAGGAAGCGGAGTAGGGGAGACAACCTCGTCGGCGCAAGATGCGAATCCTGCCGGGCTCTCCCCTATCGTAACGCAGCAGCAATATTGCCGCCGTCGACGGTCGTGACATCGCCCGTGGTCTTCAATTCCAAGGCTTGATGCAGAAATGCCTGCGCGACGTCCTCCGCGGTAACTTCGCGGCCGAGCAGATTGCCGCTGAGATAATTCTTCTCGCTCACGCCACGTGCCTTGGCGCGCTCTGCGATGAACGCATCGGTGAGCAATCCCGAGCGGATGCGATCGGCATTGACTGCGTTGGCGCGGATGCCGTCTGCGCCGTAGTCGACGGCGTATTGCCGCACCAGGAACAGCGTCGCCGCCTTAGGAAGTCCGTAAGGACCGAAATTCGCGCCCGGGTTGACGGCCTGCTTGGATACGTTGAACAAAAGACAACCGCCGGTGCCCTGCGCCAGCATCACCTTGACCGCTGCTTGTGCCACCCGTTGGTGGCCGTAGAAATTCACCTCGAAGCTCTTTCGCAGCACCTCTTCGTCGACCTCGCCGATCCTACCCTGCCAGGCCGCGCCGGCATTCGACACTACGATATCAACGCCGCCGAAAGCCTCGATCACTTGAGCGAAAGCATCAGTCACGGAGATGGTGTTCGTCACGTCGCATTTGACGGCCAGCGCGGCTGTTCCGATCGCCTTGGCCTTTTCCTCGGCCGCGCGTTGGTCAACGTCCAGTAACGCGACCTCGGCGCCGGCCGCGGCAAAAGCCTTTGCGGTCGCCGCACCGATCGTGCCGGCGCCGCCGGTGATGACGGCAATCTGGCCGGCGAGCGGCTTCTCCGTCGCGACCCCAAGCTTGGCTTGTTCGAGCGACCAATATTCCATGTCGAACATCTCGTCTTCCGAGATCGACTCGAAACGGCCGATCGCCTCGGCATCGGTGATGATCTCGAGCGCGCATTGCGCGAGATCGGCGGCGACCCTGGCGGCCCTCTTCGATCGTCCGAGACCGAACAGGCCGAGCCCCGGCACGAGCGCCACGCGAGGTAGCGGGTCGAGCGGGCGCTTGATTCCCCCGACACGGGCGTTCTGGCGCGCGAAATAGGCCTGGTAGCGCTGGACGAACGCGCTCACCGCGGCACGCACCGCACGCTTGAAGTCGCCCATTCGGTCGGGTTCGGGTGCGGCAGTCACGAGCGGCCAGTTTTTGGTGCGGATCGTGTGATCAGGCGTTACTACGCCCGCCTGACCGTAGCGCGCGAGCTGCGCGCCATTGACGAAATTGAGGATTCCGGGACCGGTGCGAAAATCGAGGATCACATGACGCCACGCCCCTTCGATCCTTTCGTCCTTGCGGCTGCATGCGCCGCGCAAGATGGGTGCGACCGCCGTGACCGGCGCGATCGCCTGTGGCAAGTGCGCCGTCACGAACACTGCATTACGCTTCTTCTGCAGCCGCTCCTCGGCCAACGTGACCAGCGCGATCATGCGTTCATAGGCTTCGCGCGCGCTGTGCCCAAAAGTGAAAATGCCATGTTTGTGCAGGATCAGGCCCTCAACCGCGGGCTGCGAGTCGTAGATTCCCGCTGCCGCCTTGGCGAGAAGGAATCCCGGCATCACGTAGTGCACGATGCCCACGCGCCCGTCGTAGACGTCGGCGCAGATCGCCTCGCCCTCCGGCTGATCTACGATGCTCAGGATCGCATTGGCATGGGTGTGATCGACGAATTTGTGGGGTAGAAATGCGTGCAACAGCGTCTCGACCGATGGATTGGGCGCCGTCGGCTCGAGCAGGCTCTCGCGCTGGATGCGCACCATCTCCTCGTCGCTCAGTGCCGCGCGCGTGCGGAGCTTGCGCAATCGGTCGAGCCGCACAGCGGGCAGGTCCGGCGGCTCGACCGTTGCCATATCTGAGCCCGAGCCTTTGACGCACAACACCGCGACCTCCTCGCCAAGAAGGTCCGGCATCGTGGTCTTCAGCGAAGTGTTGCCCCCGCCATGCAGCACCAGTTTTGGATCGCGGCCGAGCAAGCGCGTTGTGTAGACGCGCAGAGCAAGGTCACGGGCGATACCATTACGGGCATAACGGTCAACCGCCGCTTGCGCTTCGCTCTCGACCCAGCCGCTTTTCATCGCCGAGTTCCGGTCATGCGACCGCAAGCCGTCGGCGCGTGCGGGCGGGACGCAGACGGGCGGGCGCGAATTGAAGCGCGGACGCGATTAGCTCTTCCCGAGCACACGCTTGCTCCACCAACCGGAACGGCGCGGACGATCACTGGTCTCGCCCTCCGCCGAACTCGATACGACGGGCTCGATCGAAGGTATGGGAGGCGTGAAGGATGGCGGGGCAAGACCTTCATCGTCACGCAATACTTGCGGCGCCGGCTCGCGCACAGTCGAACGGCGCCGCGGCGATGGTTCGGGCGCTGCAGCTTCGGAGTCGGGCAGCCGTGCATTTGGCGCCGATTGCGCTTCGTACGACGCGGTCTCAATACTCGGCGGCACCTCGCTCGGCGCCCCGGCATGGGGCATGGCGTGCGGTTCGGGTTCGGGGGCGACTTCCGCGGGCGCCACAGCTTCGCCGCTCGGCTCGTCTGTGGAACTCGCATGGACGGCTTCTGGCTCGATGGTAGCTTCCGCCGCGAAGTTCTCGCCATCGCGATCGCGACGATTGCGCCTGCCGCCACGGCGCCCGCGCCGCCGCCGTCGCCGCTCCCCGTCGCGATGCGGCTCTACCGGTCGTTCGCCGTCGCCTGCACCAGCTTCACGCGGCTGCTCCAATGAGGGGACGTCATGAGAGGGGACGTCATGGGCGGGCACGTCGTGGTCACCCGTTGCAGGAGCGAAGTCCGCCGCCTCCTGCGGCAATCCTTCGTCCTCCTGCTCGACTCTTCCTTCGCCAGCGCGACGGCCGCGCCGCCGCCGTCTCCGCTTGCGGTCCGGCCCTGTCTCATCCACCCCGCGCGCCGCCTCTTCCGCGGCGCTGACGGCAGCATCCTCCGGTAATGACTCGTCCTCGTATGCCTCCTCTTCTTCGGTCTCCCCTTCCTGCTCCTCGATCGGCATTGCGGTCGCCGGCTGCAGTGCCAGCGCTCTTGCCTGCTCCGGGCTGTGCACCTGCTCGCCCTTTTCGATGACGAAGGATAGTTGCCCGCCAATGGTCGCATCGGCACTGACCATAATGGCGATGCGGAAGCGCTCCTCAAGCGTGCGCAGATGGGCGCGCTTTTGATTGAGGAGATAAAGTGCAATGTCGGAGCGTGTGCGCACGCTCAAATTATGCGTTGCCCCCTTGAGCAGCATCTCGTCGAGCGCACGCAGCAGTTGGAGCGCCACCGACGATACCGATCGTATGTGGCCGGTGCCGCCGCAGTGTGGGCATTTCTCAGTCGAGCTCTCGAGCACGCTCGAGCGGATGCGCTGGCGCGACATTTCGAGCAGCCCGAAATGCGAGATGTGTCCGACCTGGATGCGCGCGCGATCGTGCCGTAGGCATTCCTTCAACCGCCGCTCCACTGCGCGATTGTTGCGCTTCTCGTCCATGTCGATGAAATCGATGACGATCAAGCCAGCGAGATCGCGCAGGCGCAGCTGGCGGGCGATTTCCTCGGCCGCCTCGAGGTTGGTCTTGAGCGCAGTATCCTCGATGTGATGCTCGCGCGTGGCGCGGCCTGAATTGACGTCGATCGCAACCAGGGCTTCCGCCTGGTTGAGCACGATATAACCGCCCGAACGCAGCTGCATCACCGGCGTGAACATCGCATCGAGTTGGCTTTCTATGCCATAGCGGGTGAAGATCGGCAGCGCCTCGCGGTAGGGTTTGACATTCTTGGCATGGCTCGGCATGAGCATGCGCATGAACTCTTTTGCATCGCTGTGGGCATCTTCCCCCGCGACCAGGATCTCCTCGACATCCTTGTTGTAGAGATCGCGAATCGAACGCTTGACGAGCGAGCCTTCCTCGTAGACGAGCGTCGGCGCCGTCGATTTGAGCGTGAGGTCGCGCACCGTCTCCCACAGTCGCAGCAGATATTCGAAATCGCGTTTGACCTCGGTTTTGGTGCGGCTCGCCCCGGCGGTCCGCAGGATCACGCCCATTCCTTCCGGCACTTCTAGCTCTTGCGCGATCTCCTTCAGCCGCCGACGATCTTCAGCGCTCGTGATCTTGCGGCTGATGCCGCCACCGCGCGCGGTATTCGGCATCAGCACCGAATACCGGCCGGCAAGCGAAAGATAGGTGGTTAGCGCTGCGCCCTTCGTGCCACGCTCCTCCTTCACCACTTGCACCAGCATCACTTGACGCCGCTTGATGACCTCCTGGATCTTGTACTGCCGACGTGCCCGCGGCATGCGCTCGGGCACCTCCTCCAGCGCATCGGCCCCGCCGACCGATTCCACAACCTCCTCCTCCCCTTCGGGACCAGCGCCGTTGACTTCGGTGATGTTGGTGCCCGCTGCGGCTGGTTCGCCGGCTTCGTTCTCGCTCGTCAGCGCTGCAGCAGCCAATTCGCCGGTTTCATTAGCGTGGCTCTCCTCCGGATGTGGTTGGCCATCGGTCGGAACCGGTTCTGACGCGCTGTTTGATTCGAGCTGCGCGAGTTGGATCGGCGCCTCGGCGGCGGACGCACTGGCGTCCTCGGCGGGCTCGAGCGGAATTGGCTCGGCGGCGATGGCAGCCGGGGAGCCCGCTTCCGCCGCCAGTCCTTCCGTCGCGTCGGCGAGGGGGCCCATTTCGTCGGCCGCCGTTGCCGCGGCTTCGCCTTCGCTCTCGATCGGCGTGCTTTTGATCTCGTCGGGCGAGCGGTTGCTCGCGCGCTCGGAACGTGCGGCGCGACGCCCGGCGCGGCGGTCGGCCTCCGCCTCGGCGGCGCGCTGGGCGCGCTCCTCCTCAGCGATCAGTGCCTGCCGATCGGCGACGGGGATTTGGTAATAGTCGGGATGAATTTCGCTGAAGGCGAGAAATCCGTGACGATTCCCGCCGTAGTCGATAAAGGCAGCCTGCAGCGATGGTTCGACCCGTGTGACCTTGGCTAGATAGATATTGCCGCGAAGTTGTTTACGGCTCGCAGACTCGAAGTCGAATTCTTCGACACGGTTGCCGCGCAGAACAACCACCCGGGTTTCCTCCGGATGGGTCGCATCGACGAGCATTTTGTTGGACATTGACCAATCTCTTGATGGCCGGCTGGCACACCGCTCGCCGCCAGATGGACGGCGCAACGCGGCGCGACCGGAAACCGGCCCGATGGTGGGTGAAATGATGATCGTTCTGCGCGCGCGGGATCAACGCTTGGCGGGCAACCGAGCTCGCCGAGATCGCGGACACAGTCATGGCCTCGCTCTGCGAGGCGACGGTGCTGTGGCGGCAATCGGTTGAGGTCTCGACGCGCAGTCGTAGCATGACCTTTGGCCCATGCGGGGCGGCAACGCTGGCAAGCGCAGCCCCTGGTTCTCTTGGCTGACGAAGTTCGACTCGGAAGAGCGGCTTGAGAGCATATGCCGCCTCGCATCACGCGCGGCATATGCGACCGACAACCGCGGCGGTGTCCACAAGAACAGCGGCTTTGCTGATCCGTCGGGCCCGCACGCATGCGATGCCGCCGACCAAATCTTTCCGCGAAATCCCCTCCCGTCGCGTGTCAGGGAGCGGTATTTGCGGTCTGCCGGATGTCCGAACGTGGCACGACCGGAACTATAGCTCGTCAGCACCCCTTTATTAGGGCTGGCGGTCGGCAATGGCAAGGGAGCGCCAGAGGGCTTCGGCGCGGCTGCGACGGCGCACCTTAGGTTTGGGTTAACTGCGCCCCAGTAATGGAGTAAGACCGTCTGGCAGGGGCCGACAAAGCCATGTCTGTGCGTGCGGCTATCTCGGTTTTTCTCTTCGGCGCAACGGTCCTGGGCGGCGCTTCCGCGGCCGAGCGAACCGGCGCATCCGGGTCGCGGATAGGCGCGACCGCCGATTTTCCGGTGGCGAGCGACGTACGGCTCGGTGGGGACGATACACAAACCCGCCTGATCGTCGATTTGAGCCGCAAGATCGACATCCGCACCTTCACGCTCGCCAATCCCTATCGGGTGGTCATGGACATGCCGCAGGTCGCCTTCCAGTTTCCGGCCCAGGCCGGAGAGATGGGCCGCGGTCTGATCAAAGCGTTCCGTTTCGGGCTTGTCATGCAGGGCGGCTCGCGCATGGTCATCGACCTTGCCCGGCCGGCTCAGGTCGATATGGCCTTCGTGCTCGATCCCATCAACGATCAGCCGGCACGTCTTGTGCTTCATCTTACGGCGACCGACCGCGACTCCTTCATGCGGAACCTCGCGCTCGACAGCGGGGCGCCGCAGAGGAGCAAGCCGGATGCGCCGGTCGAGATTAAGCCCAATGGAGATTCCCGGCCGCTGATCGTGATCGATCCCGGCCACGGCGGCATTGACAATGGGACGCGGGCCGCGAGCGGAGAGATGGAGAAGACCATCGTCTTGGAGTTTTCTCTGCGGCTGCGCGACAAGATCGAAAAAACCGGCAAGTACCGCGTGCTCATGACCCGCACCGACGACACTTTCGTGGCGCTGCGCGAGCGTGTGCAGTTCGCGCGTACGCGCCAGGCCGCCCTGTTCATCTCGATCCATGCCGATGCGCTCCGGCGCAGGGAAGGCGATGCCCAAGGCGCGACCGTTTACACGCTGTCGGAAAGGGCCTCCGACGCCCGCGCGGCGCGTCTCGCGGAAGTCGAGAATCGAGCCGACGTGATCGCCGGGCTGGACCTCTCGACTGAGGAGAAGGACGTCGCTGACATTCTCGTCGATCTCGCCCGGCGCGAAACCAAGACCTTTTCAATGCAATTTGCCCAGACGGTCGTGGGCACGCTCAGGAGCGCCGCTCGGCTGCACCAACATCCGCTGAAGTCGGCGAGCTTCGTCGTGCTCAAGGCACCCGACGTGCCCTCGGTGCTGGTCGAACTCGGCTATGTCTCCAACAAAGCCGACTTGAAAGCCCTCATCTCGGCCGAATGGCGCGAGCACACTGCCGACGCGATCATCCGCGCGGTGGACGCCTTCCTGAGCCCGCGGTTGGCGGGAAATGGGCAGGGAAGCGGCCAGAATTGACCGGATTCGGGCCTGTTTAGCCTCAGTTTCAACATAAAACAGCGCGACTTACTGCGCTGGATCGAGCGCGGAAGGAGTCGGGGAACCTGGTGCGGGCGGATCTCGGGGGAGGCGATCGCAGCCGGCGGGCGAGGGGTGATCGTCAGATATTGCGGCCGGGGCGGTTCGCAGGGGGCCTTCGGGCATGAGATTGTTCCTTCGCTTTCTCGGGTTGCTGTTCGCGGCAGGAACGATCATATTCATCGTCGCCGTCGCCGCAGCGGCCGGCTTGCTGTGGCACTACTCTCAATCGCTTCCCGACTATTCCCAGCTGCAGGACTATGAGCCTGCGGTCATGACGCGCGTGCACGCTGCCGACGGCTCCTTGCTTGCCGAATATGCGCGCGAGCGGCGACTTTACATTCCCGTCCAAGCGGTGCCGAAACTCGTCATCAACGCCTTTGTGGCCGCCGAGGACAAGAATTTCTACGAGCATGGCGGCATCGATTTCTCCGGGATCGCCCGCGCTGCGGTGCTGTATATCCAGCAATACGGCAGCGGCCGGCGACCGCAGGGCGCCTCCACCATCACCCAGCAGGTCGCCAAGAATTTTCTGCTCACAAACGAGCTGTCCTTCGCGCGCAAGATCAAGGAGGCGCTGCTGGCGATGAAGATAGAGCGCGCCTTCTCCAAGGAGAGAATACTCGAGCTCTATCTCAACGAGATTTATCTTGGCATGGGCGCCTATGGGGTGGCTGCCGCCTCACTCCTCTATTTCGATAAATCGGTACACGAGTTATCGGTGGCGGAAGCGGCCTATCTCGCGGCGCTGCCCAAGGCTCCCAACAACTATCATCCGTTCCGTCAACGCGAGCGTGCGCTGGAGCGGCGCAATTACGTTATCGATCGCATGGCCGAGGACCATTACATCGCGGCGCAAGACGCAGAGAAGGCCAAGAAGGAGCCCCTGAAGATCACGCCGCGGCCGACCGGTGCACACATCTTCGCGGCTGAATATTTTGCCGAGGAAGTCCGCCGCTACATCTACGACAATTACACCGAAAAGAAGCTCTACGAGGGCGGCCTGTCGGTGCGCACTACGCTCGATCCCAAGATGCAGGTGCTGGCGCGCAAGGTGCTCGTCGACGGGTTCGTAAATTTCGACGAGCAGCAGGGCTATCGCGGCGCCATCCAGAAACTCGATCCGGCAGGCGATTGGGGCGTCAAGCTCGCCGACGTCAAGGCGCTCTCGGACATTGCTTTGACCTCGGTCAGCCTCACTCCCCACTCGCCGGCCATATCCAGCTTGCTGATCGCGCCGCGATAGCCCTGCTGCTCGTCGAAATGCAC
>DATNNX010000170.1:0-3307 GCA_035601615.1 Xanthobacteraceae bacterium
GCCGGCGCGCAGCGCCGCATCGAGAATGGCCTCGCCCTCGGCGACCGGCACCTCGCGGCGCTTGCCGTCGATGATCAGCGCGGCAACGGCCTTCGGCGGCGCGCCTGCCGGCACCAAAGTCCTGGGGCGCGGCTTGCCGCCGAGTCCTGAGACAAAACGCTCAACGTGAATGCGGTCGACTGAGATGCCGAGGTCGCGGCAGGTCGCCTCGATGTCCTCGCTCATTCCGGTGGGACCACAGATGAAGACATGATCGACGCTCGATGCGGGCACCAGCGAACGCAATAGCACCCTCACCTTCTCGCCATCGAGCCTTCCATGCAGGATCGGGATGTCCTGCTCTTCGCCGGAGATCACATGGAACAGCGAAAGCCGCTTGATGAAGCGGTCCTTGAGCTCTTCCAGCGCTTCGAGAAACAACATGCCGCTGGTCGAGCGGTTGCCGTAAAACAAAAAGAACCGGCTGTCCGGCTCGCGCGCCAGCACGCCCTTTACGATCGAGAGGATCGGCGTGATCCCGGAGCCGGCCGCGAAGCCGACATAAACCCGCGCCTCGCCGGGCGCCGGCGCGACACCGAAGCGGCCGGTCGGCGTCATGACGTCGAGTTCGTCGCCTGGCTTCAACTCATCGGCGGCCCAGCTCGAGAACGCGCCTCCATCAACCTTCTTCACTGCGATGCGCAGTTCGCCGTCATCGGGGCCGGAGCAGATTGAATAGGAGCGGCGCACTTCCTCGCCGTCCATCGTCGTGCGCAGGGTCAGGTACTGTCCCGGTGCAAACCGGTAGTTGTCCGCGAGCTCCGTCGGAATCGTAAAAGTCAGCGACACCGCGTCGGCGGATTCACGGCGTAGATCGTTGACGGCAAGGCGGTGAAATCGAGGCGTAAGCGACATAGGACTCTCTCAGACGTCATTGCGAGGAGCGATAGCGACGAAGTAATCCACTCTTACTTTGCGGCACCATGGATTGCTTCGCGGAGCTTGTCATCGGGCGGCGCCTTGCGCCGACCCGTTGGCTCGCAATGACGATCTCAATGACATTTGAAATAGTCGAACGGTTCGCGGCAGCTCTTGCAGCGCCACAGCGCCTTGCAGGAGGTCGAACCGAACTCCGACAGCAGCTGGGTATCCTCAGAGCCGCATTGCGGACAGGCTACCTGCTGCGCGCCGAACAATGCGCGACGAGAGCTAGCTGCTTGCGGCGGCGCGATGCCGTATTCCTTGAGCTTGCGGCGGCCGTGTTCGCTCATCCAGTCGGTGGTCCAGGCCGGTGCCAGCACGGTGCGCACTTTTGGATTGCGAAAACCCTCGCGCTCCAGCGCCAGCTCGATCTCCATCGCGATCATGTTCATGGCCGGGCAGCCGGAATAGGTCGGCGTGATCGCGACCTCGACGCGGCCGTCGTTGATTGCGACGTCGCGGAGCAGGCCGAGATCGGCGATGGTCAGAACCGGGATTTCCGGATCGACCACTGCCGCCGCGGCGTTCCACGCGCGCTGCCGCAACTCAGCATCATTGATGACAGCGATCACCATGTCACACCCGGAAAAGTCCGTTGCATCGATTGCAGTTCGCTGAGCAGGTGGCCGAGATGCTCGCTGTGCCGGCCGCCGCGGCCGCCCTGTTGCATCCAGTCGCTTTTCGGCAAAGCCAGCGTCGCTTCGCCCACAACGGACAAAACCGTCTTGAACCATTGCGAGTGCAAGGTCGCGGGATCGACGGCGATGCCGGCGCCAATCAGGGCGCGTTCACTGTCGTCGACCTGAAACATTTCGCCGGTAAAAGCCCAGAGATCGTCGACCGCCACTTGCGCGCGGGCGTGGCTCTCCTCGGTGCCGTCGCCGAGCCGCAGCATCCATTCCGACGAATGCCGCAAATGATAGGCGCTTTCCTTCTCGGATTTAGCCGCGATCGCCGCCAGCGTCGCGTCGCTCGCCTTCATCATCGCCCGCCAATAGAGGTCCGCGAAGGCCGCATAGAAGAACTGCCGTACCATGGTGTGGGCGAAATCGCCGTTCGGCTGCTCCAGCAGCAGGAGATTGCGGTACTGCCTGACGTCGCGCAGGTAGGCGAACTTGTCTTCGTCGTTGCCTTTGCCTTCGACCCTTGCCGCGTAGCTGCAGAGTTCGCGCGCCTGTCCGAGCAGATCGAGGCCCATATTGGCGAGCGCCATATCCTCTTCCAGCATCGGCGCGTGGCCGCACCATTCCGACAGCCGGTGCCCGAGAATAAGAGCGTCGTCGGCGCGCCGCAGCGTATACAGCACCAGCGGTGTTTCCGAGACCTGGATAGAAGCGACAGCCATATTCACTCACCTGCTCGCACGGTCGTCATTGCGAGGAGCCAACCGGTCCCCCCTTCGGCGGGCCCGATGATAAACTCCGCACCCAATCCAAACTTGCCTTGCGGTCCAATGGATTGCTTCGCGGAGCCTGCCATCGGGCGCGCATTCGCGCGACCCGTTGGCTCGCAATGACGGTTAGAGTCACATATGTCCGACTTCGTCGGGCACGTCATAGAACGTCGGGTGCCGATAGATTTTCGATTCCGCCGGCTCGAACATCATGCCTTTCTCGGCAGGATCGGATGCGGTTATCGCGCTGGAGGGCACCACCCAGATCGACAAGCCCTCGCCGCGGCGGGTGTAGATGTCGCGCGCGGCCTGCAGCGCCAGCGTCGCATCAGTGGCATGCAGCGAACCAACGTGTTTATGCGCAAGTCCATTGCGGCTGCGGATAAAGACTTCCCACAGCGGTGTGTTCGGTGTGGCCATCATGACCTCCCTGAATTCTTATGCGGCTTGTGCCGCCTGCCGTTGCTTGCGCTTTTCGGCATAGGCCTGCGCCGCCTCGCGCACCCAAGCGCCCTCGTCATGCGCCTTGCGCCGCGCCGCAAGCCGGTCGCGGTTGCACGGGCCGTTGCCGGCCAGCACCTGCTTGAATTCGTTCCAGTCGATCTCGCTGTATTCCCAATGTCCCGTCGTCTCGTTCTGCTTCATGCCGGGATCGGGAATCGTCAGCCCCAGATATTCCGCCTGCGGCACAGTCGCATCGACGAATTTCTGCCGCAGCTCGTCATTGGAGAAGCGCTTGATCTTCCATTTGGTCGAGGTGTCGCTGTGCTGGCTCGCCTGGTCGGGCGGTCCGAACATCATCAGCACCGGCCACCACCAGCGATCGAGCGCGTTCTGCGCCATCGCCTTCTGCTCGTCGGAGCCGCGCGAAAGCGTCAGCATGATCTCGAAACCCTGGCGCTGATGAAAGGATTCCTCCTTGCAGACGCGGATCATCGCGCGCGCGTAGGGACC
>DATNNX010000171.1:0-14837 GCA_035601615.1 Xanthobacteraceae bacterium
GGCGCAGGAAGGCCTCGAGCCCGCGCTCGCCGTGAAAGCATTCGATGCCGGCAAGCGTTTTCGCCGTCCGGCTCCAACCGGCGACGCGGAAGCCGAGATTTACGAGCGCCGCAGCCGCGGCGGCGCCGAGCGCGCCCAGCCCCATCACGCCGACCGCGACCGCGCTCGCCGGCGACTGCGCGTGCTCATGCCAGACGCGCTCGCGCTGCTGGATATCGTAAAGCCGCTGGCGCCGGTGATAGGCGAGCACGTGCAGCACGACGTATTCGGTCATGCGCATGGTCAGATCGGGATCGACGATGCGCACGACCGGCACGTCGGGCAGATCGGGATCGGCAAAAATATGATCGACGCCGGCGCCGAGCGAGAAGATCGCCTCGAGCCGCGGCAGGCGGGCAAAGAGCCCGCGCGGAGCGTGCCAGGCGCAGGCATAGGCGACGTCGGCGGCCTCCCCCAGGCGATCGGGCCACAGGCGGATGTCGCGCTGCGGCGCGAGCGCGCGCAAGCGCGCCTCCCACGGCTGCGGGTCGGTGCCGGTGACGGCGAGAAGGATGGCGGACATTAGGGCGTAATCTTTCGCGCTTCAGGCACAATGGCGCCGCGCGCTCGGTCTACTCCCCTCCCCAACCAAACCCCGGCCTGCCGGGGTTTGGTCGCTTTAAGCCGTGCCGGGAGCGGGCAAGCCCGCAGCCGGCTGGGGAGGGGTTGGGGGTGGGGGTCCATCAGCGGATGACCGCACGACCCCCACCCCGGCGCAGCGCAGCCAAGCTTGCGCAGGCTGCGCAAGCTTGCCTGCGTGCGCCGACCCTCCCCACAAGGGGGAGGGTAGGACCGAGTTCGCCGCTCATTTGATTCCCTCGCACCCCAACGCGCGCTACCGCGAGATCGCGCCGGAGCGGACAATGTCAGCAAGGCGCGCGCGATTGAGCGCGAGCCACTGCAGCGCGGCCCCACAAGGGGGAGGGTAAAGCCCGAGTTCGCCGCTCGCGCTGATTCCAATTCACCCGCATAGGCTCAAAGAACATGGACGATCAGCGCCAATGTCATCGTTCCTACTCCGCGACGACGCCTTCGGGCGCCGTCTCGAGCTTGAAAGCGGCGGCGAGCAAGGCGCGCGTGTAGGGGCTCTGGGGGCGGGCAAAGACGTCGGCGGCGGGGCCCTCCTCCACCACCTTGCCGTGGCGCATGACAAGCAGCCGGCAGGCGAGCGCCGCCACCACGCGCAGGTCATGGGAGATGAACATGTAGGTGAGGTTGTGGCGCTTCTGCAGCGCGCGCAGAAGATCGACGATCTGCGCCTGGATGATCATGTCGAGCGCGCTCGTCGGCTCGTCGAGCACCACGAAGGTCGGCTCGAGCACGATGGCGCGGGCGACCGCGATGCGCTGGCGCTGCCCGCCGGAGAATTCGTGCGGATAGCGAAAGCGGGTGTCGGGGTCGAGGCCGACGTCGCGCAACGCGTCGATCACGCGCTGCTCGCGCTCGCTCCTGCTGAGTTTCGGATGATGCACCCACAAACCTTCCTCGATGACGTCGGAGATCGACATGCGCGGGGACAACGAGCCGTAGGGGTCCTGGAACACGATCTGCATGTGGCGGCGGAACGGCCGCATCTTCCGGAACGTCAGCCCGGCGATGGAGCTGCCGAAAAACACGACCGGCCCGTCGGAGGAGATGAGACGCAGAATGGCCAGCCCGAGCGTGGTCTTGCCGGAGCCGGATTCGCCCACCACGCCCAGCGTCTCGCCTTGACGCACCGCGATGCTCACGCCGTCGACCGCCTTGATGTGCCCGACCGCGCGCCGCATGACGCCGCGCTTGATCGGAAACCACACTTTGAGATCCTTGGTCTCGATCACGACCGGCGCGTCGGGGCATGCGGGCGCGGGATCGGGCTTCGGCTCGGCGGCGAGCAACGCGCGCGTATAGGGGTGGTGCGGCGCGGTGAAGACGCGCTCGACCGGTCCGTGCTCGACGATCTTTCCCTCCTTCATCACGCACACGGTGTCGGCGAGCTTGCGCACGATGCCGAGATCGTGGGTGATGAACAGCATCGCCATGCCGAGCCGCGTCTGCAGCTCCTTCAAGAGGTTGAGGATTTGCGCCTGCACCGTGACGTCGAGCGCGGTGGTCGGCTCATCCGCGATGAGGAGATCCGGCTCGTTGGCGAGCGCCACGGCGATCATCACGCGCTGGCGCTGGCCGCCGGAGAGCTGGTGGGGATAGCTCTTGAGCCGCAGCTCCGGATCCGGGATGCCGACCTGGCCGAGCAGCTCGATGGTGCGCGCGCGCACCGCGAGCCCGGTAAGCCCCCGATGCAGCAGCAGGATCTCGCCGATCTGCTTCTCGATGGTGTGCAGCGGATTGAGCGAGGTCATCGGCTCCTGGAAGATGATGGTGATGTCGTCGCCGCGCACGCGGCGGATCTCGGCCTCCGGCAGGCTCAGCAGCTCCTGGTTCTTGAAGCGGATCGAGCCTGAGGGATGGTGCGCGGCCGGGTACGGCAGAAGCTTGAGGACGGAGAGCGCGGTCACCGACTTGCCGGAACCGGACTCGCCGACCAGCGCCACCGTCTCCCCTTTCTTGATGTGGAAGGAGATGCGATCGACCGCGAGCGTCTCGCGCCGCCCTTGCCGGAAGGCGGTGGACAGTTCTTTCACCTCGAGCAACCTATCGTAGGGTGCTTCCATCGCCCTCACCCGAAGGTCTTGCGCGGATCAAACGCGTCGCGCACCGCCTCGCCGATGAAGATGAGCAGCGAGAGCATGGTGGCGACCGTCAGGAAGCCGGAGATGCCGAGCCACGGCGCCTGAATGTTCGCCTTGCCTTGCGAGAGCATCTCGCCGAGCGACGGCGAGCCGGGCGGCAGGCCGAAGCCCAAAAAATCGAGCGCGGTCAGCGTCATCACCGAGGAGGAGAGGATGAACGGCAGGAACGTCATCGTCGCGACCATGGCGTTGGGCAAGAGATGGCGGAACATGATGGTGCGGTTCGAGACGCCGAGCGCGCGCGCGGCCTGGATGTATTCGAAGTTGCGCCCGCGCAGGAACTCGGCGCGTACCAGCCCGACCAGCGAGACCCAGGAGAACAACAACAAGATGCCGAGCAGCACGAAGAATCCGGGCACCAGCACCGACGAGACGATGAGCAAGAGGTAGAGCGAGGGGATGGACGTCCAGATCTCGATGAAGCGCTGGAACAAGAGATCGGTCCAGCCGCCGAAATAGCCCTGCACCGCGCCGGCGGCAACGCCGATGATCGAGGAGACGATGGTGAGCGCGAGCCCGAACAGCACGGACAGGCGGAAGCCGTAGATGAGCCGTGCCGCCACGTCGCGGCCCTGGTCGTCGGTGCCGATCCAGTTGTATTCGAGGTCGCGGCAGCCGCTGAGGCCCTTTTGCTGGACCACGGCCTTGCATTCGGCCTCAGTCAACAGCCAGGTCGGCTTCGAGGGCGCCGGCGTCGGCAGGTCGAGGTTGTGCGTGTTGTAGGAGTAGCGGATCGGCGGCCAGAGCATGTAGCCGTCCTTCTCGGCGATGAGCTTCTGCAAATAGGGATCGCGGTAATCGGCCGCGGTCTCGAACTCGCCGCCGAAGGCGGTCTCCGGGTAAGTCACGAAGACCGGAAAAAACGACTTTCCGTCGTAGTGCACGTAGAACGGCTTGTCGTTGGCGATGAACTCGGCAAGGAGCGAGACGACGAACAGCGCCATGAAAATCCAGAACGCCCAGTAGCCGCGCCGGTTCGCCTTGAAACTCTCCCAGCGGCGGCGGTTGAGCGGCGAGATCGCCAACCGGTGGCGCTCCGGCAGCACGCCGAGCCCCATCGGCGTCTGCGCCGTCGTCTCGGGAACCGTGATGGTGGTGCGCTCGTCCACCTCACACCTCCCGCGTCTCGAAGTCGATGCGCGGATCAACCCAGGTATAGGCGAGGTCGGAGATGAGATTCACCACCAGCCCGACCAGCGACATGATGTAGAGGGTGGCGAACACCACCGCATAATCGCGATTGAGCACGCTCTCGAAGCCGAGGAGCCCGATGCCGTCGAGCGAGAAAATGGTCTCGATCAACAGAGAGCCGGCAAAGAAGGCGTGCACGAAGGCGCCGGGGAAGCCGGCGATGACGATCAGCATGGCGTTGCGGAACACGTGCCCATAGAGCACCTGCCGCTCGGCACAGCCCTTGGCACGCGCGGTGAGCACGTACTGCTTGCGGATCTCGTCGAGGAACGAGTTTTTCGTCAAAAGCGTCATGGTGGCGAAGGCGGAGAGCCCCATGGAGACGATCGGCAGCACGAGATGCCAGAAATAGTCGATGATTTTTCCCGGGATGGACAATTGCGACCAGTAATCGGAGGTGAGCCCGCGCAGCGGGAAAATGTTGAAGAACGAGCCGCCGGCGAACAGAATAATGAGCAGGATCGCGAACAGGAATCCGGGGATGGCGTAGCCGATGATGATCACGCCCGAGGTCCACACGTCGAACTGCGAGCCGTCCTTGACCGCCTTGCGGACGCCGAGCGGGATCGAGATCAGGTAGGTCAGAAGCGTGAGCCAGATGCCGAGCGAAATCGAGACCGGCAGTTTCTCCTTGATGAGCTGGAGAACCGTGGTGTCGCGAAAATAGCTCTTGCCGAAATCGAAGCGCGAGTAATTCCACAGCATTATGAAGAAACGCTGATAGGCCGGCTTGTCGAAGCCGAACTGTTTCTCCAGGCTCTTGATGAATTCGGGGTCGAGCCCCTGCGCGCCACGATATTTGGAGCTCACCGCATCGACCGCGCCGGCGCCGCCGGGCTGGCCGCGCGCGCCGAGATCGCCGCCGGGGGAGCCCGAGATGCGCGAGGTCGCGCCGGTATCGGCGCCGGAGAGCTGGGCGATCACGCGCTCGACCGGTCCGCCGGGCGCGAATTGCACCACCACGAACGACACCAGCATGATGCCCAACAGCGTCGGGACCATGAAAAAGAGGCGGCGGATGATGTAGGCGGTCATGCCACAGCTCTAGCGCAGTCTCACAACGACCGTTTGTCATGGCGCGACGGTTTCGCCGCGCGCCTCCATAGCTCAAGGCTATCGTATATGAACCGGCACCGCTGCGCGATTCCGTAAATACTAGAGCGCATTCAGCGACTCAGCATGGCTGGCACGCTGCTAAGCGTGCGCAAATCCACGTAAACGCGTGTATTCGCTGCAGCGCAGACCTGTTTGGTGACGCAACGAAGGGCGACCTGAAGACAAACGCCTTCGGGCGCGTCCTGCGGCGCGCGCCAGCGCGGGGCGGAGCCTATCCGCGCTCGAGCTTCGCGGCCTTGTCGCTATCGTACCACCAGGTCTCGGGCGCGCCGCGCGCATAACGCGGTTTTGTCGCGGGGTGGTTGAACACGTCCCAATAGGCGAGCCAATGGGCGGGTTTGTACCAATGCGGCACCCAATAGCGGCCCGAGCGGATCACGCGGTCGAGGGCGCGGCATGCCGTCGTCAAATTGGCACGTGTGTCGGCGGCGATGATTTTCTCGATCAGCGCGTCGAGGACCGGATCGGACATGCCGGCGAGGTTCTGCGAGCCGCGCATGCCGGCGGACTGCGAAGAAAAGAAGGTGCGCAGCGAGTCGCCGGGCGTGGCGGAGAAGCCGAACCGCTGCACCGTGAGGTCGAAGTCGAAATCGTCGAGGCGCTTGCGGTACTGCACGGGGTCGACGATGCGCAGGTTCGCCTCAATCCCCAGCGTGCCGAGATTCTTGACGAACGGCATGTGATGCGGCTGGAATGACGGCTCATCGAGCAGGAACTCGACGCTGATCGGCTCGCCCTGCGGGGTCACCCGCTTGCCGTCTTTGACGACGAAGCCCGCCTCCTGCAGCAGCTGGCTGGCGTGGCGCAACATCGCGCGGTCCTGGCCCGAGCCGTCGGAGACCGGCGGCACGAACGGCTCGCGGAACACCTCGTCGGGAACCTTGCCGCGGAACGGCTCAAGCAGCGCCAGCTCCTCGCGCGAGGGCTTGCCCACCGCCACCATGTCGGAGTTCTGGAACACCGAATGGGTGCGCTTGTAGCTGTCGTACATCAGGTTCTTGTTGGTCCATTCGAAATCGAAGGCATAGATGCAGGCTTCGCGCAGCCGCCTGTCCTTGAGCTTCTCTCGGCGGGTGTTGAAGAACCAGCCCTGCGCGCCCGACGGTGTGTCGTCGGGGAGGACGTCGCGCTTGACGCGCCCTTCGCGGATTGCCGGAAAGTCGTAACGCGTCGCCCAGATGCGCGAGGTGAATTCCTCGCGGAAGAGATAGGTCTTGCTTGTGAATCCCTCGAACGCAACGTCGCGATCGCGGTAGAACTCGTAACGCATCACGTCGAAATTGTTCTGACCGCGCCCGACCGGCAGGTCGGCGCCCCACCAGTTCTTGACCCGGTCGTATTCGATGAAGCGGCCGGTCTCGAACCGGCCGACCTGGTAGGGCCCGCTGCCGAGCGGCGGCTCGAGCGTGGTCTCGTCGAACGGATGCTTGGAATAATACTCGCGCGAAAAAATCGGCAGCGAGGCCGCAAACAGCGGGACGTCGCGCGCCCGGTTCGGCGCAAAGTGGACGAGCACGGTGGCGTCGTCGGGCGCCTCGGCGTCGCGGACATCGCGCAGCAATTGCTGCGCGATCGGGTGGCCTTTCTCCTTGAGGATTTTGAGCGAGAAGGCGGCGTCGTGGGCGGTGAGCGGGCTGCCGTCGTGGAAGGTGATGCCGGGCCGCATCAGGAACCGGTAGGTCAAGCCATCCGCGGAAACGCGCACCGCGCGGGCGGCAAGGCCGTACAGCGCATCCGGCTCGTCGGCGGCGCGCGCCATCAGGCCGGCGAAGGTGAGCTCCATGCCCTGCGCGCCCTCGCCCTTGAGGATGAAGATGTTGAGCGAATTGAAGGTGAGGAAGTTCTGATTGAAGACGCGATTCGAGCCGACCTGGGAGAAGATGCCGCCCTTGGGCGCGTCCGGCTTGATATAGTCAAAATGCTTGAAAGCCGCCGGATATTTGAGATCGCCGAAGGACGACATGCCGTGACGCTCGGGGCCCTCGTCGGCGAAGGCCGGAGCGGCGATGCTCACTGCCAGCGCGCCGGCACCAAGCGCCAGCGTGTCGCGCCGCGTGACATTGCGGATGTCGGTCATGAGCGTGTTCCTATCTTGGCGGCCTTTTCGGCGTCCCACCACCATACGGTCGGGAAGGCTGATGCGCCGTATTTGGGCAGAGGATCCTGCCGGTTGAAACGGTCCCAGCGCGCGCTGCGGATCTTGTCCGAGGTAAACTGCGGCACGACGTAATAATTCCACAAGAGCACGCGGTCGAGCGCCCTGCTGGCGGCGACGAGCTCGGCACGATTCTTGGCGAAGATCACTCGATCGATCAGCGCGTCGACCGCCGGATTTTTGATGCCGACGTAGTTGCGCGAGCCCGCCGTGTCGGCGGCCTGCGAGCCCCAGTAATCGCGCTGCTCGTTGCCGGGGGAGAGCGACTCGGGCCAGGACGCGACGATCATGTCGAAATCCCAGTTGCGCAGCCGGTTCTCGTATTGCGGATCATCGACCGTGCGCACATTGACAGTCATGCCGAGCCGCTCGAGCGAGGGCTTGTAGAACAGGATGATACGCTCGATGCTCGGCTCTTCGGTGAGAATCTCGAAGCTGAAGGGCTCGCCCGTCTTGGCGTTGACCAGTTTCTGGTTGCGGATTTCGTAACCCGCCTCCTTGAGGAGCCGCATCGCTTCGCGCAGATTGGCGCGCACCTTCTCCGGGCTCCCGCCCACCGGGTTGGTGTACTCGGTGGTGAACACTTCCGGCGGCACTTTGTCCTTCACCGTTTCCAGGATTTCCAGTTCCTGACCTTGCGGCAGGCCGGATGAGGCGAGCTCGGTCCCTTCGAAATAGCTCTTGATGCGCGTGTAGAGCCCGAAGAAGATCTGCTTGTTCATCTCCTCGAAGTCATAGGCGAAATTAAATGCGCGGCGCAACCGCGCATCCTTGAATTTGTCGCGCCGCGTGTTGAACGCGAAACCCTGCATGATGCCGCGGTTGCGCTGCGGAAATTCCTCGAGGAGGACGCGCTTTTCGTTGACCGCGGGGAAATCATAGGCCGTGGCCCAGTTCTTGGCGATGTTCTCGGTGCGCCAATCGAGATGGTCGGCCTTGAACGCCTCGAGCGCGACCGTCGCATCGCGAAAATATTCGAAGCGCATCTCGTTAAAATTGTCGCGGCCGACATTGACGTTGAGATCCTTGGCCCAATAGTCCTTCACACGCTCGTAGGCAACGGTGCGGCCGGCGACGAACTCCTTGATACGGTAGGCGCCGTTGCCCAGCGGCGGCTCGAGCGTGGTCACGCCGATATCGCGCTTCCTGCCCGAGGCGTCGGTCCCCTCCCACCAATGCTTGGGCAGCACGTTGAGCTGCCCCACGATCTGCGGCATTTCCCGATTGCCCGGAGCGTCGAAGACGAACGTGACCTCGCGCTCCCCGGTCTGCTCGACTTTGGCGACGTGCCGGTAATAGGCCGCGAGCGACGGATTGTGGGTCTTGAACGCCTGCATGGAGAAGATCACGTCGTCGACGGTTACCGGCTTGCCGTCGTGATGGCGCGCGGCGGCGCGCAAACGGAACGTGGCGGAGCTAAAGTCCTTCGGGTGGCTCACCGCTTCGGCGATGAGCCCATACTCGGTCGATACTTCATCGAGCGCGGGCGCGAGCAAGCTGTCCGAGATCATGCCGGCTCCCGCCGCGATCGAGCCTTTGAGTCCGGAGACGACCTCGTTGAAGTTGTCGAAGGTGCCGATCGCCATCAGCCGCACGCTGCCGCCCTTGGGCGCATTCGGGTTGACGTAATCGAAATGCTTGAAGGTGGCCGGATATCTGAGTTCGCCGAACAGCGACAAGCCGTGCCGCCATTCGAGATTGCCCTCCCCGTTTGGAGCTTGCGCGTGCGCCGCGGCACCGAGACGCGGCACACGCTCGAAGATGGGGAACAAAGCTGCAAGAAGGCCGCTGCGGAGGAGGAATCGGCGGGTCAGGCGCAAGGAAAACCTCCGGGGCGAAACCGACGCACGCATCGGCCGCCCGATGTCCGATTTCGGATGGATCGGCACCGAGAGGCGGCGCGTCGGGACGATCACTTCACCATCACTTTATGACTATCATAAGTAAGCCGCGGCCGCGCCTTCGCCACGGCTGTGGACTGCTCAAGCCCATCATTACCAAAACTTAAACTACGCGATAAAGCGGCCGCCATCATCCTTCAAATGGAGGACGCCTTCACTGCGGCTTTGCGCCACCTGCGGCCTCCGCCGCCTTGGGAAGCGGCGCCGGGTTGTCCGACAGCGAGTTGAGATAGGCGATGACGTCGGCCCGCTCGCTGCCGCGCGAGATGCCGGCGAAGGTCATATTGGTGCCGGGAATGGAGCCGCGGGGATTGGTGATGAACTGATTGAGCTCCTCGATCGTCCAATTGCCGCCCTTGGCCTTCATCGCGGCGGAATAATTGAAGCCGGCCTCCGATGCCCTCGGACGGCCGACCACGCCCCACAGATTGGGCCCGACCAGGTTGCGCCCGCCCTTGTTGAAGGTGTGGCAGGCCTGGCATTTCTTGGCCGAGTTCTCGCCGCGTTTCATGTCCGCGTTGGCGAGGAGTTGCTCGATCGGTTGCTGCTTTTCCTGCTCGGCGGGTGTGCCGGACGGCGCCTGTTCCGGCACGGCGGCCTCGTAGCCCGGCTTGGCGAGCTTCTCCGGCGCGAAGATCGCGCCGGCGGCGATGTTGATCGCGAGTATGCCCAGGCAGGTGCCCAAGATCGCACCAAGGATCTTATTCACCTCAAAGGAGTCCATCGCCTCGAAGCTCGCGCGCAGCGTGATGGAAGGGGCGGGCAGCCGCGGTTTGCGGCGGCGCACAAATAGCCGGTTTGCCTCGGCTCTGGCAACCCGTATAAGCGGGCAGCACACGCTCATCCTCATCCTGAGGAGGGGCGCGTGAGGGCCCGTCTCGAAGGATGAGGATGGCGCGTCTCACCCTTCAAGATAGGCCGCACCGCGCGCTGAAAACGCGCGGAAACGCGCTTGAGCTGCCCTCCGCAGGGTGAGGCGCACCCCTTTATCTTGTATCGTGTATGCGGACCGGGCCGGCCGAGGCGGAGCGATGGCCGACGTTCTCATTCTCATCCCCGCGCGCATGGCCTCGACGCGGCTTCCCGGCAAGCCGCTCCTCGACATCGCCGGCGAACCGATGATCGTCCACGTCATGCGGCGCGCGCAGGCGGCCCGCGTCGGCGAGGTGGTGGTGGCGACCGACTCGGAGGTGATCGCGGCCTGCGTCGAGAAGGCCGGCGGGCGCGCGGTGATGACGCGCGCCGACCACGCCTCGGGTTCGGATCGCATTTTCGAGGCGCTCGAGGTCATCGACCCGCAGCGCCGCAGCAGCATCATCGTCAACGTGCAGGCCGACCTGCCCACGCTCGCAGCTGCCGATGTCGCGGCCGCCATCGCCCCGCTCGCCGATGCGGCGGTCGATATCGCCACGCTTGCGGTCGAGATCACGCGCGCGCAGGAGCGCGGCGATCCGAACGTGGTGAAGCTCGTCGGCACGCCGGTCGGAAAGAACCGCCTGCGCGCCCTCTATTTCACCCGCGCGAGCGCACCCGCGGGCGAGGGCCCGCTCTATCACCACATCGGGCTTTATGCTTTTCGCCGCGCCGCGCTGGCGCGTTTCGTCGCGCTGCCCCCCTCGCCGCTCGAGCAACGTGAGAAGCTCGAACAGTTGCGCGCGCTCGAGGCCGGCATGCGCATCGACGCGACCATCGTCGAGAGCATGCCGCTCGGGGTCGACACGCCCGCCGATCTCGAGCGGGCGCGCAAGATTCTCGGGCGAGGAAAGGAACGCCGTAATAAGCAGCCGTAGCCCGCATGGGCGAAGCGATCTGCAGGGATGATCCCGCCGCGGTTCGAATCCCGGATTTCGCTTCGCTCATCCGGGCTACCGACGAGCGCCCTGGAGCCGTTGACTCGGAGCAGCCGCGTGCGTACCGGAACGGCCATGACAGGCAAAAAGATCGTGTTCCAGGGCGAGCCGGGAGCGAATTCCCATCTCGCCTCGCGCGAAGTCTACCCGGACTATGAGGCGGTGCCGTGCGCGACGTTCGAGGACGCGTTCGCGGCCATCAGCGCGGGCGAGGCCGCGCTCGGCATGATCCCGATCGAAAACTCGGTCGCCGGCCGCGTCGCCGATATTCACCATCTTCTGCCGGACTCGGGGCTCCACATCGTCGCCGAGCATTTCATGCCGGTGCGCCACCAGCTGCTCGCCCCCAAGGGGGCAACGCTCGCCGACATCAAAACGGTCGAGAGCCACGTGCACGCGCTCGGGCAATGCCGCAAAGTGATCCGCAAACTCGGCGTCAAGCCGGTGGTCGCGGCCGATACTGCGGGCTCCGCGCGCGAGGTCGCCGAAATGGGCGACAAGACGCGCGCTGCCATCGCCACGCGCCTCGCCGCGGAGATCTACGGGCTCGACATCCTGGCGCACGATATCGAGGACGAAGACCACAACACCACGCGCTTCATCGTGCTTTCGCGCGATGCAAAATGGGCCACGCGCGATGGCCGCCCGGTCATTACCACGTTCCTGTTTCGGGTGCGCAACGTGCCCGCCGCACTCTACAAGGCGCTCGGCGGCTTTGCGACCAACGGCGTCAACATGACAAAGCTCGAAAGCTACATGATCGAGGGCAACTTCTTCGCCACGCAGTTCTATGCGGATGTCGAGGGTCATCCCGAAGACCGCAGCTTGGTGTTCGCGTTCGAGGAGCTCGCGTTCTATTCCAAAGAGATGAAAATCCTCGGCGTCTATCCGGCGCATGCCTTCCGCGCGACCTTCGAGGAGACGGTGGGATAGCGAGCGCGTGCCAAGCTAAGCGGCGCTCTTCGTGATCGGGCGCTTCCTCGTTTGCTGCGGCCGCGCGGACGCGCCGGTGCGCGCGTCGTGCCGGCGCGAGCGGTTCGCTGCGATGCTGGCGTCCCGCAGCCGCGTCGCATCCCGGCCGTAGACGACCCACTCGATCTCCGAGCGGTTTACCCCGATGTCCCGCAGCGTGCGGTCGTCGAGCGCATGAAGCTCGCGCACCGCCGCCTTGCGTTCGCGCCAGAGCGCGTAGGCGCGCCACCATTTGCGGGCTGCCGCGATGGTCGCCTCGGCGACCGCGCGGATGAGCGCGCTTGCGGCAGCCGCACGCAGCGCGCGTACCCCGCCCCCGATGACATCGCGCAGCGCCCGTCCGCGGGCGAGGCGGGCGCGATGCATCGCTTGCCGGCGCAGCCGGTCCCACTGCTCAGGCGGTAAGCCCTTGTAATCAAGCGCATCTACATCGATGGCACACATGGTCTGCCTCCTTCAATTCAATTTCTCGGTGGCACCTTTACTGCTGCCACAACATCACGTAAAATGAATAATAATGATCACAATAATCTCTAGGTGAGAACGATGGATCTCAGCGACCTGCATATCTTCCGCTCCGTCGTCGAAGCCGGCGGCGTCACGCGGGCTGCGGAAAAGCTCAACCGCGTGCAATCCAACGTCACCACGCGCGTGCGCCAGCTCGAGAGCGAGCTCGGCGTCGACCTGTTCGTGCGCGAGGGCAAGCGGCTCCATGTCTCGCCGGCGGGTAAGCTATTGCTCGATTACGCCGAGCGGCTCATCGACTTGGCGCGGGAAGCGCGCGAGGCGGTGCACGATGCCAAGCCGCGCGGGCTGTTGCGATTAGGAACGGGGGAGAGCACGGCCGCGATGCGCTTGCCCGTACCCATGAACGAATATCTCAGTCGTTATCCCGAGGTCACGTTCGAGCTGCGCACCGGCAATACCAAGCAGCTTGCCGCCGCGGTGCTCTCAGGCGAGCTCGACGCGGCGCTCGCCTCCGAGCCCATCGCCGACGGGCCGTTCGAGAAGGTCGCGATCTACGAGGAGGAGCTGGTGATCATCGCCGCCGCCGATCATCCGCCAATCAAGTCGCCGCGCGATGCCAGACCGCAAACCGTGCTCGCCTTCGAGGCCGGCTGTGCCTACCGCCAGCGGCTCGAGGATTGGTTCGCTCACCATGGGGAAATGCCGGGTCGAATTGTCGAAATAACCTCCTACCACGCCATGCTCGGATGCGCCGTTGCGGGCATGGGCATTGCGCTGATGCCGCGCAACGTGCTCACCACGTTTCCGGACGCCAAGCTTTTGAGCACGCATTCGCTGCCCGCAGCACTCGCGCGGGCGCAGACCAGCCTGATCTGGCGCAAGGGTACGCTGTCGCCCAAGGTGCGCGCCCTGATCGAGGTGTTGAACGCGCACTCCGACACGCGCAAGACGCGCCGTGGCGCGCGAAACAGTACCGCTCACGCCGTCGGCAACGGCCGCTCGCGCTCGTAGCGGGCAACAAAGCGCGGCGAGAGATGCGCCGCAGGCGCTCGATGTAGGCACGCCCCCCGCGCGTGAGATAGCTCGGGCGAACCGAGGCGCCTAGGGCGCGTTTCGCGTCAAATCGTCTGATTGTAGGCGCCGACCTCGCGATGCGTGCGCAGCACGCCGTCGATCGCCCTGAACATGTCGCGCATGCGCGTCTCCGACACCGGGCTCTCAACCACCACCACCAGCTCCGGTTTGTTGGAGGAGGCGCGCACCAGTCCCCAGGTGCCGTCCGCGACGGTGAGGCGCACGCCGTTCACCGTGACGAGATCGCGGATTTCTTCTCCCGCCACTTTCTCGCCGCGCGCTTTCGCCTGCTCAAAGTGCTTCACGACCTCGTCGACCACCCGGTATTTGACCTCATCGGCGCAGTGCGGCGACATCGTCGGCGAGGACCAGGTCTTGGGCAGCGCATTCTTGAGATCGGCCATGCTTTTTCCGGGATTGCGCTCGAGCATGTCGCATACCGCAAGCGCAAAGACGAGCCCGTCGTCGTAGCCGCGGCCGAGCGGCTCATTGAAGAAGAAGTGGCCCGACTTCTCGAAGCCGGCAACCGCGCCGATCTCGTTGACGCGGCGCTTGATGTAGGAGTGACCGGTCTTCCAGTAGTCGGTTTTGGCACCGTTCGCGCGCAACACCGGATCGGTCATGAACAAGCCGGTCGATTTCACGTCGACGACGAAGATTGCGCCTTTATGTTGCGCGGAAATGTCGCGCGCGAGCATTACCCCGACCTTGTCGGCGAAAATTTCTTCCCCCTCGTTGTCGACGACACCGCAGCGATCGCCGTCGCCATCGAAGCCGAGTGCCACGTCCGCCCTCACGCGCAACACCTCGTCACGCATCGCGTGCAGCATCTTCATGTCTTCGGTGTTGGGATTGTATTTGGGAAAGGTGTGGTCCAGCTCGCAGTCGAGCGGGACCACGTCGCAGCCGACCGCCGAGAGCACGCGGGGCGCGAACGCGCCGGCGGTGCCGTTGCCGCAGGCGCAGACGACCTTGAGCCGGCGCTTGAGCTTCGGCCGCCGGGTCAGGTCGGCGATGTAGCGGGCCGGGAAATTATCGACGAAGGCGTAGGAGCCGCCGCCGCGCATGTCGAAACGCGCGTCGAGCACGATCTCTTTGAGGCGGCCCATCTCGTCGGGCCCGAAGGTGAGCGGGCGGTTCGCTCCCATCTTCACGCCGGTCCAGCCGTTTTCGTTGTGGCTCGCGGTCACCATGGCGACCGCGGGTGCGTCGAGCGCGAATTGCGCGAAATAGGCGACGGGCGACAGCGCCAGACCGATGTCGTGGACGTCGCAGCCCGCGCTCAGCAATCCGAGCGTCAGGGCCTGCTTGATCGAGAGCGAGTACGAGCGGTAATCGTGGC
>DATNNX010000172.1:0-9848 GCA_035601615.1 Xanthobacteraceae bacterium
AACTACGCGCCGTCCGGCTCGGTCGCGGTGAGCCGGATCGAGCTGTTTGGCATCCCTATCGACACGCCGGGGAGGACCTACATCTTCGTGCTGGCGATGACGGTGGTGCTCGCGCTAGCCGCCAAGAATCTGGTGCGTGGCCGACTCGGTCGCATGTGGATGGCCATTCGCGACATGGATATCGCGGCGGAGATCATCGGCATCCGGCCGCTGCAGGCCAAGCTCTCCGCGTTTGCGGTGTCGTCGTTCTATATCGGGGTTGCGGGGGCGCTGTGGGGGTTCCTGCGGCTCGGCTCGTGGGAGCCGTTGGCGTTCGACGTCAACCGCTCGTTCCAGGTGCTGTTCATGATCATCATCGGCGGGCTCGGCACCATCCTGGGCTCTTTCCTGGGCGCCGCGTTCATCGTGCTTATTCCCATTTCTCTCAACCAGCTGCCGGCATGGCTCGGGATTTCGATGTCGACCGCAGCGATTTCGCATATCGAATTCATGTTGTTCGGGGCAATTATCGTGTTTTTCCTGATTGCCGAGCCACACGGCCTGGCCCGGCTATGGGCGATCGCCAAGGAGAAGCTTCGGCTGTGGCCGTTCCCGTATTGAGGCCGCGACAATTCGCGGGCACACTCGCCCCCAGAGGCGGGGTAGAACCCCGCGATGGCCGGCCGGCAGCGGCCCGGCGCGTCAATGGAGGAATGCCTATGATCGGCAAGACACTGACCGCAAGACATGCCGGGATTGCGCTCGCGGCGCTCTTGGGCGGCCTGGCGATGGCTGCGCCGGCGCTGGCGCAGAACGAGCAGTTCATCCCCATGCTGGTGTATCGGACCGGCGCCTACGCGCCGAACGGCGTCCCGTTCGCCAACGGCCTCGCCGACTACTACAACCTCGTCAACGAACGTGACGGCGGCATCAATGGTGTCAAGATCGTATTCGAGGAATGCGACACCGGCTACGCCACCGATCGCGGCGTGGAATGCTACGAGCGCCTCAAGGGCAAAGGCCCCACCGGCGCCGCCTACGTCATCCCGCTCTCGACCGGCATCACCTTCGCGCTCACGGAGAAAGCGCCGGTCGACAAGATCCCCATCATCTCCATGGGCTACGGCCGCTCGGAATCGCGCGACGGTTCCGTATTCCAGTGGAATTTCCCGCTGCTCGGCACCTATTGGACTGCCGCCGACATCATTCTCCAGTTCATCGCCGGTCAGGAGCGCGGCTGGGACAACATGAAGGGCAAGCGGATTGCTCTCGTCTACCACGACTCGCCCTATGGCAAGGAGCCGATCGCGCTCCTGCAGAAGCGCGCGCAGATGCATGGCTTCGAGACCATGTTTCTGCCCGTCACCCATCCCGGCGTGGAGCAGAAGGCGACGTGGCTGCAGATTCGGCAGAACCGTCCCGACTACGTGCTGCTGTGGGGCTGGGGCGTGATGAATTCGACCGCCATCAAGGAGGCGGTCGCCGTCGGCTATCCGCGCGAGAAGATGTACGGCGTGTGGTGGTCCGGCGCCGAGCAGGACGTTCGCCCGGCCGAAGAGGGCGCCAAGGGTTATAACTCCGCCGCCCTTCAGCACACGGCGGGTCAATTTCAGTTGCACCAGGACCTGAAGAAGTACCTCTACGACAAGGGCAAGGGTTATGCCGCGAAATGGGATGAGACCGGGGAGATCCTGTACATCCGCGGCCTGATCAATGCCATGCTCGGCGTGGAAGCGATCCGCACCGCGCAGGAGAAGTTCGGCAAGAAGCCGATGACCGGCGAGCAGGTTCGGTGGGGCCTGGAAAACCTCAACGTGACCGCCGACCGGCTGAAGCAGCTCGGTTTCGAGAACGAGCTGAAACCGATCAAGGTTTCGTGCGAGGACCATGAGGGCACGCGGATGGGCCGCATTCAGACCTGGGACGGCAAGAAATGGAATGTCGCGTCGGATTGGATCACGTCCGACGATTCCGTCATCGCGCCGATGGTCAAGGAGGCGGCGGCCAAATACGCGGCGGAAAAGAACATCACGCCCGGGTGTCTCGTGACCAACTGATGCCGGTTGGCTCCGATCGCAACGTGGAGGGGGCGGCCCAACCGCCTCCTCTCGGTGCAGGTGCGGCGGCGGATCGCATCGCGGCGACGGGCGCCGCGGCGCCGATCCTTTCCGTCAACAATATCGAGGTGGTCTACGACCACGTCATCCTCGTGCTCAAGGGCGTCTCGCTGACGGTTCCCAAGGGCAAGATCGTCGCGCTGCTCGGCGCGAACGGCGCCGGCAAGTCGACCACGCTCAAGGCGATCTCCAACCTTCTCTCCGCCGAGCGCGGCGAAGTGACCAAAGGCTCCATCATCTTCGACGGTGAAGAGGTGCACGCACGCTCGCCCAACGAGCTGGTGCGGCGCGGCTGCATCCAGGTCATGGAGGGGCGCCATTGCTTCGCGCACCTCTCCGTCGAGGAGAACCTCTTGACCGGTGCGTTCACGCGCGGCGGCGCTGGCGCCGCCATCCGGCGCGACCTCGACCTCGTCTACTCCTATTTCCCGCGGCTCAAGGAGCGCCGCAGTGCGACCGCCGGCTACATCTCCGGCGGTGAGCAACAGATGTGCGCGATCGGACGCGCGCTGATGTCGCGCCCGAAGATGATTCTCCTCGACGAACCCTCGATGGGGCTCGCGCCGCAGCTCGTGGAGGAGATTTTCAAGATCGTCGGCGACCTCAACGCGAAGGAGGGGGTTTCCTTTCTTCTTGCGGAGCAGAACACCCGCATGGCGTTGAAATACGCGCGCTACGGCTATGTGCTGGAAAGCGGCCGCGTGGTGCTCGACGGCGATGCCAAGGCCTTGGGCGAGAACGAGGACGTGAAGGAATTCTACCTCGGCATGGCGGAAGGGCGGCGCAAGTCGTTCCGCGAGGGCAAGCACTACCGGCGGCGCAAGCGCTGGCTGGCGTAGTTCTTTTCGCCATGTCGCTGGGCCTGCAAGCGTTCGATCTCTCCGCCATTGGACCCAGCGGCGATGCCTTTGCGAATCCGTCATGGCCGGACTTGTTCCGGCCATCCACGACTTTCGGTGCCGCGAGGGCAAGACATGGATGCCCGGGACAAGCCCGGGCATGACGCCGGAGATGCCATGCGTTACGAGCACTACGACTCGCTCGAGCTCCGCGATCCCGACGCGCGCGAGCGTGACTTTTTCACCCGGCTGCCCGATCTCCTTGCGGTCGCCATGCGTGCGCCGGGATGGGCGAGGCAGCTTGCCGGCATCGATCCCCAAGCCGTGACCTCGCGCGCAGCGCTCGCCAAGCTGCCGCTGCTGCGCAAATCCGATCTCGCCACGCGCCAGAAGGAGGCGCCGCCGTTCGGCGGGCTCAATGTCACGGCGCCCGGGCGCCTGCGGCGGCTGCTGATGTCGCCGGGGCCGATCTCCGAGCCGGAGGGCAAAGGCAGGGATTTCTGGGGCGCGGCGCGCGCGTTTTTCGCCGCGGCCTTCCGCTCGGGCGACATCGTGCACAATTGCTTTTCTTACCATCTCACGCCGGGCGCTTTCATCATGGAGTCGGGTGCGCATGCGCTCGGTTGCGCCGTCATCGCCGCCGGCACCGGCAACACCGAGCAGCAGCTCGAAGCCATCGCGCATTTCAAGCCGACCGGCTATGTCGGCACGCCGGACTTCCTCAAGATTTTGCTCGATGCCGCGGCGAAAGCGGGCAAAGACGCCTCCTCCCTCAGGCGGGCCCTCGTATCGGGCGCGGCCTTGCCGAGCTCCCTGCGCCAGGAATTGGCGACGCGCGGCCTCGCCGTGTGCCAGTGCTACGCGACCGCCGATCTCGGCGTCATCGCCTACGAGAGCGAGGCGCGCGAAGGCATGATCGTCAACGAGACGCTGCTGGTCGAGATCGTGCGGCCCGGCACCGGCGATCCGGCGGCATTGGGCGAGGTGGGCGAAGTGGTCGTCACCGCGTTCAACCCGGACTATCCGATGATTAGGCTCGCGACCGGCGACCTCTCGATGGTGATGGCGGGCCGCTCGCCGTGCGGACGCACCAATATGCGCCTTGCCGGCTGGATGGGCCGCGCCGACCAGACCACCAAGGTCAAAGGCATGTTCGTGCATCCCGGGCAGGTCGCGCAGGTCGGCGCGCGCCATCCCGAGCTCGGCCGCCTGCGCCTCGTGGTTGCGCGCGCGGGCGAGCAGGATGTCATGACCTTGATCGCCGAATGCCCCGCGCCGAGCGCCTCTCTGCAGGAGGCGGTCACCGCGACGTTGCGCGCGGTGACGAAGCTGTCCGGCGACGTCAAGCTCGTGGCCCCGGGCAGCTTGCCCAACGACGGCAAGGTGATCGCGGACGAGCGGCCGGTGGGATGAGTTGGCGGACCGACTCGCTCTCGCCAGGGCGTGTCATGACGCCGAAAAACTCCCACTTGCATATGCTATTGTTTTTCCTCGCGGGGATTGTGTAGCTGGATCGACCAACTTGACGCAGGACGCATACCAGCGGCGGTTGGTACTCCATCCGCCGTCATTGCCGGGCTTGACCCGGCAATCCATCTCGTTGAATGAAGCGCTTCTTTTTCGATGGATGCGCGGGTCAAGCCCGCGCATGACGAGTCGAGGATAACAGCCGTTGGTATCACTTTTTATCTTTACGACAGCAGCGGATCGGGCCCGTCGCTGAAATTCGGTGGGATGGACGCGATGAACGAAGCGAGCGCCCCGGCCGCCACCGTCGATCGGCCGGCAGTCGCCGGCAAGATCGGCGTGCTGCTGGTCAATCTCGGCACGCCCGAGGCCGCCGATGCCGCCTCCGTGCGGCGCTATCTCAAGGAATTTCTCAGCGATCCGCGGGTGATCGAGGATCAGGGGCCGCTCTGGCAGCTCGTGCTCAACGGCGTGATCCTGCCGATCCGGCCACGGAAAAAGGCGCGCGACTACGCCAGGATCTGGAACTACGAACGCAACGAATCTCCGCTCAAGACCATCACTCGCTCGCAGGCCGTCAAGCTCGCGCGCGCGCTCGAGCCGCTCGGCAAGCACCTCGTGATCGAGTGGGCCATGCGTTACGGCAATCCGTCTATTGCGTCCAAGCTCGGCGAGCTCGTCGCACAAGGCTGCGAGCGCATCCTCGTCATCCCGCTCTATCCGCAATACTGCGCGGCGACGACGGCGACCGCGTGCGACGAAGTGTTTCGCGCCCTCGCGCGCATGCGCCATCAGCCCTCGGTGCGCATCGCGCCGCCTTATTACGATGATCCCGTTTATGTCGAGGCGCTGGGGTCCTCGGCCGGGGCGGAGCTCTCTCAGCTTCCGTTCAAGCCGGACGTGATCCTCGCCTCGTTCCACGGCGTGCCGAAAGCCTATGTGGATAATGGAGATCCCTATTATGCGCAGTGCGTGGAGACCACGCGGCTTCTGCGCGAGCGGCTCAATCTCGACGAGTCGAAATTGATGATGACGTTTCAGTCGCGGTTCGGCCGTGGCAAATGGCTCGAGCCGGCGACGAATCGCACGGTCCGAAAACTTGCCAAGGACGGCGTGAAAAATCTCGCGGTGATCACGCCGGGCTTCTCCGCCGATTGCCTGGAAACGCTCGAGGAGATCGCGATCGAGAGCGCGCGGCTGTTCAAGAAATACGGCGGCGAGAACTTCGCGGCGCTGCCCTGCCTCAACGACAGCGCGCCCGGCATGCTGGTGATCTGGCAGATGGCGCTGCGCGAGCTCAAGGGCTGGGTGTGAGCTCGGCGGGTGGACCTCGGGCATGTGGCGCGGCTCCAAGCCCACCGCTCGCTCTATCCGTGCTATTGCTGCGCACGCCGAGCCAAATGTCGCTGAGACGGAATGGCGATGCCTCGACCCTGGTCGGAACAGCGAAAGAAGCGCCTGTCGTCGATGCAGGCCGCGGGCCGGCGTCCTGACGAGATCGCCGCGGCGCTCGGCTTGCGCCGCGAGCAGGTGGTCGCGCGGCTCAAGCTCATCGCCAGTTGGGAGCGCAACCGGGTAGTTTTCGCCAAGGCATTGCGGAAACGGGCGCAGGCGCGCCTCGCGCGCGGTCGAAAGGCGATCGCGGATATGAAGAAGGCGATCGCAACCGGGATGGCTCGCAATCGGGCCATAGCGCAAGCCTATGACGCCGGAGCCACCTGGCGGGAGATCGGCGCGCATTTTCGCCTCACCCCGGAGGCTGCCAGTGCCGCGGGGCGGAGATATCGCAGCGGCCGGCGGTCGGTGAAGACGCGGAAGGGAAGGCGTCCCGCGCGCGCTCGGGGACGCAAGCGCTGACGCGCGCAGCTTCCTCGCGCTCGCAGCTCATTGCGGCTTGTGCGGCGGTGATGGAAGGGCAGGCTGCATCCACGCAATTTGTGACTGGACGAGACCTTTGCGAATCTTTCAGCCTGCGCGCGAGGCCGAGACGCGCTCACGATTTTGATGAGGCTCGCAGCGTCGTTGTCGTCGTCTCCGGCTAAATCCTTGAATCGGGTGGATTCTTTAGGTGCATTTTGAAGCACTTTCCGCGTACGTTTCGCGCTTGACTGCAAAAAAGAGCCGTAGTATGGATACGCATCCTCGCTCCTGAGGGGTGTCTTCTAGAGCACCTTCCTGAAGGCGGAGCGAGGAGTGGCGTCCCGCGGCGGCCGGCTGGTAACCGCTCGCCCCGGGAGGTTCGGCACCCCGCCTTCCGGGCACTACGACCCGGGTGCGAGGAGCTCGCTAGAACCGATCCGGACGCAATTCCGGTGAGGGAGAAGCGCGGCGCCCGGCCCAAAATCGCCACGGTGGAGCGCCGAGAGGCGAGCGTCCCGCGTTATGGGACGCAAGGCGCCTCACAAACGCCTGGCGTGCCGCGTCAAGGCACGCCCAACGGGTGCTTAGCACCAGCACCCGTACGTCTCTCGGTGCTCCGCCCGCCCCTCATTCCGGGTGAGCGAAGCAAAAGGCAAAACCCGGGCGCAAAAACGCGCCGCGGGAACGAGAAAGGCTGTGTGAAATGGGGAGATGCGTGAAATGAGGAGATATGACCGCGCGTGCCGTTCTCGTTATTGTGCCCTCGCCCCGCTTGCGGGGAGAGGGCGGCTCGGTACTCGGCACGTAAAGGACTGGGTGAGGGGGGCGTGCCGAAAAGCTGCCCCTCACGCTTCAATCTGCCCCTCACCCCACCCTTTCCCCGTTCGCTTCGCTCACGGGGCGAGGGAGCCGACCGAGCGCGTGGCCGGGCAAGGCACAACAGACGCACGGGAACAACGCGCGGGCCGCCCTCTGCCCGCAAGCGGGGCGAGGGCACGTGCCGCGCCGTCTCAAATTTCAACGCGCATACGCGCGTCCCGGGAGACGAGGAGATACGCCGCGTGATTCCGGTTGCCTGCTTACGCCACCCCCGCGCGCAGCAGGTCGTGGAAGTGCACGACGCCGACGGGGCGCCCGCCATCGACCACGATCAGCTGCGTCTTCTTCGTCGAATTGAGCACTTCGAGCGCCTCGCTGACCAGTTGATCGGGCCGCACGGTCTGCGGCTGCGACGTCATCACCTGCTCGACCTTGAGCTCGAGCAGGTTGGCGCTCATGTGCCGGCGCAAATCTCCATCCGTGATGATGCCCACGAGCAAGCCGCGGCGGTCGGTAATGCCGACGCAGCCGAAAGTCTTGGCCGTCATCTCGGCGATCGCCTCCGACATGCGGGTGCCGACCGTGGCGAGCGGGATCTCGCTGCCGGTATGCATGATGTCGCGCACGAATTTGAGCATCGCGCCGAGGCGGCCGCCAGGGTGCAGTCTGCTGAAGTCGACGGCGGTGAACCCTCGGCTCTCCAGCAGCGCGATGGCGAGCGCGTCGCCGAGCGCGGCCTGCATCAGCGTCGAGGTCGTGGGAGCGAGATTGTGCGGGCAGGCCTCCCGCGCCTGCGGCACCGCCAATACCACGTCGGCCGCTCGGCCGAGCGTGCTGTCGCTGACCGCGGTGACGGCAATGAGCCCGATGCGGAAGCGGCGCGAGTAGTCGATCAGATCCTTGAGCTCGACCGTCTCCCCCGACCAGGAGAGTGCCATGATGACGTCATCGGGCGTGATCATGCCGAGATCGCCATGGCTCGCTTCGCTGGGGTGGACGAAGAAGGCGGGTGTGCCGGTGGACGCGAAGGTCGCCGCGACTTTTCGGGCAACGTGGCCGGACTTGCCCATTCCGGTCACGATCAACCGGCCATGCGCGCCGGAGATCAAATCCACGGCGGCCATGAAGGCGCGGCCGAGCCCATCGTGGATGGCGGCTGCGAGCGTGGTGAGCCCGGTCGCTTCGACATCGAGCGTTCGCACCGCCGAAGCGATCAGCTCGCCGCTGCGGGCACTCATACGTCGTTCAGTGCTCAGCGCCTTGGGCATCGAGATCCGACAGTATGCAAAAGCGGGCGATCTACGCCCCAGCCGAGATACTATATCCGCTTTGGCTTGGTTAACCAAAGCATAACGAGGCTAGCTATCGCCCAGCAAGCGCTTGAGCTCGGCGCGCATGGCCGGCGCAATGTCGTCGCGTTCGAGCGCGTAAGCGATGTTGGCCGCGAGAAAACCCACTTTCGAGCCGCAATCGAAGGCTCTGCCTTCGAATTCCAGCCCGTAGAACGGCTGCATTCGTGCGAGTTCGATCATCGCATCGGTGAGCTGGATTTCGCCGCCCGCGCCGCGCCGCTCTGCGGCAAGAACACCGAAGATCTCCGGCTGCAGAATGTAGCGGCCGGTGATGATGAGGTTCGAGGGTGCCTTTTCGCGCGCAGGTTTCTCGACCATTCGGGTGACCGAGAACAGGCCGCCTTCGCGCTCGCCGACGCCGACGACGCCATACATGTGCAGGCGATCGGCCGGCATCTTCTCCACCGCAATGATATTGGCGCTGTCGGGGAGGTCGCGCCCCGCGTCGATCATCTGGGCGAGGCAGCCGCGGTTGTGCTGCACCAGCACATCGGGGAGCAGCAGTGCGAACGGTTCATGCCCCACGAGCTCGCGCGCGCACCAGACGGCATGGCCGAGCCCCAAGGGGACTTGTTGACGCGTGAAGCTCGCGGTTCCCGGGCCTGGCAAATCGCGCGCCAGCGCCTCGAGGTCCTCTCGCCGCTGGCGTTCCGTGAGCGCGTGCTCGAGCTCGAATTGGCGGTCGAAATGGTCCTCGATGACGGCCTTGTTGCGGCCGGTGACGAAGATGAAATGCTCGATTCCCGCTTCGCGCGCCTCATCGACCACGTGCTGGATCAACGGCCGGTCGACCACCGGCAGCATCTCCTTCGGCATGGCCTTGGTGGCCGGCAGGAATCGGGTGCCGAGTCCTGCGACCGGGAAAACGGCTTTGCGGATCGGTCTCATGATGTCGCTTCAATTGTAACGGGAAGCCGCCCCACCTGTCTCGGTATTGCCGAAGTTTGGGCGTGCAATGGCAGTGCCAGTGGCAGGCAATAAGTCCCATCCGTGCTGTGGCGGCAAGAGGCCCGCGGCTATAATCCTAAGTCCCGGCGGAACAAACCACCGTCAAGGAAGCCGCAACTTTGAACGAATTCTCTGTGAGCCCGATGCGCAACATTACGAGCCAAGTTGGACGGCCATGGCAAGAGTTGCGCCGCCAGTAGTCTTCAGCCTGGCCGTTTTGGCAGCTGCCGTTTGCGCAACCCCGGCGTTTGCCCAGGGCTTTGACATTCGCACTTTGTTCAACTCGTCCGCACCGAGCACCAGCGCAGCTCCTGCACCCGCGGCTCCCGCGGGTGCGCAGGAATGGAGCGGCGAATCGGGGGCGTCCAATCACCCGCTCATGAGTGCGCAAGCGATACGGGCCGCTGCCGCCAATTTCCGCAACTGTCTTGCCGGACTGTGGCCGCAGGCCGAACGCCGCGGCGTTT
>DATNNX010000173.1:0-6213 GCA_035601615.1 Xanthobacteraceae bacterium
CCGCGCAAGGGCATTCTGGTTTCCGACATCAACCCGCGCAACCAGCTGCTCGTGCTGGAAGTCCGCCGCGAACTGGAGCGACTGTTGAGCCGGACCGGGGCCGAGCGCGCGACGCCGGCGCAGCGCGCCCGGCTGCAAGACATCGCTCGCGGCATGGACCAGGCCGCCAGGCGCAACGACGATATCGCCTTCATGCGTCTTGACCGCGAGCTCAATGCGCTGATGATCGCATGCGCGCACAACGACTATGCCGCCCGCTCGATGAAGCTGCTGCAAGGGCTGTCGCGGCGCTTTTGGTACATGCACTACCGCGAGGCGGCGGATCTGCCGCTCTGTGCGCGGTTGCACGCCAACCAGGCGCGCGCGATCGCCAAGGGCGACGCGGAGGCCGCCGCGCGCGCCAGCGACAAGCTGATGGACTATGTGGAAAGCTTTACCCGCGCAACCGTATCGGTATGAGTCATGGGCGTGTACGAGGGCAAGCGCACGATCGATGGTCTTGTCGTGACGATCGACGGCAAGAAGCTCGACGAGCATTACGAGATCAAGCGCTTCACCAGATTCGGCTTCGAGTGGAGCTACGAAGGTGGCAGCCCGCAGCAGCTTGCGCTCGCCATCCTGTTCGATCGCCTCGGCGCCAAGGAGCGAGCCATCAAGCTCTGCGAGCCATTCATGAAAACGGTGGTGGCCAATCTCGACAACGACTGGAAGCTCACGGGCGAAGAGATCGATGCCTTCGTCCGCGGCCTTTCGCAACCACAATGATCAATCCTTCAGGGAGGAGTTCCATGACCCTATCACGGCGAAGCTTGCTCAAGTCCGCAGCGGCGGTTGGCGCGCTGGCCACCTCGGCAGAGGTGTTTGCACCGGCGATCGCGCAGAACAAGCCGGTGCGCATCGGCATTCTCGCGCCGCGTTCCGGCATCGCCGCTGCGCCGGGAGAAAACGGCATTCGAGCGACGCAATGGGCGGTCGAGCGCTTCAACGCAGGCGGCGGCATTGCCGGCCGCAAGATCGAACTCGTGATCGAGGAGGAATCCTCGCCCAAGGATACCATCGAACGCTTCGGCAAGCTCGTGCAGCAGGAGAAGGTGGACTGCGTGCAGGGCATCATCTCGACCGGCGCGGGTCTTGCGCTCGGGCCGGCGGTGGAGGAAGCCAGAGCGCTCACGATCTACTGGGACGGCACCACCCAGGACGGCGTCGACGAGAAGATTCCCAATCCCCGTTATCTGTTCCGCAGCACCGACAACGAGTGCGAGGCGATCATGTCCTCGCTGCTTGCGATCAAGTACTGGAAGGGCAAGTTCGCGACCGTGGCCGGGATCAACCCTGACTATTCCTATGGCCGCAACAACATGGCCGCATTCGTCGCAATGCTTAAACGCTTCAATATCGAGCACAAGGTCGTCACCGAGCAATGGCCGAAGGTCGGAACCATGGATCTGACCAGCCATGTTGCCGCGCTCAAGGCGGCCAAGCCCGATTTGATCTTCTCCTCGCTGCTTTTCGCCGACCTGCCGGTGTTCATGAAGCAGGCACACGCGGCCGAGCTGACGAAGGACAGCAAGCTCGTGTTCCCGGCCGCGGGATGGCAGCACACGCTGATGAAGAAGGAGTTCACGCCCGAGGGCATCCTGTTCGGCCACAACACGTTCTATTTCGACAACCCGAATGGGTCGCCGTTGGCCAAGGAGTTCGTGGCTTGGTACGAGAGGACCTACAAGGATTATCCCGAATGGGAAGCCGACCGCGCGTATTTCGCCATTGCCTCGTATAAGGCGGCGGTGGAGAACACGGCGAAGGCCAAGAACGGCAGCTGGCCCTCGCAGGACGACGTGATCGACGCCATGGCCGGGCTGTCGGTCGAAAGCCTCGGCGGCAAGGGATCCTGGCGCAAGGATCACATCGCCGAACAGACTTTCGTACAGGGCTTGACCACGCACAACAACAAGTACGACTTCGTCACGCTCGGCAGCTTCGAGACCATGTATGCGAGCGATCTGCAGAAGCCGCCCGGCGCCAATTTCTGGGAGTGGATCAAGACCGCCAAATTCAACATCTGATCTCGAACGCAGCCCCTGGAGTGCGGTATCTCCGGTTGTGTCTCTCTCCCCGCAAGAGCGGGGAGAGAAACGGAGTTCGGGTCGCCTCCGTGCGCAGCGCAACAATGAGTGTCGACGAACGCGCAACGATCTCGGTCTGCTCCCCTCCCCCTTGTGGGGGAGGGGTTGGGGATGGGGGTCGCACGATTCTGCGTAGGCGGCACCACCGAAATCTCACTGCACGACCCCCCTCCCCACCCCTCCCCCACAAGGGGGGAGGGGGCAGACCGAGTTCGCCGCTCGCATTGATTCCACTTCACCTGAAGCCGCTTTAGATGGTCGCTTTCGCCAACATTCTCCTCGGCGGCGTGTTTCACGCCGCCGTGTTGTTCTTGGTCGCCGCAGGGCTGCAGCTCGTTTTCGGAGTGCAGAAGATCCTCAATCTTGCCTGCGGCTCGTTCTACGCGCTTGGCGCCTATTTCGGCGTGAGCGCCATCGGTTACGCCATCGCCGCCGGCCTTTCACCCTGGCTGATCATGCCCGCCCTGCTCCTCGCCGGAGTTGCGCTCGGCTTCATCGGGCCGCCGATCGAGCGCCTGCTGCGCACCGTCTACGGCCGCGACGACAGTCTCCAGCTGCTGCTCACGTTTGCGCTGGTGCTGATGTTTCAGGACGTGTTTCGGTTCGTGTGGGGCTCGAACCCGCGCTCGCTCGACAGCGCCTACCTCATCTACGGCGTGATCAACGCGCGCGAGTTCAGCGTGCCGGTCTACAATCTGCTGGTCATTGCAGCGGCGATCGCCACAGCGGCCGGCTTCGGAGCGCTTCTTCAGCACACCAATTACGGGCGCATTCTGCGCGCCACCGCCGAGAACCGCGCCATGGCCGAGGCTTTGGGCGTCGACGTGCGGCGGCTTTATGCGGTGGTGTTCACCATCGGCGCGGTACTCGGTACCACCGCCGGCGCACTGGTGGTGCCGACCGCCGCGGCGTCTCTCGACATGGCGATCGATTTCGTCATCGAGGCGTTCGCCGTCGTGGTGATCGGCGGGCTCGGCTCGATGCGCGGCGCGCTCGCCGGCGCGCTGATCGTGGGGCTCATTCGCGCCTATGCCATCATGCTCTATCCCGAGGCCGAGGTGCTCGCGATCTACGTGATCGTGATCGCGGTGCTGCTGCTGCGGCCGGCGGGCCTGTTCGGGAGGCCGGTGACATGACGCGCGCACCGGCCGCGATCATCATAGTGGCAGCAACCATCGCGTTCGCGCTGCTGCCGCTCGTGGCGCCGTCCTATTACGCGAGCCTGATGATCCCCTTCTTCGGCTACGCGATCGCGCTGCTCGGATTCAACCTGCTCTTCGGCTACACCGGGCTACTCTCGTTCGGCCATGCCATGTTTCTCGGCTTCGGCGCTTATGGCGCCGCGGTGCTCGCCGGCGTGCTGGGCATCAAGTCGTTCGAGGCCGTCCTGTTCGCGGTCATCCTGCTTGCCGCGCTCGCGGCCGTCCCGATCGGCCTTCTGTGCATGCGCTATGTCGGCATCTTCTTTGGCATGCTGACGCTCGCCTTCGGCATGCTGTTCTACTCGTTTCTGTTCAAGTTCTATCACCTCACGGGCGGCGACAGCGGCATGCGCATCCCGCGCATGAACATCATCGGTCTCGAATTCGCGCACTACAACAAGATCGAATTTTTAGCGGGCCCATTCTACTACTATTGTCTCGCCCTCCTCGGCATTGCCGCCTTTGTGATGTGGCGCATCGTGCATTCGCCGTTCGGGCTGCATCTCAAGGCCGTGCGCGACAACCCCCGCAAGGCGGAGTACCTCGGCGTTCATGTGCACCAGTTTCGCTTCGCCGCCTTCGTGATCTCGGCCGCCTACGGCGCTGCCGGCGGGGCGATCCTCGGCTTTCGCATCGGCCTGGCCGACCCCGAGCTGGTCTACTGGACGCAGTCGGGCCAGCTCGTGTTCATGGCGGTGCTCGGCGGCTTCTCCAACTTTTTCGGCCCGATCATCGGCGCGCTCGCCTTCACCCTGCTGCAGGATCAGCTGCAGTCCCTGACGCAGTACTGGCGCTTCATCCTCGGTGCCGTTCTTGCCGTCATTGTCATCGGATTTCCTGGCGGACTTGCCGGCCTCGCCGACGATCTGCGCTGGCGGCAAGCGCGGAAGTCGCCATGACCGCGCTCCTCGAGACCAGAACCGTCAGCAAGTATTTCGGCGAATTGCGCGCCTTGAGCGATGTCAGTATCGCCATAAAGGCGCACGAGCTCGTCTCGGTGGTCGGGCCAAACGGCGCCGGCAAGACCACCCTGGTCAACCTGCTCACCGGGCTCCTGACCCCGACCGCGGGCGAGGTGCTGTTCATGGGCGAGAGCATTGCCGGGATCGGGCCGGTGCGGCTCGCCGAACGCGGCCTGGTGCGTTCGTTCCAGCTGATCCAGATTTTCCCGCAGCTGACGGTGGCGGAAACCATCGCCGCCGCCGTGGTCTCGCGGCAAGGGAAGCGATGGCGGCTGTTGGCACCCCTCGCATCCGACCACGCGGTGGGCGCGCGGGTGGCGCAAGTCGCAGAAATCTTCGGCCTGCAGCATCGGCTTGCGAGGCCCGCCGCAACCTTGTCGCAGGGTGAAAAGAAGTTGCTCGACGTGGCCTCGGCGTTCGCGCTCGATCCGCGCGTCATCCTGCTCGACGAGCCGACCTCCGGGGTCTCCACCGCCGAGAAGCACGGCATCATGACGACGCTGATCGCGGCGGCAAAGCGCGCCGGTGTGCAGAGCATCCTGCTGGTCGAGCACGATATGGATCTGGTTGCCGCCTATTCGCATCGGATCATCGCGCTGGCGGAGGGCTGCGTGCTGGCGGACCTGTCGCCGGCGCAGTTCTTCGCCGATCCGCGCCTGATCGAGAGCGTGGTCGGCAAGCGTATGGGGTAGCGATGCTGACGGTGCAGAATCTGACCGTGGACGTCGAAGGCAGCCGCGTGCTGCGCGGCATCTCCTTCGAGGTCAAGGCGGGCGAGCTCATCTACCTGGTCGGCCGCAACGGCGCGGGCAAGACCACGAGCCTGCGCACCATCATGGGTTTTCGCAAACCCGCAGCCGGCTCGCGCATTACCTTCGAGGGTGTGGATCTCGCCGGGCTGCGCCCATACCGGATCGCGCGGCTGGGTATCGGCTTTGCGCCGGAGGAGAGCGAGGTCTTCGGCGAGCTCACGGTCGCGGAAAACATCGCGCTGCCGACCTGGACCCATCCGCAGGCGCGGGAGGCCGAGGCGCGGATCGAGCAGGCCTACCGCGTGTTCCCGCAGCTCGAGCGCTACCGCACGCGCGGCGGCCACGCGCTCTCCGGCGGCGAACGCAAGATGGTGTCCATCGCGCGCGCGCTCGCGCTCGGCCCGAAATTGCTGCTGCTGGATGAACCGACCGAGGGCCTATCGCCCGTTATCGTGCCCGCGATCATCCAGGGTCTCGCCAATATCCGCGCCTTCGGCCACGCGGTCTTCATCGCCGAGTCCAACATCCACCATGTGCCGGATTTCGCGGACCGGCTCTACGTCATCGAGCGGGGCGAGATCGTCTTTGCCGGCGCCCCGCAGCTCGCCGCCAAGGATCCGGCGGTGGCGCGCATCGTCGGCGGAACTCCGCCGGGAGGCGGCGCGGACGCGATTGAAGCGCCTCCCACGGTGTGATAGATGTGTGATATATCAGATGGGGCCCGTTCGACGTGACAACAATCGGCGGCTTTGCGCCGGCGTAGGAGAGACGAGAATGATCAGCCAGCGACAAATCGAATTCCGGCAGGAGTATCGCTCGCGCATCATGGGATGGTACGACGGCTACTTCCACGTGGCGATCATCTACGCCATGGGCGCGGCGGCGTTCTACATCTATATCGAGCACATCCACGACGTGACCGCGCTCGAGTGGCTGACCGTCCCACTCACTTTCCTCTTCACCAACTTGTTCGAGTGGGCAGTGCACAAGTACGTCATGCACCGGCCGGTGAACATCAAGGGGCTGCGCTCGATCTATGAGCGTCACACGCTCAACCATCATCAATTCTTCACCGACCAGGAGATGCGCTTCCGCGACCACAAGGACTGGCGCGTCACCGTATTCCCTCCCTACGCGCTGGTCGTGTTCATCCTGATGTCGCTGCCGATCG
>DATNNX010000174.1:0-18108 GCA_035601615.1 Xanthobacteraceae bacterium
CGGCCGGCAGCACGATCGACATTGTCGCCCGCATCGTGTTCGAGCCGCTCGGCCGGCAACTCGGACAGCCGCTGGTCATCGACAACCGAGGCGGCGGCGGCGGCACGGTCGGCGCTGCGGCGGTGGCACGCGCGGAGGCGGACGGTTACACGCTGATGGCGCATTCCTCAGCGCACGCGACCACGCCGGCGATTTATCCCAATGCGCCCTATGATACTGCCAAGGATTTTGCGGCCGTTGCCGCCTTCGGCAGTTCGCCCAACGTCACCGTCGTGGCGCCCGAGAAGGGCATCAAGACGCTGCAACAGCTCGTCGCTGCCGCCAAGGCCAACCCCGGCTCGATCACATTCGGCACTGCCGGCGTCGGCTCGGCGACCCACATCTCCGCCGAGATATTGCGCTTCAGCGCCGGCTTTGACGCTTTGCAGGTCCCGTTCCGCGGGATGCCTGAGATACTCACCGAGATTATGTCCGGGCGCGTCGACTTCACGTGCTCGACCATCGCCACCGCACTGCCTTTCATCCGAGAGGGCAAGCTCGTGGCGCTCGCGGTGAGCACGCCGCAACGCTCGTCCGCGCTGCCCGATGTGCCGACCACGATCGAGGCCGGCTATAAGAATTCCGACTACACGTTCTGGACCGGGCTGTTCGTGCCGGCCAAGACACCGCGCGAGATCGTTGACAAGCTTGCCCAGGAGACGCAGAAGGCGTTAGCCGCGCCGGGCGTGCGGGAGAAACTCGCGCAGCAAGGCATGGAGCCGATGCCGATCACGCCCGCTGCCTTCGATGCGCAGATCAGGCGGGAGATCGATTCAATTCTCGCCTTGGCCAAAGCGGCGAACCTAAAGTTCAACTGACCGGCATGAGCTGTCGCTCGGCGCTTGGGGGTCCGAACCCACATGTCCCCCCGCTTTCGCGGGGGTCCATCCGGGCTACGCCCTGCGTGCGTCGAGAAGCGGATCGCGAACCAAGACCTTGTCCGCGTAAAGGCCTGCAATCTCCTGATCGGTCAAGGACAGCAGCTTGCGCAGGAGCTCTTCGTTATGCTCGCCGAGACGATCAGCAGCGACGTCGCTGCGATCCGCCCATCGGGAAAATTTCACCGCCAGCCCGGGGATGTCGAATTCGCCGATCGACTCGTCCCTGACCCGCCGGACCGTTCCGCGCTGGCGCAAATGCGGATGGGCCATGGCCTCGTGCAGAGTGAGAACCGGCGCGCAAGGCACACGTTCCGCCTCCAGCGCCGCAACGGCCGCATCGCGGCTCGGAAAACCGCCGAGCCAGCCCTCGATGATGTGCTTGAGCGCGGCATTGTTGTCGCGTCTGGCCCGCGGCGTGTTGAAGCGCGGATCATCGGCCAATTCCGGCATGTTCATCGCCTTGATCATCTGGCTCCACTGATACGGCATCACCATGATCGCGATGAACTCTTCGCCGCGGTATCGGAACACTCCAGTGGGCCCGCCGTCCGGATGGAGAGAGCCCGCGCGCTTCGGAGCAAACGATGATCCGCGCAACGACGATTTCGGAACGTTCACTTCGTGCATGTTGAAGTACGTATCGACGAGCGAGCAGTCGATGTATTGCCCCTCGCCGGTGCGCTCGCGGTGCAGCAGGGCGAAGCCGATGGACATCGCCGCCGTCACCCCTGTTGCGTGGTCTCCGATTGCGGTTGCGAATTGTGCCGGACCGCGATCGGCTTCGCCGATCAGCGAGGTGATGCCCGCATAGCCCGCGCCCATGTAGTCGAAGCCGGGCTTTCGACTGAGCGGACCGGTTTGCCCGGCCAAGGAGATCGAGCACATGATGAGCGCCGGATGAATGGCGCTCAATTCGTCATAGCCGAGGCCCGCCCGCGCCATCACGCCGGGGGCAAAGTTCTCAACCAGCACATCGACCTTCGGTACGATCGCCCGGACGAGCTCACGGCCGCGCGCTTGCTTGATATCGACGGCCAGGCTTTTTTTCGAGTGATTGTGCTGGAAAAAGTACGTGCTTTGCGAGCACGTCTTGAATTTGGCATCGCGCGGCTTGTCGCCGGAGGCGCGGCCGCGGTCGCCGTATGGCGCCAGCTCCAGCTTGATGACCTCGGCGCCCAGCTCCGCCAATATCCGCGTGCAAGTCGGGCCCGCGACGAACTGGGTAATGTCGAGCACGCGATAGCCCGTGAGCATCGGCAATTTGGCACTCATCGCCTTCTCGCTGCGTTGATCCGAAAAGAAAATGTCCCATGTCCGGGGCAGCCGCCTCCGCGCTGCGGCGCGTTCCAATGCCGCTCAGGCTGCCTTGTCGCCAATTGCGAGGCCCGCCTCCTCCAGTTGCTGTTCGAGCAGCACAAGCCGGTCGTAACCCCAGAACGGCTCGCCCGCGAACAGGAAGAAAGGTACGCCAAACACGTGGTCCGCGGCCGCCTCTTGCTGACAGCGTTCGTAGGCCTCGCGGCCTTCCCCGGCGAGATATTCGAAATAATGTTGGTCGGATAGGCCAAGGTCGGCAATCAGCCGAGCCACGGCTTCCGGCTGATCGGCTTCGAACTCGCGAAGAAAGAATTTCTTGAAGGCCATTCGGCCAAAGTCGAGCAACCGGCCCTGCGTTTCGGCGAATAAGCCTCCGATCGCGGCAGGGGTGGTGTCATAAATCTTCAGCGGTCCGCGAATCCACAGACCGCGCGGTTTCGCCCAGCGCCGGGCGTCCATGTAGGAGTATTTGACTTTGTATTCGGAATAAACGCTGCGCTCGCCCTTCCCTTTGAGTCGCAGTTGGAACGGAATCCATCGTACGCGCACGTTGAAACGCTGCCCGAGCGCCATGCCGGGATCGAACGCCAAGTAGGCATACGGACTCTTGAAGTCCGAGTACATTTTCACTTCGGCTTTCTCGCTCGTCTGGTCCGGCATCATGATCTCCGCCGAATTGCATGTAGAGGTGCCGATCATATCCGACGCTTCAGTGAACCGCAGCGGAAACTCGTCGGGGGTCGCGCTGATAATGGCCAGCAGCGGCGGATGCCGATCGCGTGGTTACCTGGGCACAGCAAGTAGCCCGGAATGAGCGTAGCGAAATCCGGGATGCTGGATGCGAGGTCGGTTATGGCGAGCGTCGGAAAGGCTGCCCGTGTGGCCTAGCACCATTGTCTGAAAGTAGTGACCTATCGCTCCGCGGTGGGAGGGCAGAACCCGGATGTCCCCCCGCTTTCGCGGGGGTCCATCCGGGCTACGCGCTCAGTCATTAACGTCGTCTCGCCCCTCGACGGTCATCAGCGTTGCGGTGAGGAAGGCAACAAGCTTCTCCTGGCCCGCAGTCTGCGAGAACACCTCCGTCTGAGCCAAGGTCAGTGTCCGACCAGCCTTGATGACACGCCCTCGCGCAAGAATGCGCTCCCCCTCGGCGGGCGCGAGGAGGTTAATTTTGAACTCGGTCGTGAGCACGCCAACCCCCGGCGGCATGAGGCTGAGCGCGGCGTAACCAGCAGCGGAGTCCGCGATGGCCGCGAGAGCGCCCGCGTGCACGAAGCCGTGCTGCTGCGATACCGCTGAACCCGGCGTGAGGGCAATTTCCACCAGCCCTGGAGCCACGCTCTCCAACGAGGCCGAGAGCGTATGCATGTGTCCTTGCCTTGCGAAGCTCGCGCGAACCCGACTCTCGTAAGCGGGGTTGCTCGGATGGAAAGTTGCCACCTCAGGACCCCTCCGCGCGCTGGGGGAACGAAGCGATTAAAGCCTTTCTAATGCGCTCGTTGCAAAGGGCAACTTCACGCCCGCCCTACCATATAGCCGCCGATGGTGCGCGCGTCGCTGCCGGCGCCGGAGGTCTCGTAGACGATCGAACCCTGGCGCATGACGACGATCCGATCGGAGAGCTCAAGGATCTCGTCGAGATCCTCCGACAGCAACAGGACCGCGGTGCCCGCATTGCGCGCCGCCATGATCCGGGCGCGGATTTCGCTCACTGCCTTCACGTCAAGCCCAGAGCAGGGATTCGAAACCACGAGGAGCGCGACCGTGCCGTCGAGTTCGCGAGCGAGCACGCTACGTTGCACGTTGCCGCCGGAAAGCGTCGAGATCGGCACCTGATCCGATGACGCCTTGATGCCGAAGGTGGCGATCATCCGGCGCGCCCAGTCCGCCATATCGGTGCGGTCGAGCCAGGTACGCGGAGTGCCGTCCCTGTTGCGGTCGAAACGGCGCAGGTTGAGGTTATCCCGCACGCTCATCGCCGGCACGCAAGCGTTGCGCAACGGCTCTTCCGGCAGCACGCGAACCTTCAAGGATTGTGCCTCCTCTCGGGTCGCGTGATAGGGTTCGCCGGACACGACGATCTCACCAGCCAAGGGTTTGCGCTGGCCGCCGATGATCTCGACGAGCGTCGTCTGTCCGTTGCCGGAGATGCCGGCCACCCCGAGAATTTCGCCGGCACGAACATCAAACGCCTCGATGTCAATCGCAGCACGGCCGAGATCGGCTTCGCTGCGAAGGCCGCGCAGGCGCAGCCGAGGCGCGCGGTCCGCGATCTCGCGGCGCCCCGCGTTCCCGGGCACCTCGAGCTCGCCAATCATGAGCTCGGTGAGGTCGGCTGGGCCAAGCTCGCGTGCACTGCCGCCGCCGGCCACGCGGCCCCTGCGCAGCACCGTCACTTCATCGGCAAAGGCGGCGACCTCTTTGAGCTTATGGGTAATGATCACGGTCGTGATTTCGCCGCGCCCAGTGAGGTCGCGAATCAAGCCCAGCACCTCCTCAGCCTCTGCCGGGGTGAGCGTCGAGGTCGGCTCGTCGAGCACGAGGAAGCGGCGGTCGAGATAGAGCTGCTTCAGGATCTCCGTCTTCTGGCGCTCACCGGTTGCAAGCAACCCGACGGGGACGCCGAGCGGGACCCGGAACGGCATCTTCTGCAGGAATGTCTCGAGGCGCGCGCGCTCGGCCGGCCAATCAATGACCTGAGACACGTCTGCTCGCGACATCACCAGATTTTCCGCCGCCGTCATGGACGGCACGAGCGTGAAATGCTGATAGACCATGCCCAAACCTAATCGGTCGGCATCTGCCGGCCGCTGGATCTCGACTTCGCGGTCATCGACCAGGAATGCTCCGCCGTCGGCCTGGTAATACCCGAGCAGACATTTCACCAAGGTCGACTTCCCTGCACCATTTTCGCCGAGGAGGGCATGCACCGTCCCCTTGGCAATCCGCAGCGAGACGCTGTCCAACGCCGTGAAGCTGCCAAAGCGCTTGGTGATCCCGACGGCTTCGACCGCAATCGCTCGCATGGAGCTCGCTCCCTAGACCGTTCTCATTTGTGTTGGATGCATGATCACGCCGCGCACTCGGTCTGTTCCCCTCCCCCTTGTGGGGAGGGGTTAGGGGTGGGGGTCGTGCGTGTGAGGCGATGCTTGTGCATCACCGCGCCACCCCCACCCAGCTCGCTTCGCTCGCCACCCTCCCCACAAGGGGGAGGGTAGGATCCAGTTCGCGCTGATTCCACTTCACCTCAATACGCCCTAGATCGCGGCGACGAGCGCGTCGCTCGTGCTCACCGCTCCGAAGACGCCACCCTGCATCTTGATCATCTTCAGGGCAGCGAGATGATTGCCGTGGTCGGTCGCGCCGCAGCAATCCTCCAGCAGCACGCATTCGAATCCGCGGTCGTTCGCCTCGCGCATGGTGGTGTGCACGCAGACATCCGTGGTGATGCCGGTGAGCACGAGGTTGCGAACGCCGCGCGTGCGCAGGATCAGCTCGAGATCGGTGGCACAGAAGCTGCCCTTCCCGGGCTTGTCGATGACCGTTTCGCCATCGAGCGGGGCGAGCTCGGGAATGATCTGCCAGCCCGGCTCGCCGCGCACGAGGATGCGGCCGCACGGTCCGGGATCGCCGATGCCGGCGCCAATCTGTTGCGAACGCCAGCGCTTGTTCGCGGGCAGATCGGACAGATCCGGCCGGTGTCCCTCGCGCGTATGGATGATGTGACAATGCTTCGCCCGCATCGCGGCGAGCACGCGGCGGATCGGCTCGATGGGCGAGCGCGTCAGCGAAAGATCGTATCCCATGCAGTCGACGTACCCGCCCTTGCCGCAGAAATCGGTCTGCATATCGATGACGATCAGCGCGGTGTTGCGCGCGTCGAGATCACCGTCGTACGGCCACGCGTATGGGTCGGCCGTCACGTAGCGGCGCTCGGAGCGGGCATCGGCACGCGAGAGCAGGTTCATTCGGCCGCCTCCTGACGAGAGGAACCGTAGCGCCGCGTCGGCGTGGGGAAACCGCAGGAGGTCCCATCGGTCGTGCGCACGTCGTTCTCCCAGGGCAACCGGTAACGGCCTGCCAGGAGATCCCGCATATACGTATAGGGACAGTCCCCGGCGCCGCCGGCGACCGCGGTGAACCCGCGATGGCCGAGCTGGTAGATGTTGTTCTCGACTCCCCAGTGGATGCGCGCCTCGCGGACGAGATCGGGGCGCACCTCCGCCGTGATGATCTCGTTCGCCCGTCCGGACGTTGCGTGCGCCAGGATAGTTCCGTCGAAGTTCACAATCATGCCCTCGCCCATGGAATCGAACGTGCCGTCGGAGCCGCACATGCACACATTGGCGGTGATCATGAGGTTGCAGAACGCGTTCGCCTGGTTGGTAAAGCGCCAGGACTCGCGGATCGGCGTGGTGTAGCCCGCAGTGCGCAGCATGATCTCGGCGCCCTTGTAGGCGGCCTCGCGCGCCATCTCGGGAAACATGCCGTCGTGGCAGATGATGAGCGCGATCTTTGCGCCCTTCGGTCCGGTGACGACCGGGATGCCGAGGTCACCGGGCTCCCACGGCTCGACCGGCACCCAGGGATGCAGCTTGCGGTAATAAAGGGCGATCTCGCCCTTATTGGAGACGAGGATGCCGGAATTGTACGGGTTGCCCGCCGGATTGAGCTCCATCAGCGAGAAGCAGCCCCAAATGTCGTTGTCGCGGCAGGCCTGGCGGAACGCCGAGACCTCTGGCCCGTCGAGCGAGCACATGATCTGCGGATTGGTGTCCATCGATAGGCCGTGCAGCGCGTATTCGGGCAAGACGACGAGATCCATCGTGGGCATGCCACGCTTGGCCTTGCCCACCATGGCGACGATCGTCTGCGTCTGCCGGGCCAGATCGGCCGGCGTGGCGACCACCGGCAATTGCAGCTGAACGAGCCCAATAACGACCCCGCTCGGGGACTTGTTCAGTCCGCCCAATCCGCTCATGGTTTCCTCCTCTTCAGCGCACCAACGAAAGCTCGCCTGGCATCCCGCGCAGTGAGCGGCCCGGTGTAACGGTCAGTATCATCATGACCAGCGTGAGCACATAGGGGGCCGCGTAGAACAGGTAATAGCCTTTGCTGATGCCGATCGTTTGCAGCGATGGGCCCAGCGCACCTGCGGCGCCGAAAAGAAGCGCCGCGTAGATGCAGTTGAGCGGATTCCAGCGAGCGAAGACGACAAGGGCGACCGCCACCAAGCCCTGACCGGAGGAGAGGCCCTCGTTCCAGCTGGCCGGATAACACAGCGACAGGAACGCGCCGCCGATGCCGGCAAGCCCGCTGCCGATCACCGTGCTGAGCAAACGGATGCGCTCGATCGGCAGGCCCATGGCCTTCGCGGCATCCGCACTGTCGCCGACGATGCGCACCTTGAGGCCCGCCCGGGTGTTGCGAAATATCCAGGCGAGCGCCAACGCAAGGCCTAGCCCTAGAAAAAACAGCGGGCTCACATCGAGCGCGCTGCGCACCTGCGATGCATCGGACCAAAACCCAAGCGGAATGGTCGGCAGCAGCGGCGCGCTCGGCTGCACGTAGGGCTTACCGAAGAAGAACGCGATACCGGTGCCCCCGAGCATAAGGGCAATTCCCATCGCAATGTCGTTGACGCGGGCAAGTCCGCACACTGCGCCGTGAATTGCGCCGAGCGCCGCGCCGCCGAGCATGGCGGCAAGGAGACCGAGCCACGGGGAGCCGGTTTCGTACGACGTCGCGTAGGCGAGCATCGCGCCGAGCACGAGCGCGCCTTCGTTGCCGAGATTGATCCGCCCGGCCTTTTCGGTGAGGCATTCGCCGATGCTCACGAACAAGAACGGCGTGCTCACACGCAGCGAGCCTGCGAGCAGCGCGACCGCAACAGTGCTGAATTGGTCCATCACACGGTTCTCCGCGGCTGAAACCAGCGCATGCGACCGTAGAAAGTCTCGCTCGTGAGAATCGAGAAGAAGATCATGCCTTGCAGCACCAGCACGGTGGCGTCCGGCACATTGAGTCTGCGCTGCACGAGGCCGCCGCTTGCCGTGATGCCGCCGACGAGAAGCGCCATGGGCATGATCGCCAGGGGATTGTGGCGTGCCAGGAATGCAATGAGGATGCCGGAGTAGCCATAGCCTGCCGCGAGCGACGCATTGGCGTTGCCGTGCACGGCAGCGACCTCAATCACGCCGGCAAGTCCAGCGCAGGCGCCGCCCAGCGCGCAGGCAATGACGATCAAGCGGGCAACCGGCAGCCCTTGCAGTTGCGCGGCGCGGATATTGCCTCCCGTGACGCGGCAAGAAAAACCGAAACTCGTGCGATAGATGAGCACCCAGAATGCGAGGCAGGCGATGATGCCGAAAGCGAGCCCCGGATGAACGTCGGTGCCAGGAAGCGTCGCAAGCATGTTGACATCGCCGATCGGCGCGGTTGACGGCTTGTTGAGACTCAGCGGATCGCGCAGCGGCCCCTCGACAATGTGATTGAAGACCGCGAGTGCCACATACGCGAGCAGAAGGCTCGAGATCGTCTCGTTGATCCCGCGCCGCGCACGCAGCCAGCCGGCAAATCCGATCCAGGCCGCGCCGGCCATGATGCCCGCAAGTCCCATTGCAAGCTGCACGATCACCGGCGGCGCCCCGAGAAGCGGCAGCGCGACGGCCGCGCCGGCGAGGCCGCCCAGCACCACTGCGCCTTCGCCGCCGATGACGACAAGGCCGAGATGGGCCGGAAGAGCGACGCAAAGCGCGGTCAACAGAAGGGGCGCGGCCCGCTGCAGCGTGTTCTGAAAGGAGAACCAGCTGCCGAAGGCGCCGCGCCAGACCAAGGCAAAGAAATCGACGGGTGACTTCTCCAGAAAGAGGAGAAACAGCGAGAACGCGCCGGCCGCAAGCACGAGCGCCATCAGGGGCACGAGCAGCGCCTCGAGCGCTCGTCTGAGCGGATAACTCGTATCTAAGGCGGACTCGGCTCTAAGCGACTGGACGTAGGCCTCCGCGTCCTCCTCCGCGGCGGCGGAAAAAACAACCATGGTCAGGCGGTCGAGCCGACAACCCCTTCGACGAGGTAGTCCATGGACTCAAGCTCGATGGCGGTTTCGACGAACGCCTTGCCTGACGCAACGACCTCTCTGCCGCGATTGTCCTTGAGCGGCCCCTTAAATACTGAGTAGCCGCCCTTGAGAATCTGCGCCTTCACCGCATCGGCCTGCTTGCGCGCCGCTTCGGGAACTGCCGCCCCGTAGGGCGACATCTTGACGAACCCCTCCGCCAGGCCGCCGCGAACGAAATTGGGTAGCGGCTCGCCTTTCTGCGCTTTCTCGACAAAGCTCCTATACACGCTCGCCCAGTTCCACTCGGCTCCGGTCAGATATCCCTTCGGCGCGAGCTTCTGCTGGTTGGCGTGATAGCCGCAGCAATAGATGCCGCGCCGCTCTGCCGTCTCCATCGCGACCTTCGGGCCGTCGACGTGCACCGTTATGACATCGATGCCCTGGTCGGCCAGGCTGTTTGCGGCCTCGGCCTCCTTCACCGGCAGCGACCACTCGCCGGTGAAGATCACTTGCGTCGTGATGCTCGGATCGACCGTGCGCGCGCCGAGCGTGAAACTATTGACGTTCTGCAGGACCTGCGGAATGGGCTTCGCCGCGACGAAGCCCAGCTTCTTGCTCTTCGAGACGTGACCGGCAACGATGCCGTTGAGATATTGTCCGAGCCCGATATAGCCAAAGTAGGAGCCGGTGTTGGCCGGATGCTTGCCCTTCGTCCACAGCCCGCCACAGTGACGGAACTCGATCTTCGGGTATTTTTCCGCGACGCGGAGCATGTGCGGATCGAAATAGCCGAAACTCGTTGGAAACAGCAGCGACGCGCCATCGAGCTCGACCATGCTCTGCATGGTCTTCTGAACGTCGAGGGTTTCGGCGACCTTTTCCTCCTCCAGCACCTTGACGCCGGGCATTGATTTGACGATGGCCGCCCCCTCGGCGTGGGCTTGGTTATACCCATAGTCGTCCTTCGGGCCGACATAGATGAAGCCGACGACCAAGTCCTTCGCGAAGGCCATTTGCGCCGGCAATGTGCCAGCCAGAGCCGCAGCCGCTGTCCCTTCCAGGAACTTTCGGCGTGAGAATCCGTCGAATGCCATCGGTTGCTCCTTGTGCTGTTGGATCAGTCGGCGCTGACGTCCCGCTGTGAGGTAACCCGCGCGACGTGCGGGGATTCGCAAGCCTCATGCCAACGCCTCAAAGGCGATATCCAACTGCAAGACAAAGAATTTTCCACGCCTGCACGGCTGCGCCTCGCCCGCGCGCCGCCGCGGCTGATTAATCTTTTGGCAGTCCCCGACGCGCGCCGTTGTGGGAGCAGGTCGCTTAAGGAGAACGCGTACGTGAATGACGCCGCTGCGACCGCAGTAATTTAATGAAGAGAGCCAAAGCGTTACCGAGCAACCGCGCTACGTGCAAAAGTCAAGCGGCGCTGGGGTGCGCCCTTCACGACCTTTGCCGCCTGGTGCGCAGAAAAGAGGCGACAGCGGCGGCGGCTGGATCGGGCCACCATGGCAAAGCACGTGCCGCTGTCCATCCAGCTGCATCGAGACGAAACCCGCTTCATGGGGGGTGCGCCGGTGGGACTTCCCGCTACTGCTTCTCTGAGATTAACGTCGCTCACTTGTGCGCGCTCACCATGGCGAAGGGGGCGCCTTGGGGGTCGCGGGCCTGGACGATCCAAGAGCCGCCGGGGACTTCGGCCGGGCCGTGCAGGATCTCGGCGCCGCGGGTCTGGGCACGGTCGGCCGCTTTCGCCGCGCTCTCGACGGCGATGTAGTAGTTCCAGGCAGGAACCGGCACTTGCGCGCAGGCCTTCATCATGCCGCCGCACGGCGCGCCGCCGGTGGCGAAGGTCTGGTAGGTGCCCATCGGGCCCATATCGATCGCACGGTCCTTGGTCCAACCGAAGAGCCGCGAGTAGAAAGCGAACTCGCGATCGAGATCGCCGGCGTAGAGCTCGTGCCAGCCGACATGACCTGGCGTCATCGGCGCGACCGGCTTCGGCTCCTCCTCGGTGTTCGGCTTGAAGAGCAGGAACGCGGCCCCGCCGGGATCGGCGACAACGGCGAAGCGGCCAACATTCGGAATGTCCGCGGGCGGACGCTTGATCGCGCCGCCCGCCGCCGCCACGCGCGCGGCATCGGCGTCGACGTCGTCGGTCGCGACATAGCCAGACCAACAGGGTTTGGCGCCCTCGGCGCACAGTTCCTCGGGGATGCCCATCAGCCCCGCAACCATCGCTGGCCCTTTGCTGAAGACCGTATAGGTGCGGTTGTCCGGCATGGAATGTTCCTGCGCGTCCCAGCCGATCACCTGGCTGTAGAACGCTGTCGCCGCCTTCGTGTCGCTCGTCATAACGTCGTACCAGATGAACTTTCCGCGCGGTGCTGACATGGTCGTCACTCCTCTTAGCTGGTGGGCGATGGCAGGAGATATCGGCGCTGATGCGCGAGGCAGTTGCGCGCGACCTCGGCGCCGCCTCTCGCCCTTGGCGATCACAAAAGCGGGTTAGAGGCGCGATGGTACTGTGATCGCCTCCGTAATCGCTGCCAAATGCAGCGATTCCTGGGCTGATGCTTGCTCTGCATTGCTACTTTAGCTCGAACTTGCGCATTGGCGCTTAGCCGAAAGTATGATGGCGGGGTGCTTCGCGAGGATGCAAATGACCGGCGGCTACTGCGCCAGCGGGATCGGATTGTCCGCTGGCGGATCGATCTGGAACGTGGCCGCGGTCAGGCAGGTCGTCGAAAAAGCGCCGACCGTAGCAACCAACGCCACGAGGTGCTCCAACCCCATCGTCTTTTCCGCGGCGGCGTAGCTCTCGTCGCTCAGCCCCTTGTTGGCGAGAATTTCCTTCGCCACGGCAAAGCACGTTCGCTCGCGGGCATCCGCCAGGTTCGGCGTCTTGCGCGCGTTGATCGCGTCGATGATTGCCTGCTCGATCCCGATGGAAAGCGAGTTGCGCGCCTGCGCGAACCAGGGATAGCGCGCGTTCCAGTGCCGGGCGACGGCGAGGTTGACGATCTGCTGCTCGCGGCGCGAGAGCGGGCCCGAGGCGAGCGTGGCGCGCATGTTCTGCGACGCCTCGAACAGTTTCGGCAGCCGGATATAGGCGTGGTAGGGCCCTCCGACGATACCGCTCGTCTGCTTGGCCGTGTCGTAGACGCGCGCCTGCTCGGCGTTCATGTCGGCGCGGTCGATGATGGCGATGCGCGTCATGCGTTTACCCCCAGCTGGTTTAAGTTACACGCGGGAGGCTAGCATCGGCGCGGCAAGCGCGCCATCGAGAGGGAGTGGCCCGGATTGAGCGAGAGGGAGTAGCCCGGATGAGCGTAGCGAAATCCGGGATGCTGGCGGTAATGGCGACCGTCCAGTCGTCTTCTGGCGTACCGAGGTAATATGCTGCGGTTCGGTTGGATTAGCAGAACCCGGATGTCGCTTTGCTCATCCGGGCTACGTGCTTGGGCACCATCCCCCGCTCGTACCTGATCACGATTAGTTCAACCAAGCACGTAGGGCGCAATAAGCGAAGCGCATTGCGCCAATCATGCGAGCCAGTGAGCGTGGCGCGGTCATGCACCAGGTTTGGCTCACACGCACCCCCCCATTCCCTTCCCACAAGGGGGAGGGAAGCACACAGAGGGTGCGGCCTAATTATGAATACAAATGAAAATGCGCTAGCTGCGCTGCAGAAATGGTTGCAGATCACGTGGCACTCCAAGCACCGTTCATCTTAGGTAGCGACCGCAGTCGCGTAGTCCACCGCCGAAGCCTGCGTGTTGAAAATCCCGCGCTCCTGAAGCCAGGCCTGGGTCTTGGCGTAGATTTCCTCACCATATGGCAAAAACACGATTCGCTCGCCGGGCGAGAAGCGACGCACATCGATGCGTGACTTGTAACGCTCTGGAATTCGAACGCGCCGAAAACACGTCCACGATCTTGCCGCTGGCGTCGACCTCTTTCTTGCGTTCCGCCGACAAGCCGCCGCGAAATTCATAATCGAGGCCCGCATCGCGGAAATAGCCCTTCTCGTGGGCGATCCATTCCTGCAATCGGCCGTGCGGCTGGATCGTGAACTTCGCCATGACGCTTCTCCGCGATGTTGCGAAGGTCTCAGAGGAATACCGGGGCTCGGCTCTGCATGCGGGCGGTCACGAAGCCTCGCGCAGACCTTTGCGCACTGTGCTCGAACCGAACCGTTCGAGAATTGCCACGGCACGCGTCATGGAAAACTCCCGCACCCGCGGGTCGAAGGCCTTGGGACTTCCTGGCATCATGTAGCCGTGCTGCACGCCTGGAAAGATATGCAGCTCCACATTGCTCTTTCTTGATGCCAGCGCGCGATAAGCGCTCAACACCTCGTCCGGAGCGCGGTGGTCCCGATCGCCCCATAGAATGCAAACAGGCGCGGAGACGCCCTCGAATTCGTGCAGGTAATCGAGCATCTGGGTGCCGTGGCAGGAAATGCCGGCGGCACAGCCGAGACGTTTCGGCCCGAGGACGGCATAGGGGCCTCCGTAGCAGAAGCCCATCGCCACGGCGCTCCCGTTGAATTGCGGCAGTTCGCCGAGCCGCGCCAGCGTATCGGCCATATCGGCCTCGCCTTGTTTGATCTTCTCGAGCCGCGGCTGCGAACGCTCCTGGGCACGGCCATCGTCGTGAGAGAGCGGGCCCGGAACCGTGCGCCAGAACAGGTCCGGCGCGGCAGCGATGAAGCCGCGTGTCGCGAACTCGTCAGCAATCGCGATGATGTCGGTATCGACGCCATGAACCGCAGAAGCAAGCACAACCGCCGGAACCTGTCCGCCGATATCGGGAACGCTGACGTAGCAGTCGAAGTCACCACCGTCGCTCGAACGGACTTTGATCCACTTACCAGGCATCACATGCCTCCTGTTTACTGGGGCAGGACTCTGATGAACCGCGCAACCCGGCCGGTCAATATGCGTTCGGCCTCTTCGGCAATCCGGCCAACGATCTCGGCAGCAGGAGCGATGTCGTGAATGAGCCCCGCATCTTGACCCATCGACAGGACCGCTTCGTCGGTATCCCCATCCTTGCGCGCGGTTTGCAACGCTGCCTTTGCCTCCGCTTGGCGTTGGCGTAGCGCCCATTCACGTCCTGCCCATCGTTCGATGAACCGGTTGCGCCGCGAGCGTGACATCGCCCCGGGCCAGACCAGCCCAGCCGCGATATCCGGTATTTCGGAGAGCAGCGTGTCGTGCCCATCGCTTTCCAGGATCGCCTGCTTGAAATTGGGATGGAGCGAGGACTCCCGGCTGGCCAGGAACCTGGTTCCGAGCAGCACGCCGTCGGCGCCGAGCATGATTGCCGCCGCCAGTCCGCGGCCGTCAGCAATTCCACCTGCCGCCAGCACCGGAATGGGAGCGACGGCATCCACTACCATAGGCACGAGCGTCATGGTCGTCTGCCAGCCGACATGACCTCCGCCCTCGGTGCCTTGCGCGATGATGACGTCGGCCCCGGCCTGCGCAGCTCGCACCGCCTCCGGCACGCCGCCTGCCATGAACGTGACTTTGCAGCCTGCGGCATGGGCGCGCTCCACATACCGCTTCACATCCTGCTGCGGCAATGGCCAGGCAAAGGCAATCACGGACGGCCGCAGAGCGAGCGCCGAGGCGAGAGAATCTTCCTCGATATCGAACAGGAGGAAGTTCAAGGCAAAGGGCCGGTTCGTGCGTTCGCGAATTGCCGCGGTCCCGGCGCGAACCTGCTCCGGCGTCAAGTTAATGACAGCCCATCGCGCCGAGACCGCCTGCGCCGGACACGGCTGCCACCAGTTCAGGGGCGTACACGGATCCCATCCCGCCAAGCGCGATTGGATGATCTATGCCTAGGAGGTCACATACCGGCGTTCGGATCATGATTTCGCCCTTCGGCTCGGAGAATTTCAGGAGTCTGTCAGCATTCGCCGCCGCGTCCGACCTTCCGCAAAGCGAGATACAAAATGCAGATTCTGACCTTCAATATAACCATACTCATGCAGCTTCGTTGCAAGCCTCTGGAGCGGCGGCAATGGCTGCGACGCAAGTATCCCGATGCGCCACACATGCGCGCTCTGCTGCGCTTGCGCCGTGAGCGGACTTGCCGCCACACCGCCGAGCAACGTGATGAAATCGCTTCGTCTCACTGACCGAGACCACGCAACCGCTGGGCCGCTGAAGCTCGTCCTGGAACATCGCGAATAGCTTCAGCTGAAGACCTTGATCGCGCCGTCGACCGCGGCCCGCAGGAAATCGTCGGTCTCGGCCTGTTGGTTCTTGGCCGCAACGATCTTATGAGCCGTCGCAACGGCCGCCATGAAGTCGCGCAGATGCCAATGACCGAGCGTTGGCAGGCTCGGTAGCGCCGCAGGATCGGGTTCGGGATAGACCGATACATAGAAATAGGGCTCGTCGTAATATTCGTCTCCGGGAGAAAGCCCGGCGCCGACATATCCGGTGGCGTCAGCGTTCCGCACCGGGACTGTGGTCAAAGTAGCGATATCGAAGTGGTGCGGCCAGCAGCGCACAGGCGAGGCCGCCAATTTGCGCCCAATCATTTGTCTTTGGATGGAGCCGAGCGAAAGTCCGGCATTGGCGAACCATGCCGCAAGCTCGGCCAACGTATCGGTCAAGCCGGACGGGCTATAGGCCGCGCCTTGGGAGACGGCGTGCGCGGGCATCTCGTACGGTGAAGGCGCGTTAAGAGCGTGCGCATCGAGCCCTCGTGCGCCGAGCTGCTCGCTCAACCACTGGCGTGCCTGCGCGTCCGAGCGGCCGTCGAGAGAAAAGGATTGGACCTGCGTCCTTCCCTCGCCGACATGCAATGCGAGCGTAAGATCAGTAATTTTCAAGCTCAGCCACGCGCCGTCTTTCAACGGATGCGTTGTAAAGCCGTCAAGGGCGCCGTCCCAACCGAGATTCGTGTGCTCATCGTCCGGCTGCGGCGGTACATAGGCCCGCGCGGCCCGCGCGAGCCATTGTACCGCATAATGGGCTTGCAGGCGGGCCTCGCTCAGCCGGCGCTGGTCAATGCCGCGAAGCGGCATCCAATCCGACTCACGAATGCTCATCCCACTCATGGCTCTCTTCCTTTTCCACTATCGTGCCCAATCGAGATCGGGCTCACTCATGCCTTATCGCCGCCGGCGTACCCGGCGGCAGCGGACGCGGGTCGACTTCGACCACGCCATGCGCAACGCGCACGCGGTAGGTGACGAGCTTTTCGGTGAACGGCGGCGGCGCGCAGCCGTCCTTCAGCCGGTACTGGTAGCCGTGCCAGGGGCAGGTCACGCAGCCGTCGATGATGCGCCCTTCGCCGATCGGCCCATGCTGGTGGGCGCAAAGATTCGAGAACGCCCCGATCTGCGTGCCATCGCGGAAGACTGCGATGCGTTCGCCATCCGGCGCCGCGACGATGCGGGCGCCCTTGTCTGGGATTGAGAGCGGCGGTCCGACCGGGAGCCAGCCGTCGCTGCCCCGAGCGCCGGCGCGGTCGCCCGCCCGCTCGCGCCAGCCGGCCACGAGATGGAGCACCGTCACGCAGGCAAAGCCGCTTGCCAGCATCGCCGGGATAAACGGATTGTGGTCGTACTGCATGACGCCGAGCGCCACATGCATCACAACGAGGCCATACGCGACGTAGAGCGCCATGTGCAGACCCTTCCAGACCGGCGGGGTCAGGAAGACGAGCCAATAGTCGTGGCTGGTCGCCGCCATCAGGAACAGGATGAGGAGCGCGACGAGGCCCAGCGCCTTGAAGGGAAAGCCGATGAACTTGCCGTAGTCGGGGACTTTGGTCAGTTCGTCGTAGAGGCTCGGCAACGCGTTTTGGACCGCGTACCATTCGACCATGAAGGAAGCGTGCAGGAGCACGACGAAGAAGGTCAACACGCCGAAATGGCGCCGGTTGTACAGCAGCGTCAGGAAGCGACGATCGAGCCGCGCGAGCGGCCCGATCGAAAGGATCACCGTCAGCATCAAGAAGGCGCAGGTGCCGAAAGCGCGGATGCGTAGATCGATCGCGGCCGGCTGATCCTTAGGTGGGTCAAGCCAATACACCAGAGCCAAATAGGCGCCGATGTAGAGCACCACGCCCGCAAGCAAGATGCCGTCATAGACGAGCTTCGCTCGGTTCCATTGCACGGCGCGAAACCCGGCACTCATGGTTTAAGTCCCTCCGTTGCCTGCGGAGCTTGCACATCGGGCGGCGGCCGCAGTGCCAGCGCCATCGCCAAGCCCAGTGCGACCGCCAAGGCCAGGATGGGCCAGAGCGCGCGGTGAACCGATCGGTGCGACCGCCTCATCGAGAGGATCTCAGCCAACGGATGAGCACGTAAGGCCAGAGCGCGGCGGCGCCGGGAAAGAGCACAATTCGCGCGCCCAGCGTTACCGGCGCAGGCTGCGGCAGCACGCGCGTGACGCCGAACACGAGGAACGCGGCCGCGATCGCGATGCCCGCTGCCGCGTAGAGCGCAAGGGCCAGCAGCACGATCATGACACCAGCTCCGCGCGATCGGTGTGGTAGGTGATGATGAGATGCTCGCGGTTGCTGTAGCGATACGCCGCCATGGAGCTGTTCTCCCGAGGATCGGTTTGCGATCAATCCATCGACGCGCTTTGCCAATTACTCTGCTTGGCCATGTTGGCCCATGCAGGCCCGATACGCATAACCCCACTCGTCGGCCGAGCCGCTGCACGCTTGCAGGGCCGTCGCGCGCGCCGCACTGATCGGGTAGCCGGCGGCAGCCGCGCCGGCGATGGGTCCCGCAGCCATCCAGAGCGCGGCGACCGTCGCTGCCAGGGCGAGCTT
>DATNNX010000175.1:0-6463 GCA_035601615.1 Xanthobacteraceae bacterium
GCCCACGCTCGATCAGATCCGAGCGCGGGCGGCACGCGACCTCGAGCGCCTGCCCGAGCCGTTGCGCAAGCTCGAGCCCGGCGCCTCCTATCCGGTCGAGGTGAGCGAATCCCTCAGGCGCCTTGCCGCTGACGTCGACGCGCGCCTTGAGCACGTGGGCAAGGCATGATCACGAGCAGCGTGTCATGCAGAGCGTGCCGGCGACCAGTGTGGCCCTTGCGCGGTCCCGGGCGCGGCACACATGTTAGCTGCTACAGGGCGGCGGATGCTCAGGCGCAGCTTGCTGCGCCGAGCCGTGTCCGATAGCCGCGGGCGCAGTCATGGCCATCCCAATCGCCGACAGCGACGTCCTTCTGGTCGTCGACGTCCAGAACGACTTCTGTCCGAGCGGCCGGCTTCCCGTTCCCCATGGCGACGACGTCGTGCCGATCATCAATCGCCTCGCCGGGCGGTTCCGCCACGTGGTGCTGACTCAGGATTGGCACCCTCCTCGCCACCACTCGTTTGCATCGTCCCACCCCGGCCGGCAGCCGTACGAGACCGTCACGCTCGCCTATGGGCAGCAAATTCTGTGGCCGGATCATTGCGTGCAAGGCACGCTCGGGGCGCAATTCCATAGCGGCTTGCAAATTCCGCACGCTGCGCTCGTCTTGCGCAAAGGCTTCCGCCCGGCGATCGATTCCTACTCCGCCTTCTACGAGAACGACCGCAAGACGCCCACCGGCCTGGCCGGCTATCTGCGCGAGCGTGGTCTGACACGGGTCTTCGTTGCGGGGCTCGCGCTCGATTTCTGCGTGCGCTACTCGGCCGAAGACGCCCGGCGGGAGGACTTTGCCGTGACGGTCATCGAGGATGCCTGCCGCGGCATCGACGTCGCCGGTTCGGTTGCCGCCACGCGCGCAAGCTTCGCGGGGCTCGACATTGCGGCCGTCACCGCTGATGCGGTCGGTTGAGCCAAAAGGGTCTCATGTGAGCGCCCGATAAGCTCGGCAGCGTGGCCGGTCCCAGACGAGGCACTGGAACTATTCCGCCAACATCAAGTTTGAAAGCCAACAAGTGTGGTCCGGCTTATGGAGCTTTGCGGAAAGGTCCAGGTGGGAGCATGCATGAGACATCGACATTATCGATCTCACCCGAGAAGGTCTGCTACATCATCTCCAAGGCACGGCAGTTCGAGGCCAAGGATGTCGTCGCCGATCCGGAATCCGGGTCCAATGCGACCGACGACGGGATGGTCGACGTGCTCGAGGACCAGGCCGACGATCCGGTCTATGAAGAGCTGACGGCGTTCATCGGCGCGCTCGATGAGGATGAGCAGGTCGATCTCATTGCCTTGACATGGCTCGGCCGGGGCGATGCTTCCATGGATGAGTGGGACGATCTTCACAGCGAGGCCGCGCGCGCTCGCAACGAGCGCACCGCCGCCTATTTGCTCGGACTGCCATTGTTGCCCGAGCATCTGGAGGAAGGCCTTTCCCAATTTGGCCGCTCGTGTGAAGATTGAAGGCCCGCCGCCTCTCTTCGTGACAGGTATCGTTCGGCGGCAGAATGCTAGCAGGCGAGGGGGAAGCCCCGAATTCCGTGCGGCGCGCAACGAGGAGGGGCCCATGCGTGCAGCGCTGACGCAGCTCCGCGCCAGCCGTATGGATTTAGTCCTGAGCCGATGCGTCACGCGGGCGCTCGTCTTCGGTATTCTCCTTCTGCATGCAGCGACCAGCCAGGTTGCCGCAGCACCGAAGGCCGTGGTGCTGCAGATTGACGGCGCCATCGGTCCCGCGGTTGCGGACTATGTCGTGCGCGAGCTTCGTGGGATCAACCAAGCCGACACGCGTCTCGTCGTGCTGCGCATGAATACGCCGGGCGGGCTCGACACCTCCATGCGCGAGATCATTCGCGCGATCCTGTCTTCCCCGGTCCCCGTTGCCGCTTACGTGGCGCCGAGCGGCGCGCGCGCGGCGAGCGCGGGCACTTACATCACCTATGCCAGCGCGATCGCCGCCATGGCGCCCGGAACCAACCTCGGCGCCGCCACGCCGATCCAGTTGGGCGGCACGCCGCGTCTGCCGGGCGGGACGCCGCAACAGAAGGATAAGGAAAAAAGCAGTGGCGGCGATACCAGCGCGAGCGAGCCGGCGGACACGGAGACCCGCAAAGCGATCAATGATGCCGTCGCCTATATCCGTGGCTTGGCCGAGCTCAATGGGCGCAACGCGGACTGGGCGGCCGAAGCGGTCCGCACAGCGGTGAGCCTTTCGGCGTCCGAGGCGCTCAAGCTCAATGTCATCGACGTGATCGCCGACGACGTGCCGGATCTTCTCCGCAAAATCGATGGACGCAGCGTCAAGGTTGCCGGCAAGCCGCAAACCTTGGCAACTGCGGACCTCGAGATCGTGACTGCAGTGCCGGATTGGCGCACCGAGCTCTTGGCTGTGATCACCGATCCCAACGTCGCTTTCATTTTGCTGCTGATCGGCACCTACGGACTGATATTCGAATTTCTCAATCCGGGCGCGGTGGCGCCGGGGCTCATCGGTAGCATCAGCCTGTTGGTCGCGCTCTACGCGCTCAACCTGCTGCCCATCAACTATGCCGGCGCGGCGCTGGTACTGCTCGGGATCGGCCTGATGGTGGCCGAGGCGCATATCGGCTCCTTCGGCGTCATCGGCGTCGGCGGCATCGCGGCGTTCGTGATCGGCGCGATCATGATGTTTCCCCCCGGTGCGCCGGGGTTTGCGCTCTCGCTCTCGGTCGTGGCAGGCGCCACCGCGCTCACCGCGGCTCTGTTTCTGCTCGTGCTCACGATGCTGCTGCGGTCGCGCCGGCGTCCAGTTGTCACCGGCAAGGAGGGGCTGCTCGGCGCGGAGGGCGAAGCCGTGGCCTGGGACGGAGAAGAGGGACGCGTGCGGGTACACGGCGAGATCTGGCGCGCGCGTGCGCAGGGGCCGCTGCAGCCTGGGACGCGGGTAAAAGTCGTCAATCGCGAGGGCCTCGTTCTCGTTGTCGAACCGGCCTGACGATCTTGCAAGCGACCACAAGGAGGACACTCATGCTTTCCATTGCAACCATTGCCGCTTTGGCGATTCTCGCCGTGATCGTTTTGTTCTCGGCGGTGCGGATCCTGCGCGAGTACGAGCGTGGTGTCGTGTTCACGCTCGGCCGCTACACCGGCACCAAGGGACCCGGGTTCTTCCTCCTCGTGCCATTCGTCCAGCAGATGGTGCGGGTCGATCTGCGGGTGATCGTGGACGAGGTTCCAACCCAGGACGTGATTTCGCGCGACAATGTGTCGGTCAAGGTCAATGCCGTGATCTACTTCCGCGTCGTCGACGCCGAGCGAGCAATCATTCAGGTCTATAATTATCTCGCTGCAACCAGCCAGCTCGCGCAGACCACGTTGCTCTGGGTCTTGGGAAAGCACGACCTCGACCAGATGCTGGCCGAGCGCGACAAGCTCAATGCGGATATCCAGGACGTGCTCGACAAACAAACCGAGGCATGGGGCATCAAGGTCTCCACCGTGGAGATCAAGCGCATCGATCTCGACGAGAGCATGATACGGGCCATCGCCCGTCAGGCCGAGGCCGAACGCACGCGTCGAGCCAAGATCATCAATGCGGAGGGAGAGCAGCAAGCGGCGCAGAAGCTGGTCGACGCCGCGCAAATCCTGGCGCCGGTGCCGCAGGCAATGCAACTGCGTTATCTGGCAACGTTGTTCGATATTGCTGGCGAGCGCAGCTCGACCATCGTGTTTCCGTTCCCGATCAACCTGATGGAGGCTTTGGGCTCGCACGGCTCCGCCGAGCGAGATTGATGCGCCTGCTCCCCGCGAAAGCGGGGCCCATGATCATAAATCGGTGGTCATGGGTTTGCGCTTGTGCGGGAACGATACTGCAAGGATTCGCGCGTGCTAGAGCGGCCGCTCGCGAAATTCCTTGAGCACGCCTTCGCACAGAAGATCGGGATTGCGCTCGCCAGCCTTGGCAAGCTCGATGATGCGCTTGGCGATGATTTCGTTAGCGCTATCAGGGCGTTCGGCAAGACCGAGTGCGATCCGGGCCATTTCGAACGCGACCCCGACGATGCGCCTGACTTCGGGATCGGTTCCAACATCGTCAAGAAATGGCGTGCTCGGCATGGGGCGTGCTCACCGGTGCAGGCGGGAGCGCGACCGGTCTCTCAGCCACCGGCTTACTGGAGCCGCCGCCGGCGGTGTCCAAGCCTTAGGCGCTATTCGCCGGCGCGTCGGTACGGTAGCCGACAATTCGGGGCCTGAGGAAAACTGGCAGCGGCGGGGGCCGGCGAACCGCGAGGGACCAAGCCCAGGGAAAGGGCGTTTGCGATCCGGCCGGATTGCGGAGAACGAGATGATGCAAACGCTGACGTGTGCCACGTGCGGACGGTCACTTGCCGAAGCTTCCGCCTGGAAGAGTAGTGGGAACCGCTATTATTGCAACGACTTTTGTGCCGAAGCCGAAGAGAGCGAATCGCCAGCGCTTGTCCCGAGCATGAGCGAAGATGCCTCCACATCCCTCCCGATCGCCGTTTCCTAGCAAAATTTGTGGTGAATCAAACCACTTGGGGTTCGCCATCTCCTCTCCCCTGGACAGGGATCGACTGCACCGAACTCGAACCAAGCCATGACGATTTTGTGCAGAAATAGCGGTCTATTCCTCTACGCTCACGCCGCGAGCCGCGTGTAGTCCTTGGTCGCCATGATCTGCAGGCGGCGCATGTAGCGCGGTTCGTCAGCGCCGTAGTCGGCGAGCGCGTTGTGCACCGTGCCGATATTGTCCCACATCAGCACATCGCCTTCCGTCCATTGATGGGCGTAGAAATACTTGTCCTGCTCTTGGTGGGCGAACAGAAACTGGAGCAGCTCCGCACTTTCCCCGTCCGCCATGCCGTCGATGCGCGTGGCGTAGCCCGGGTTGCAGTACAGGACCGTGCGGCCGGTGATCGGATGAGTACGAAAGATCGGCTGTGACACCGGCGGCTTCTTGGCGCGCTGCTCCCGCGTGAGCGGCGTGCGCTGCGAGCCGGGCCGCGCGCGCATCATGTCCCAGAACTTCGCGAAATCATGCGTCGCCGTGCGCTCTTTGAGTCGCTGTTTGACCTCCGCTGGCAGATCCTCGTAGGCCGCATGCATGTTGCGGAATTGGGTGTCCCCAAGTGGGCGCCCATCGCGCATTGGCACCCTGACGGCGTAGAGGACGTTCGCGAGCGCGATCTCCTTGCTGTAGGACATATCGGTGTGCCAGCCCTGGCCGGCATCGGCGAGCCCGAGCGGCTTGCCGCCCGCGGTCATGTTGGACAGCACCATCACTTCGGGAAAGCCGGGCTCGTGGAATTGATTTGCCACGTTGATCTCGAGCTCGCCGAACGTGCGGCCGAAGCGGACAAACTGCTCGGTCGCGAGCCGCTGCTTGGGAAAGCACAGCACGCCGCACTCGCCGAGCGCGCGAAGGATCTGCCTGAACGCGGGATCCGAAAGCGCATGGGCGAGATCGATCCCTTCGATCGTGGCGCCCAATGCCTTGCCGGTCGGATGGATCTTCATGGCTTCTCAGTCGATATGGGCACCCGAGGCCTTGATGATCGGCGCCCATTTCGCGAGTTCCGCCTTGATGAACGCGGTTGCTTTCTCCGGCGAGCTGCCCGGCGTGGGGTCGACGCCGGCCTCTTCCAAGCGCTTGAACACCGTAGGATCGGCAAGCGCATTGTTGATTGCATCGCTGAGCTGATGGACGATGGGCTGCGGCGTGCCTGCCGGGGCGAGGATCGCGTTCCACGTGTAGCACTCGAAGCCTTTCAAGCCTTGCTCCTGCAAGGTCGGCAGCTGCGGCATCGCGCGCATGCGCGTCGCCATGCCGGCACCGATGGCTCGGATCGCGCCCGAGCGCGCCTGCGGGAGCGCCGTCGGGGTCGCGTCAAAGACCATCGAAATCTGGCCGGCGATGAGGTCCGACATCATCGGCGCAGAGCCGCGATAGGGCACGTGCACGATGTTGAGCCCGCCTGCCAGCGCTTTGAATTGCTCGCCGCAGAGATGAAGAATCGAGCCGAGGCCGGACGAGCCGTAACTGAATTTCCCGGCATTGTCCTTGACCAGCGCGACCAGGCTTTTCACGTCGGTTGCGGGCAGGGAAGGATGCACGCCGAGCAGCGTCGGTGTCACCCCGACCTGCGCGATCGGCGCGAAATCGCGCACCGGATCGTACGGCATGTTCCTGTAGAGACCCGGATTGATGGCATGCGTGGATACCGTCGCCATTAGCAGCGTGTATCCGTCGGGCGGTGATTTCGCGACCTGATCGGCTCCGATATTGCCGCCCGCGCCGACCCGGTTCTCCACCACGAACTGCTGGCCCAGCAGGTCTCCCATTTTCGCGCCCATGACCCGCGCGACGGTATCGGTTGGTCCGCCGGCGGAGAATGACACGATCATGCGAACCGGTTTGGACGG
>DATNNX010000176.1:0-2968 GCA_035601615.1 Xanthobacteraceae bacterium
CGGGCGCGATTGTGCTCGGCAAGACCGCCGCTGATGATTTTGCCTACCACGGCAACGGCACGAGCTCGCTGACCGGACAGGTGCGCAATCCATACGATCCCGCGGGCGTGAAGACGCCGGGCGGCTCGAGCGCCGGCTCCGCGGTGTCGGTCGCGTGCGGAATTGTGTTTGCCGCGTTGGGTACGGACGACGGAGGCTCGAACCGCATTCCGGCGCAATTCTGCGGCATCGTTGGGATGAAGCCGACGTTCGGACTCGTGCCCCGTACCGGAGTGATTCCGACCTGGCCGTATCTCGACACGCACGGTCCGCTCGCCCGTCACGTCGCCGATGCCGCATTGCTTCTCGATGCGATAGCCGGACCCGATTCGTCGGATGGCTTGGCGCTCGTCACGCCACGAAGGCGCGGCGCACTCGCGCATCTCCGGAACGATGCTCTCCACAACGCCAGACTCGGCCTCGTCGAAGCGCACGTGCCGCGCACGCAGATGACCGCTGAATCACTGTCGGTGTTCGATCGTGCGGTCGCCGACCTGAAGTCGGCGGGGGGCATCGTGGAGCTGTGCGCACCGACGGTCACGCGCGCCAACGTGCGGGATCTTTTCGCCGAGGCGGCGAAGGCGCGGGGCGATGGCGCAATCAATCACAATTCGCCGGCGGCGACGGCCAACGCGCTCTTCAGGTACTTCGGCACGCACGCCGGTGATGATGCCCGGAACGATGTCGAGCGCGGGCTGGCAGCTTACCGCGCGTTCTACGACGTGCTGCCGAAGGAATGGGAGGAAATGTCGAAGCTCATAACACAGCCGTACGAGAGCGATCCCGCGAGTGTATCGTTCGCGCGCTCGCGTGCGACAGTGACCGCGCAGCTGGCGGACACATTTCGCGCGCAACGTCTGGACGCGATGATCTACCCGACGATGCCCTTCCCGGCACCGCGCGCCGTCGATCCGTGGCCAGACATCCGCACCACGCTTGGCTATGGTAATTGGCTGGGCCTGCCAGAAGTCTCCGTGCCGACTGGTTCAGGATCCGACGGGATGCCGGCGGGCAACATCTCATTCGTCGGGCTTCCGGGGAGTGATGCGCGGCTTCTCGCACTGGCGCATTCGTACGAGCGGCGGTCGAGGCGATTCGTCGCGCCGCCGGTTCCACATACATAACATCAGCACGGCGACGCGCAATCGACAGCGAACCCGACCGGAGGTTCTAGTTATTCTGCAGACGGCAAACTACGCTGCCCGCTACCCGCTCAACGCTGAGCGCCGCCCGCTGAAGCCGAGGGACCGTTCTGGCGGCGCTATGGAATAGGCAACCGAGTGCAGTTGCCATAGGACTGCGGAGATCGGTCCCATTTAGGTAGCGGACAGCGTTTAGCAATCAGCGGGTGGCGGGCAGCAGTGTAGTTTAGATCGCGGCGATTGGTCGCGGCGATCAGCGGGTAGCGGGCAGCGGCTAGTTTGAACCGCGTCGATTGGTCGCGCCCCCAACGCCGCGCTAGATTCGCTCCATGCTCAACCGCCCCATCATCGCCGCACTCGCGTCGCTCACGATTCTCGCCTCACCGGAGCTGGACGCCCAACGCCCAACGCTGTCCACGGCTGTCCGCTCTTTTGTCGCCGTCGACTCTCCCATAGTCGCACTCACGCATGCGCGCGTCATTGACGGGACCGGTGCTCCGGCGCGTGCTGATCAGACCCTCATCATTCGCGATGGTCGTATCGCCGCGCTCGGCGCCTTTAAGTCAATCGCTCTACCCGCGGGCGCGCAGGTAATCGACCTTACGGGGAAATCCGTAATCCCGGGACTGGTGATGGTGCACGAGCACCTCTTCTACCCAACCGGTCCCGGCGTCTACGCGAACCTCGCCGAGAGTTTCACGCGACTCTATCTCGCGGGCGGCGTGACATCGATGCGCACCGGCGGCAACCTGAACGGCTTCGGCGACTTCGGGATCAAGCGCGACATCGACGCCGGAAGGAAGCCCGGGCCCTGGATCGACGCGACCGCGCCCTATCTCGAAGGTCCCGGACTCGGTTTGGATCAGGTGCACGAGCTCACGGGAGCTGACGACGCGCGGCGCATGGTGAATTTCTGGGCCGATGCCGGCGCCACGTCGTTCAAGGCGTACATGCACATCACGCGCGCCGAGCTCGGCGCGGCGATCGAGGAAGCCCATAAGCGGGGAATGAAGGTCACGGGTCATCTCTGCTCCGTGACCTATCGTGAGGCGGCCGGCCTCGGAATCGATGACCTGGAACACGGATTCTTCGTGTCCACGGATTTCGTCGCGAACAAGAAGCCTGACGAGTGCCCCGGTCAGACGGCGGGACAAACAGCGCTCGGCGCCGTCGATCCGAATAGTGACGCCGTGCGATCACTGATCGCCGAGCTCGTCAGGCACCACGTCGCAATCACGTCGACGCTCACGATTTTCGAGACCTTCGTTCCCGGTCGCGCGCTGCCGCCGGGGTTGGATGTGCTCGACCCGCAGCTTCGCGCTCAGTTCGAGCAGCGTCACGCGGCGACAGCGGCCAACACGAGTTCCACTTTCGGTTCGCTCTTCGCAAAGGCGGAGGCGATGGAGCTGGCATTCGCGCGCGCCGGCGGATTGTTGCTCGCGGGCACGGATCCCACCGGTGCCGGCGGCGTGATTCCCGGCTATTCGAACCAGCGGCAGTTAGAGCTGCTTGTCGAGAGCGGCTTCACGCCGCTCGAGGCGATCCGCATCGGCACATTGAACGGCGCGACATTTCTCGGGCGCGCCGATCGCGTGGGATCGATCTCCGTGGGAAAGGACGCTGATCTCGTGGTCGTCGCCGGGGATCCTGCGACTCGTATCGCCGATGTGCGAAACGTGCAGATCGTGTTCAAGCACGGGATCGGGTACGACCCGGCAAAGCTGGTCGAATCGGTGAGGGGCAAGGTCGGTCTCTTCTAGCAACAACAGCCCGGGCGCGGAGCCAAG
>DATNNX010000177.1:0-3885 GCA_035601615.1 Xanthobacteraceae bacterium
ATGAATTCGCCTTGAGAAAAAGTCCGGCCGTGCCGATGGCGGGCGACGGCTTGATGTTGTGCGCCGACGCGCGTGCTGCCATCTCGTCGATATGCGCCCTGTAATTGGTGGGTGCCGCTACGAGTTTTGAAGGCCGCGCCACCGGGGCCAACAGCTTGACCTGCGAGAGCGGCTTGCCCGGCGCCTTCGCCGCCATCTCCTCGAGCCGGGAACGCCACGCCGGCAAGGCCGCGATCACCGCATCGCCCTTCATCGCGTATGGCGCGGCCGCCCTGATCTGAGTTTGTGCCTCGGTAACGTCGTGCACCATGTCCCCGCGCACCACCCCCAGGCGATCATCGTCGTAGCGGCATAGTTTCATGATTGTGTCCTTATGCGAGCGGGCCTGGTCGGCACATCATCCTAATGAAGGATCAGCGGTGCGCCGCTCCACTTCGTTTCGCGCGGCGCCGCATCCGTGGCTTATTTTAGCGCCTCTGCGCTTTCGCGTGCTGGGCCGGCGCGTAAGCCAACCTATTTTGGCTTGAAGATATCCTTGAATAGCCCCTGCCATTTCTTCTGCTCTTCCCCGGCAAAGATTGTGGCAATGATTGTCCTGTCCTTCAACCTGTCGGTGACCTCGGCGGGATTGACGGGCACGTCGGTGCGGGTCGGCATTCGGCCGCGCTTGGTCAAAAACTGCTGGGCCTCGCGGCTGAGCAGGAAATTCGCGCCCAGCAGGGCCGCCTTGGGATGCGGCGCCTGCGCGCTGATGCCCACCGAGCCGAAGAACAGCGCGACCGGATCGAGCGCCCAGAAGTCAATGGGCGCGCCCGACAAGCGCACGTTGACAGTCAATGACGCGTAATTGTTGAGTGCGAGCCAATATTCTCCCGCGCCGACAGAGCGCGCCAGCGCCAGATGTCCATCGACCATCACCGGCTTCACTGCGTTCACCAGATCCCTGAGCAGTTTTTTGCCGCGGTCCGCGCCATAGTGCATGATCATCGCGCTCAGCCACTCGTCATCGGTGTCGTCGAGAGCGATCTTGCCGGCCCATTCGTTGTGTCCGAGGAATTCCTCATAGCTCTTCGGCAGCTGCGATGTCTTGACCAGGTCGGTGTTGTAGGCGGGCGTATTATAGTTCGCATAGACGCCGTACCAGCGGCGGTTCGGGTCGCGCGCTTGCGCAATGAGGGCGCCCGCCTGCGGCGGGTCGAACTGCAACAGCATCTCGTCCGGCAGCCGGTTCACCGTCGTGGTGACCGCGAGGTCCCAGCTGCGCTGCCGCGCTCTATGTTCGATTGCCACTCGCGAGAGGATGATGGAATCGGACGAGCGCACATAGTTCACCTTCACGCCCGTTGCATCCTCGAAGATTTTCCAGAGTGGCAGCCCTTCTTGCTCGTTGATGGAGGAATAGACCGTGAGCGTGCCCTCGGCGCGCGCCGCGACGGCGACATCGCCCATGAGCCAGGACGAGCTTTGGCTGCCCGTCTCCTCGGCCGCCGCGTCTTGGGCGGAGGCTGTCCAAAGACAGATCAGACCGATGCTGGCGGCGCGCGCGAAACAACGACGCGATGTCATGCTCCGGCCGGTCAACCGCTCAGTCCTCGCCCAAGCCCATGTCCTGGGCGAGCTGCTTGTACCGGCTGATATCGAGCATGACGAAGTCCGAAAACTCTCTCGCCGTGCCGCCACGAGCCTCGTAGTCGAGGGCGGATATCTGATCGCGCACCACGGGATCGCGCAGCGCTGCATTGGCGAGCTCGTTCCAGCGGGAAATGACGGCCTCCGGCGTGCCCGCTGGCGCCGCAAGCCCGCACCAGGCGAGGACCTCGAAGCCGGGATAGCCGAGCTCTGCCATGGTCGGCACATCGGGCAGCCGCGCCGAGCGCTTGAGACCGGTCGTTGCGAGCGGCCGCAGCCTGCCGTTGGCGATGTGCGGGGTAGCTGCCGCGGTGCTGGTGATCATGAATTGCGCGTTGCCGCTCAAGAGCGCCATCAGTGCCGGAGGCAGCCCGGCGAACGGCACGTGGACGGCGGCGTTCTGGGGCAACCCCGCGCGGTGAAACAAGGTGACCGTTGCGATATGGTGCGGCGAGCCATAGCCGCCCGTCGAGTAATTGAGCTGACCGGGCTTCGCGCGCAGGACCTCCACCAACTGCGCCACGCTGCGCACCGGCACGTCGTCACGGACCAAAAGCACCAGCGCGGCATCGGCCATCAGCACGATGGGCGAAAAGTCCTTCACCGGGTCATAGCTCAAGCTGCGTTTGAGGGCCGGCATCGAGCCATGGGTGCTGGTGGTGACCACGACCAGCGTGTGGCCGTCGGGAGGAGCCTGCTTTGCGGCCATGACCCCGAGGATGCCGGTCGCCCCGGCGCGATTATCCATGACGGTCGACCACCCGTGCTTCGCGCTGATCCACTGGGCGATGAGCCGCGGAATGCCGTCGTAGGGTCCGCCAGCCGGATAGGGAACGATGATGCGAACCGGCTTTGCCGGGTATGGCTCGCCGGCGGCACGCGACCGGATCTGCGGCGCGACAAGGAGCGCAGGCGCAACGAGGAGCTTGGCTGTTGAACGGCGGGTCAAACGCACGGGCGGGCGTCTCAAGGGCCGTTCAATCTAGCACAAAGCCCGCCCCAACGACGTGCGAGCCGGCCCGCATCGCGCAAGCCCTCCCATTGGAGATGGCGATGTCGAGACAGACGCGCTGCGAAGGTCGCTGCTTAGGCCGCAGACGGGGAGTGCATTGCAGCTGCGATATTGCGCTGCACAAAGGGTGCGGCACCGCGTCCCGCTACCCGAAACGTGTTTTCGGGCATTCTTTGTATGCAGGACGCTGGCGTTGTTCCGACCGCCATGCAAGAAAGTTGGAAAATGGCATTGCGGGCGCCGGCGTTTGTTCTTTGCAAGGCTTAACGCGGGCAAGGCGCACCGAACTGCACAAACAATAACAGGCTGGGATGGAGGCGAGGGTGACGACAAGCACATCGGAAGCGATTTCGTCGCGAGCCACGGCGTCCGAGGCGACGCGCTGGGGTCAATTGATCTTCGGCATCATCTGCATGGTGATGATCGCCAACCTGCAATACGGCTGGACACTCTTCGTCAATCCGATCGATCAAAAATATCATTGGGGACGCGCGGCGATCCAAGTCGCGTTCACCATCTTCGTTCTCACCGAAACCTGGTTGGTGCCGATCGAAGGCTACCTGATCGATAAGTTCGGCCCGCGCATCATGATCAGCGGCAGCGGCGTCCTCGTCGCGATTGCCTGGGTCATTAACTCGGTGGCTGATTCACTCTTTCTGCTGTACCTCGGGGCCGCGATCGGCGGGATTGGCGCCGGCGTCATCTACGGCGGCTCGGTCGGCAATGCGCTCAAGTGGTTCCCGGATCGCCGCGGGCTCGCGGCCGGCTTGACTGCCGCCGGTTTCGGCGCCGGCTCGGCGCTGACCGTGATCCCGATCGCCAACATGATCCAGTCGAGCGGTTACGAAACCGCCTTCCTCTGGTTCGGACTCGGACAGGGCATCGTGGTGGTTCTGGTGGCGCTGCTGTTGCGGGCCCCGCAGCCGGGCGAGGTGTTGGCACCGGCGGCACCCGCCGTCCAGCAGACCCGGCGCGATTACACGCCGTCGGAAGTGTTGGCGCCGCTTGCGACGTGGGAGTTCTACAAATCGCCCTTCTTCATCATGTATCTCATGTTCGTGATGGTGGGCACGGGCGGTCTGATGGCGACGGCACAGCTCGCGCCCATCGCCAAGGACTTCAAGATCGACGTCGTTCCGGTCTCGATTCTCGGCTTGACGCTGCCGGCGCTGCAATTCGCGCTATCGATCGACCGCGTGCTCAATGGCGTCACTCGGCCGTTCTTTGGTTGGGTCTCCGACCAT
>DATNNX010000178.1:0-2881 GCA_035601615.1 Xanthobacteraceae bacterium
GGCCGTCGAGCCAGGCGGGGGCGAGCCGTACCGGGGCGCTGCGCGAATAGATGCCGAAGAACATGCCCACGTCGGCGGCGCCGGCGCGCAGCGGGTATGTCGACTGAACGAGCCGCACCTCGTCGGCCAGCATTGCGCGCAACGCATCCCAATCGCGCTGGTTGAACAACGCGACATAACGGGCCACTGCGGGTGACGGCTGGCGGGGCGCGAGCTTGGCCGGCGCCTGGGCGTTGATAGCCTTGAGTCGAGCCCGCCCGCGGGCGAGATGTGCTTTCACCGCGTTGACCGTGAGGTCGAGCATACCGGCGATCTCTTCCAGGGATTGATCGAGCACGTCCTTGAGGATCACCACGCTGCGCTGCGCGGTCGGCAGCTCCACGAACCGCGACACGGCCGTTTCAACCGCCTCTCTCCGCATCATCACCTCCACAGGATCTGGACTCTCCGGATCGGCCACCGCGTCGGCCGCTTCGATCGGCTCGGCGGCGCGAATTGCGCGGCTGCGCAAAAGGTCCAACGCGCGGTTGTGGGCGATCCGAAACAGCCAGGCGCGGATTGGCTGGTCTTCCTCCAGTTGGTTTAGGGCGGCGAAGGCTCGGGCAAAGGTGTCCTGCACCACGTCCTCGCCATCGATTACCGAGCCCATCAGGCGCGCGCAGTAGCGGTGAAGCTCCGGCCGCAGTTTTTCGGCGAGCGCTAGTAGCTCGGCGTGGCGCGCCGAGTGTGGCGACGATGAGCCTCCGCTCAAGCCGCCTCTCCTTCGAGGACCGTGATCCCCGTATCGCCCTTCAGACCGAAGGCGGTGCCCGAACCATACCGCGGATCTTCCAGCACCGCGACCAGGTGGTCACCGAATTGGCGGGGCGGAAGCGGCGCGCCGAACCGGGCCAGATACGCCTCGCGCTCGACGCCCATCGAGCGCGCGTAGGCGTTGGCGCCGGCGTCGCCGACCCCGGTCCCGCCGATTATCTGCAGGGGCACGATTGCCTGGAAGCGGATGCCCAGCTTCTTCTGCTCGACGACCCCATTCGCGTATCTGGCCATGAACCAGAGCATGCGCTTGGCGCCGGCGTAACCGCCCGAGAGCGGCGATCCGTTCGCGGCCGCTCCGCTCGATCCGACGAGGACGCGGCTTCCCCGCTCGAGCGGCAGGTTGAGCGCCGCCTGGATCCAATAGAGGCCGGCCTTGACGTCGGTCTCCCAGGTTGCGGTGAAATCCGCCCAGCTCACCTGGTCCAACCGACCCATCCGCGGGGTAGCGCCGGCGTTCAGCACCACGATGTCCGGACGCACCTCAGCGAGAATATGCTGCGCGGCCTCCTTATCGGTGACGTCGGCCGGAATCACTGCGACGCCGAGCCTCTGCTTCACCGCTGCGAGCGCGGCCTGGTCGCGCGCCACGACGGTCACCCTGGCGCCCCGGCTAACCAGGGCCTCGACGAGCCCGAGGCCCAGGCCTCGGCTGCCGCCGGTTACCACCACGGTCTTGTCCTTGAGGCTCATTTGCTTGCTCCTTTGTCTCGTGACTGCCTGAACCTAGGACGTTCGGGACCACGGAAAAGAGTCACCGTGGCCCCTCAAGTTCAGGCCGCTGCCGCGGCCGCGCCGAATCCCTCTGCATTCCTCTGCGCGAACTCAAGGAATGTTGTTGGTTTGACATTGAATAACCGGTGCGTTGAAAGGTCCACCTGCGATTCAATCCCGCCTTTCAGTCGCTCCTCAACCTGCCTGTCCAGAGCGTCTGCGATCTCCAGAGGGATGCCGTGGGCTATCAAGGCCTGCCGGCGCTGGATCAGAGATACCGCGACATACCGCACCGTCTGTCCGACTGCGCGCGAAATGCGATCGGCCATTTCAGTCATGGTCAGCGCTTCCGGTCCAGTCATGTGTAGCCGCGCGCCTTCATGTCCACCGTCGCGTAGGAGCAAAAAGCCGACCTTGGCCACATCGACCAGGTCGATCGGATTGAGCCTCCCGTCGCCGAGCGCCAAATAGAATGCACCGTTCTGGATGATACTCGGCGTCTCGCGCAAATATTCTTGCATGAAGCCTGTTGGGCGCAGCTCGGTCCACGCGAGGCCTGATTTTTCGAGATATTCCTCAATTTCCTTGTGCATGATGCCGAAAGGAAATGTGGTATCGGGCCGAGCGTCCAAACCAGAGAATTTAATCACGTGGCGGACGCCTGCGGCCTTGCTGGCGTCTATAAACGCGGACTGCGTTTCGACCATATCCATGACCGGAGCTGAAATCATGAGGGCTCGGTCGACGCCGTCTAGCGCCGGACCCAAGGTGCTCCGTTTGGACATATCGCCCTCGACGATTTCAACAGTCGGGACTTTTTCGAGCCCCGCCGCCTTTGCCCTATTCCGCACCAATATCCGGACAGGCACTCGCTCGCGCACGAATTCGTTGGCTATGAATGAACCGGCCGTACCGGTCGCTCCTGTGAGAAGAATCATCGCGATCTCTCCCTAGGTTTCACTCTCCAGCGAGAGTGGGGCTAGTGAGGCTCAGCGGCCTCCTGGATCTATGACGTTCGGGACAGGCAAAAAGAGTCACGGTGCCCTACGCGGCGCAGTGGTGACTCGTTCGCCGTGCCTGGAACGATCAGCCTTGGAGTCAAAGTGCAGCGCATCGCAACAGCGGGGCCGAATGTCGCTGATGGGTCAAACGCGCCTGATCGACAAGCTCCCGACGCTCGCGGCATGTCCGCTTCGCCCCGAAAGCGACCGTTGCCGATCAAAATGTGATCCGTCGCTTTGTGCCAGGAACGGACTCATGCGCCGCAACAAGCGAGGCGTATGCGTTGGCTACCCGATCACCTCGTCGGCGCGGGCAAGCAGCGTGGGCGGCACTTCGAGGCCGAGCGCCTTCG
>DATNNX010000179.1:0-4034 GCA_035601615.1 Xanthobacteraceae bacterium
TCGCAGAAGAAATCGACATGGCCGCCGATGAGATCGTTCAACGCTGGGCCGGTGCCGCGATAGGCGACCAGGTTGGGCCGCACTCCCGCCGCGGCCGAAAACAGCAGGCATGCCATATGCGAGGATGAGCCCATGCCGCCATGCGCCTGTTTCACGCCGTCGCCGTGAGTTTTCAGATAGTCCACGAATTCCCGCAGATCCTTGGCGGGGAAGTCTTTCTTCGCGACGATCACAGCGGGCGCGTGCGCGGTCAGGCCGATCGGCTCGAAATCGCGCTCGGGATCGTATCTTACACTCGGCGTGAGCACCGGCGCGGCGACATGGGAGCCCATGCTGCCGGCAAGCAACGTGTAGCCGTCCGCCTTCGCCGCTGCCACGCGCGCGCTGCCGATAGTGCCGCCGGCGCCGCCCACGTTCTCGACCACCAGGGATTGCCCGAGGATTTGCCCCATCTCGTCGGTGACGATGCGCGCCACGACGTCGCTCGGCCCCCCGGCGGGGAAGGGCACCACCACCGTGATGGCGCGTGACGGATAGCCCTGTGCGCTTGCATCGGGGGCCGCAGCGAGCAGGGCGAGCGCGGCGACGCGGAGTAAGCTCGCGAACGCGATCGAGAGGACTTTCACTCCGCCGCCACTTTGTGCGTGGCCGCCACCCCGCGCGCCTTCACCACGACCTTGATTGCGTCTTCGACGCGATCCTTGGCGTAGCGGATCGCGGTGGGCAAGTCGTCGAGCGGAAAGGTATGCGTGTGGATCTTCGTGGCGTCGAACCGCTTCTGGCTCATGAACGCTTCGGCGCGATGGGTCGCGCTCTTTCCTTCGCCGCGAATGCCATAGACGTAGATGTTGTTGCGCACGATCTCCGCGATGTCGACCGGCGTCTCCTGGTGCGGGAAGGCGGCGAGGCAGATTTTGCCGCCCCGATTGACCATACGGACCGCTTCGTTGACGGCATTGGCCGCGCCCGAGCACTCGAGCACGTAGTCGACGCCCTTGCCGCCGTTGAGCCGGCGCACCGCATCGACCGCGTTCTCCTTCGTCACGTTGACTACGTGGTCGGCGCCGAGCTCGCCGCCGATCTTGAGCCGGTTGTCGCGCGTCCCGGTGAGGATAACGGGCTGTGCGCCGAGCGCCTTGGCGACCGCGACACCGAGAAGCCCGATCGGGCCGGGCCCCGTCACGACAACGCTCTCGCCCGCGACGAGTCCGCCGAGTTCAGTGAGCCCGTACATGGCGGTGCCGGCAGTGACCACGAGCGTGGCCTCCTCGTCCGACATGGCATCGGGAATCGCAACGAGCGTGTTGATGTTGTTGACCTGGTACTCGCAAAAGCCGCCGTCAGTGGTGAAGCCGTTGGCGCGGTGGCCCTTGTCCACATCCCCGTAATTGAGCCCGTAGTTGTGGCAGGCGGTGTACATGCCCTCGCGGCAGCGCTTGCACTGACCGCAGCCGGCATGGATTTCGACGGTTACGCGCTGGCCGAGCCGGTATTCGTCGACGGCAGGTCCGAGCGCGACCACGGTGCCCATATACTCGTGTCCCGGCGTGAAGTTCTTATTGTGCGGCATGCCACCTTGGATCAACGCGGGCGGCCCGTGATAGATGATCTCGAGATCGGTGGCGCAGATCGCGACCGCGTCGATGCGCAGGAGCACCTCCGCCTTCTTGGGAACGGGCACCGGCTTTTCCCGCAGCGAAAGCTGCCCGGGATCGCCCAGCACCCACGCCTTCATGGTGTCCGGGATCGGGTAGTCCCGGCTCGTCTTCACTCCGGCTGGCGCGTACATTTAATCTTCCTTCCGGACCGTCCGGGCCGCATCTCACTTCCCGGTGCGGGCCGTGGCGGCGCAATCGATCGGCCCAGAGATTAGTGTATATGTCATTGATGTTCGAGGGGTGCCAACCCCCGGTGGACTCCCGCAGCGCGTGCAAGAGACCGGGAACTATGGCCGCTCACTCGATCTCGACCCTCGCCATCCGCGATTGCCGCATCCGTCTCATGCGCGCAGGGGCGGGCGCCCCGCTCGTCTTTCTGCATGGGGGCGGCGGCCTCGGCATCTGGCTCCCTTGCATGGCGCAGCTTGCGAAAAAATTCGACGTCATCGCGCCCGAGCATCCCGGCTTCGGCGAGTCTGACAGCCCCGCATGGCTCGACACCGTCGGAGATCTCGCCAACTTCTATCTGGACTTTCTCGATCAGCTCGACTTGTGCGGCGTCCATCTCGTCGGAAGCTCGCTCGGCGGCTGGATCGCCGCTGATCTCGCGGTCCGCAATGCCACGCGCCTGGCATCCCTCACCCTGATCGGCGCCGCCGGCATCCACGTCGATGGCGTCGCGCAGGTCGATACCTTTCTGACTAACGAGGAGCAGCGCATCCGCGACCTGTTCTACGATCAGGAGCTCGCGGAAGCCGTCATTGCCGGATCGGAGCGGCCGGAGCTCGAGGATGCTGCGCTCAGGAACCGTATGACGACGGCGAAGCTGTCGTGGCAACCGCGCAACCATGATCCGCAGCTGCGCAAGTGGCTGCACCGGATCAAAGTGCCGACGCTGCTGGTCTGGGGCGATCACGATCGCGTCTTTCCGCAGGACTACGCCTTTGCTTATCAACGGCTGATCCCTGGCGCCAAGGTCGTCGTCATACCCGAATGCGGGCACCTGCCGCATGTGGAGAAGGGAGACGCCTTTGCCGCCGAGCTCGAAGCCTTCATCGGCGCGATGAGGATCGCAGCATGAAATTCTTCAATTTCCATCTCATGCCGTACCGGCATGCCGACCTCGACGCGATCGGAAAGAACGGCTCTGCCTGGGTCACGTTCTCGAACCGCCATTACGACCCGCAAAAGGGCGCCGAACTCTATCACGAGTATCTCGATCAGATGGAGTTTGCCGATAAGCTCGGCTTCGACGGCGTGTGCCTCAACGAGCACCACCAAACCGCCTACGGCATGATGCCCATCCCCGGCGTTCTCGCCGGCGCGCTCGCGCGCAGCGTCAAGCGCGCCAAGCTCGCCATTCTCGGACGGGCGCTGCCGCTCATCAACAATCCGCTCATGGTCGCAGAGGAATACGCGATCCTCGACAATCTCACGCGCGGGCGGCTGATCGCGGGCTTCGTGCGCGGCATCGGCGCGGAATATCACGCCATGGGCATCAATCCCGCCTATTCGCAGGAACGCTACGCCGAGGCGCACGATCTCATCGTGCGGGCGTGGACCGAGCCGGGGCCGTTCTCACATGTCGGCAAGCATTACCAGTTCCGCTATGTCAATCCCTGGCCGCGCCCCTACCAGAAGCCGCACCCGCCGATTTGGATTCCGTCTCAAGGCTCCGGCTCGACCATCCGCTGGGCCGCGCGCATGCGCTACACCTATTGCCAGACGCTGAGCCCCATCGCGGCGGTGGCGCGTTTCTTTCAGCTGTACCGCGACGAGGCTGAGAAGGCGGGCTACCAGGCCTCGCACGACCAGCTCGCCTGGTCGAATACGATTTATGTGGCGGAGACCGACGAACGGGCGGTGCGCGAGGCACGGCCGCATCTCGAGGCGCTGATGAATTATTTCCTGAAAATGCCGACCGAGATGCTGTTGCCGCCCGGCTATACCGATCCCGCCTCGATGAAGCGCGTGCGCGCGGCCAAAGTCACGGGCAAACCGCAATCGATCGAGGACGTGATCAAGGCGGGAGTCGTCATCGTGGGCAGCCCCAACACCGTGCGCGAGAAGCTTGCCGAATATCAGGATCTGGCGGGCTTCAACACCTCGCTCACCAAGACGCAATTCGGCACGCTGCCCGATGACATGGCGCGCGCCAACATGACGGCGATTGCCCAGGAGATCCTGCCGCATTTCCGCGATCGCTCGCCGCAACGCACGCGCCGCGAGGCGGCGGAATAGCGTTCGGGCATGACGCATCAAAGGCGACGTCGACCTCAGTCGATCTTCACGCCGGGTGCCTTGACGACTTCGCCCCATCGCACGCGCTCGGCAGTGATGTAAGCCGCGAATTCGTCGGGAGAGGATGTCGCGGGC
>DATNNX010000180.1:0-9496 GCA_035601615.1 Xanthobacteraceae bacterium
AACCGGCCTTGGTCATCACGCGTGCGATGAGCGGCATTAGCTGCTCGGCGTGGCCGCGCGCCATCCCGCGGGCTTCACTGGCGGCGATCCCGCTGCCGGTGTCGAACACGGCGGCCGAGCAGGCCTCCAGCGCAGTGTCGATGGCAAGGACGCGCATGGCTCACCTTTGCCGCCGTTATCCATGGACAAGGCGGGTGAAACGCCGACGCTCGATTTTGCCGCTGTTATTGCTTTGCCGGTCGATTCGGATCCAACTCATGCCATTGGCCGGACTTCGACCACGTCCGGCAAGTAATGGCGCAGCAGATTTTCAATGCCGTGTCGCAGCGTCGCGGTCGACGACGGGCAGCCCGAACAGGCCCCCTTCATGTCGAGGTACACGATGCCATCCTTGAACCCGCGGAAGGTAATATCGCCGCCGTCATTGGCGACAGCCGGACGCACTCGCGCCTCGATTAATTCTTTGATCGTAGCAACGGTTTCAGAATCCTTCGCTTCGAAAAACTCGTCCCCATCCGACGATGCAGCGGCCTCGACGCCGCTTACGATCGGAGCACCAGACATGAAATGCTCCATGATGGCGCCGAGGATCGCGGGTTTGAGCTGCTGCCATTCGCCGGCGCCCTTCGTGACCGCGATGAAATCGGAGCCGAAAAACACGCCCGATACCCCCGTGATCTCGAACAGGCGTTCGGCCAGCGGGGATTGGGCGGCCGACTCCTTGTCGCGCATGTCGAGCGTCCCGCTCGCCAGCACCGCCCGTCCGGGCAGGAACTTCAGTGTTGCCGGATTTGGGGTCGGCTCGGTCTGAATGAACATGGCCTGCTCCTTCTGTCGCAGGATGAAAAGGCGTCTCAATGTCACTGTAATAGGTGGCCCGTCCCGGCGGAAGTTCAACCCGTCCCAAATCGTCGGCCTGCCGCCTCGATATCGTTTTGCCCAGTGCCCAGGGTGGCGGCTGAAATTCCGCGCGCGTTACGACATGGCGTCGAGCTCCTCGTCGCTGAGATGGCCCGGGACGATGGCGACCGGGATGGGGAACTCGCCCGCGTTCTTGGCGACGCTGGAGACGAGCGGGCCTGGCCCCTCTTTGCCGGTTGCGGCGGCGAGTACCAGGATGGCAATGTCTTCGTCGTCTTCGATGAGATTGAGCACTTCCTGCGCTTTCTCGCCTTCCCGGATCACCCGCTCCGGCATCACGCCGGTGAGGCTGGACGAGCGTGCGGCGTGACGATCGAGCACGGCATTCGCCTCCTCGTGTGCCTCCGCACGCATGATGTCGGCGACGCCGAGCCATTGCTGATTATGGTCGTGGGTCTCGATCACGCGCAGCATGAGCACGGTGGCGCCAATGCGCAGTGCACGCCGACTCGCGAAATATAGCGCCCGGTCGCATTCTGGCGAATCGTCGATGACAACCATGAACTTCGGCGAGTGACCTGCCTCGTAGCTGCGGCGCTTCTTGCTCATCGGCTCCCCCGGCCGTCGTCGGACATCATTTTGTGAGGCGGTTTCTCGCCGCGCCGGCTCTTTGCGCCCGCAAAAGCCGCGCGGCCACCGGCGACGTTAAGTCGAAAATCCTGCCATGGTCTTCAGGGACAGCACAAGTCCACTATGGGCAAAACACTTCCAACCGAGATGATGCTTGGTGATCAGCGGCGCACGAAGCCGACGATGTCCTTCACCGCTTTCATCGTCTCCGCGGCGAGACTGCGCGCGCGATCAGCGCCATCCGCAAGAACCGAGTCGATATAGATGGGATCCGCCATGAGCCGCTTCATCTCGGTGTTGATCGGGCCGAGCTTAGCGACTGCAAGGTCGACCAGCGCGGCCTTGAACGTCGAGAATTGCGCGCCGCCGAATTCGTTGAGAATATCCGTCTTGGGTTTTCCCGAAAGCGCCGCATGGATCCCCACGAGGTTGTCGGCCTCAGGGCGCTGCTCTAATCCCTTCTCGTCATGCGGCAGGGGATGTGGATCGGTTTTGGCCCGGCGGATCTTGTGCGCGATCGTATCGGCATCGTCGGTCAAGTTGATGCGCGATTGATCCGAGGGATCCGATTTTGACATTTTCTTCAAACCGTCACGCAGCGACATCACCCGTGTCGCAGGCCCTTGAATCAGCGGCTCGGGCTGGGGAAAGAACGCCTCCCCATAACCGTGTGCATGGATAGATTTTTCGAAGTCGTTATTGAATTTCTGCGCGATATCGCGCGAGAGCTCCAAGTGCTGTTTCTGGTCTTCTCCTACTGGCACATGGGTTGCGCGATAAACGAGAATGTCGGCGGCCATGAGTGTCGGATAAGCATAGAGTCCGACAGATGCATTCTCGCGGTCTTTTCCCGCCTTCTCCTTGAATTGAGTCATACGGTTGAGCCAGCCCAAGCGGGCCACGCAGTTGAAGATCCAGGCAAGCTCGGCATGCTCGGCGACCTGGCTCTGATTGAATACGATGTGTTTAGCCGGATCGATGCCGCAGGCGATGAAAGCGGCGGTCACCTCGCGCGTGTTCTTCGGCAGTTGCTCGGCGCCGCCCCAGACCGCTAGCGGCTGCGTGATCGCGTGCAAGTCGACGACGCAGTAGATGCACTCATACTTGTCCTGCAGCGCGACAAACTTTGCGATGGCGCCGAGGTAGTTACCCAGATGAAGATTGCCGGTCGGCTGTACGCCGGAAAACACTCGTTCCTTGAATGGCATGCGGAAACCTCGCCGATCGCGCTGCCAGATGGCACGACCGGTGGCGCAGGCGCAAGTCTAGCTCGGGGCCGACACCGTGGCTGCGTTAAGCCGGCGGGGCGCCGCGCGTCCTGTGGCGCACGATTGCCTCGAGCCGTTCGACCGCTATATTGCGCACGCGTTTGCATAAGAGAGTTTTCAGATGGGCTCGGCGCGATTTGATGTCCTCGGTATCGGCAATGCGATCGTTGATGTGATCGCGCGTACCGACGATGGCTTCTTGGCACAGCAAAAAATGCGCAAAGGCACCATGCAGCTGATCGATGAGGCACAGGCCGCGAGACTTTACGACGCCATGGGTCCGGCGGTGGAGGTCTCCGGCGGCTCCGCGGCGAATACGATCGTGGGCGTGGCAAGCTTGGGCGCGCGAGCGGCCTTCATTGGCAAGGTCAAGGATGATGAGCTTGGGCGCGTGTTTGCCCACGACATCCGTGCGGCGGGTGTCGCCTTTGCGACGCCCCCTGCATCGTCCGGCCCATCCACGGCACGTTGCTACGTGCTGGTCACGCCCGACGGCGAGCGCACGATGAACACCTATCTCGGCGCCGCACAGGATTTGCATCCCAACGACATCGACGCGGAGGCCATTACTGCCGCTCAAATCATTTACCTTGAGGGCTATCTCTGGGATCCGCCTCGCGCCAAGGAAGCTTTCCTCAAGGCTGCGAAGATCGCGCACGAGGCGGAGCGCGACGTCGCCCTCACCCTATCGGATGCCTTCTGTGTCGATCGTTATCGCTCGGAATTTCTTGATCTTATTCGGGCCGGAACCGTAGACCTCGTCTTCGCCAATGAGCGCGAACTGCACAGCCTGTACGAGACGGCCGATTTCGATACCGCGCTGAATGCGCTGCGCAGCGACGCGCGACTGGCCGTCGTCACTCGCAGCGAAAAGGGCTGCTTGGTTGTCACGCGCGAGCAAACGCAGGCGATTGCGGCGAGCTCCGTAGAGCGCGTGGTGGATGCCACCGGTGCCGGCGACTTGTTCGCGGCGGGTTTTCTGACAGGATTGTCGCGCGGCGCCGACTACCGCACCGCGGCGCGTCTGGGCGCGCTGGTGGCTGCCGAAGTGATCCAACATCTTGGGGCGCGGCCCGAGACGTCACTCAAGGCCTTGGCGCAGGATAACGGCTTTGATCTGTGAAGGACGAGAGCGTCGGCTTCCCGCCCTTTGAAGGGCCTGACCGGGTGCGCCCGTTGCCGAGGCGACAAACCCTTGGCCAGTCAGCACATCGGGCGCCTTGTCCACAGCGATTCACAGAAATCAGCATTGGGGTGGCCGAACTGTCTCGGAACTGTCGCGGTGATCCGGCATTGGTGCCGGCAAGTTCCCAGCCGAAACGCCTGATTGCCAGGAGGTAAAGTCATGGGCTCGCTCGCAAACGGTCTCCCGAGCCGGTTCCCGGTCGGCACACGCTACGTCGTCGAGGGCCAAGGCGGGGCCCAAGGAACTCTACGCATCCATTTACGATACCTCGAGTTTCCCGACGGCAGGCAAGTCAACCTGCCGGCCGACATAGCGCATCGGACGCGCTCGCACCGCCGCCGAGGCGCACGGCGCGCGAGGGCCCGAAAATAATTTTGCGCACAGGAAACCCGAGGACCGCCTGAGCGTTGAACCCACAGCGCCGGGTGGAGTGCCCCCCAGCCCCCAACCCCTCACCCATCCGGCGATAGACCCTGGCCCTTTTGGCCGGGGTCTTCCTTTCTGGGGAATGGCAGCCAGAAATGGGCGAGAACGCGACACTTTGACTGTGTCGCCGCGCGAGGCCCTCGCCGCGGGCCTTTTCCTTGAGGCGAAACCCGACGCGTTTCTGTCCCGCTTTGCCCTCGCGGCTGAAGACGCCTAAGGCCGCCCCACGACCAGATCATCGCGATGCACCATCTCGGCGCGGCCGCCGAATCCGAGAATTGAAAGAATGTCGGCCGATGGGCGGCCTTTAATCTTGAGCGCGTCGTGCGCGTCGTAGGCGACAAGCCCCCGGCCGACCTCAGTGCCGTCCGGGCCGCGGATGACGACCGCGTCGCCCCGCGCGAAAGTCCCATCGACTTGGATTACCCCGGCCGGGAGCAGGCTCTTGCCGCTGCGCAAGGCCGCCACCGCGCCGGCATCGATCGTCAAGACGCCTTTGGGCTCCAGTGAGCCCGCGATCCATTTCTTTCGCGCAGTGATCGGATTGGCCGGCGTCGCAAACCAGGTGCAGCGCGCACCCTCAGCAATCGCCTTGAGCGGGTGCGCGACACGACCGGATGCAATGACCATGTGCGTGCCGCCCTGCGTCGCGATCTTGGCGGCTTCGATTTTGGTCTGCATCCCGCCGCGCGAGAGTTCGGAGCCAGCCGCGCCTGCCATTGCTTCGATATCGGGTGTGATGCCCTCCACCAGTGGCACCAGCTTGGCTTTGGCGTTACCCGCCGGCGGGGCGTCATAGAGCCCCTCCACGTCCGAGAGCAGCACCAGGAGGTCGGCGCTCGCCATGGTGGCCACGCGCGCGGCCAGCCGATCGTTATCGCCGTACCTAATCTCATTGGTCGCCACCGTATCGTTCTCGTTGATCACCGGAACAGCCCGCCACTCCAGCAATTTCTCGATTGTCGAGCGCGCATTGAGATAGCGCCGCCGCTCCTCGGTGTCCTGCAGAGTGACCAAGACCTGCCCCGCCGTGATGTCGTGTCGCCCGAGCACCTCCGACCAAGTACGTGCCAGCGCGATCTGCCCGACAGCGGCGGCCGCCTGGCTATCCTCGAGCTTGAGCGGTCCTGCTGGGAGCTTGAGCACGGCGCGGCCGAGCGCGATGGCTCCCGATGAGACGACGAGCACGTCGCACTGGTTGCGATGCAGGCCGGCAAGATCGTCCGCAAGCGACGAAAGCCAGGCCTTATGCAATCGCCCACCCTCGCTGTCGACCAGCAGCGAAGAGCCGACCTTCACCACTAACCGGCGGAAGTCGGCGAGGGACGGCGCTCTGCGGGACATGGCGACAAGTTTCGTCTGGCCGGTAGCAGGCGACAACCATTGTCGCGCTGATGCGTTGTTTAGCATGCGTCTTCGGGTTTACGCCAAGGCGTAAGCGCATGAGCAAGGCTTTCATCGGCACGTCAGGCCGGACCTATGACAGTTGGCGCGGCCGGTTCTATCTCGAGAACCTGCGGAAACGTGACTGGCTCGCCTGGTACGCGAGTCAGTTTCCAACCACCGAGATCAACGGGTCGTTCTATCGCGCGCCTTCATTGGACGCGGCGCGGACGTGGCGTGACCAGACCCCCCGCGCAGCGGCAGCGGCGGACGGTCTTCGTCTATTTCGACAATGACCAGAAGAGGGCTGCCCCCGCCGATGCACGCAGGGTTGATGGAGTTGCTCAAGATCGACCGGAGCTGACTGGTTGCCGGCAGTAGACGCGGGCGTAATTCGCTCATTCGGTTCACCCGCGGGGATGCCACGCTTTTGCGGCGACTACCGGGCGCTTTTGGTCTTGTTCGATAAGGCTCAATAAGGCGCGCAAGACATTCGACACGCCCGCGCCGGTCACCGCTGAAACGACAAACGGCGGTGTTTCGGCGGCGCGTTTAAGCCGCGCGCTCTGCTGCTTGAGCTGCTCCGGCGTCAGCGCATCGGCCTTGTTCAACGCCACGATCTCCGGTTTCTCCCCGAGTCCCTGGCCGTAGGCTTCGAGTTCTGCGCGCACCGTCTTATAGGCCCGTCCCGCGTGCTCGGTCGTGCCGTCGACAAGGTGCAGGAGCGCGCGGCAGCGCTCGACGTGACCGAGAAACCGGTCACCGAGCCCGCCGCCCTCATGCGCCCCCTCGATCAGTCCGGGAATGTCTGCGAGCACGAATTCGCGCCCGTCGACCTCGACCACGCCCAGTTGGGGATGCAAGGTCGTGAAGGGATAATCGGCGATCTTCGGCTTGGCTGCGCTGACTGCCGCAAGGAACGTCGATTTTCCAGCGTTGGGCAGGCCGATAATGCCGGCATCGGCAATCAGCTTCAGGCGCAGTCGAATTGTGAGTTCTTCACCAGGTTGGCCGGGATTGGCATGGCGCGGCGCACGGTTGGTTGAACTCTTAAAATGGGAATTGCCGAAGCCGCCATTACCGCCGCGCGCGATCACCGCCCGCTGACCCACAGCGGTGAGATCGGCCAGCAATGTCTCGCCGTCTTCCGCGTAGACCTGCGTTCCGGCCGGCACCTTCAGCACGATGTCGTCGCCGCTCGCGCCGTGGCGATCCTTGCCCATGCCAGCGCGACCATTCTTGGCTTTGAAGTGCTGCTGGTAGCGGTAGTCTATCAGCGTGTTGAGGCCGTCGACGGCCTCCACGATCACGTCGCCCCCTTTACCGCCATCGCCTCCGTTCGGTCCGCCGAACTCAATGAATTTCTCCCGCCGGAACGACACGCAGCCGTTCCCGCCGTCGCCCGAGCGGACATACACCTTGGCTTCGTCGAGAAACTTCATGCCGCACGATATGCGATCGCGGGCGCAAAATACGAGAGCCGCGCGCGGGGCTAGTCGCGCGAGAGGAAATCAAGGAAATCGCATTCGAATTAGGTGTGATGGGGAAGTATCCGTCGGGAGGGGCCAAGGCGGGCCATGCCTCACTGATGCGGCCCAATAGGCCGCTCCCGACGCTACCGTTCGCCAAATCCGCCGCTACGCCTCGGCCCGAACGCTGCCGCGGCGATCATCGCGGCTAAAATAACCCGGGGGCATTGCACCTCCTCGGTTATCGTCACCCCGACAGTGACCTGTGCACACAATAATCCTGGTCATGGTCAGGGCCACTGTCAATGGCCGCTCGCCAGCCGCCGTTCAAATGATGTGTCATTCAGTTCCAAGTTTTAGCGGCCTCTTGGCACGTTCCCACGCCGCTGCCGGGCCAGCGCCCACTGCCTGCGATCGAGCCGAAATCGGTCGAATGGCGCGGACGAGGCGAGCGAGCGGATGCGATAGAGCTCGACTCCCGTCCACTCGAATCCGCATTTCTCCAGCACTCGGCGCGAAGCCGGATTGCTCACGCGCGCGCCGGCGTGGAGCGCCTCGCAGCCGAGATCGTCGAACGCGTGATCGATCACGGTGCGTGCCGCTTCGGTGGCGTAGCCGTTGCCCCAGAACGCAACGGCGAGCCAATAACCGATCTCGGGCTGTTCTCCAGCCCGCTGGGCAACCCCGCAGGCGCCGAGCACCGTGGCGTCACGCCTGGTGATGAGAAACACGGTCTCGCCGTCGCTTGCGTTCGCGCCGGTGATGAAGCTTTGCGCGTCCGCGAGTCCATAGGGATGCGGAATGCGCAGTGTATTCTCCGCGATCCGGCGGTCGTTGACGAGGGTGGCGATCATGTTCGCGTCCTCGAAGCGCGGCGCGCGCAACACGAGCCGCTCAGTCTCGATGACGGGAACATGGCTCTCCCGGAACGTCTCCGAAGCGCTTCGATCCAGCAATGTCATCACACGGGCTCCTTAAAGGCCAAGAGGGGAGCCGGATCCCGGCTCCCCTCTTGATACCCGTTGGGTCCGCCGGTTTGATGGGATCCGGCAGACCTCGATGAAGTCTACCGTCTATTCGGTCGTCGCTTGCGGCATCGGCAGAACCGACACGAAGACTCTGCCTTTCGCTTTGGTGCGGAATTCCACGCGACCATTGGTCAGCGCGAACAGGCTATGATCTTTGGCCAGGCCGACATTGGTGCCCGGGTGCCACTTGGTGCCGCGTTGGCGCGCGATGATGTTGCCGGCGAGCACTTGCTCGCCGCCGAAAATCTTCAGGCCGAGCCGCTGACTGTTCGAGTCGCGGCCGTTGCGGGATGATCCGCCTGCTTTCTTGTGGGCCATGGCTTCAGGTCCTTCAGTCGCTCGCTATGTAATCCAACTTTGTGACGAAATCATCACTTCTTCTTGCCCTTGCCACCCGATTTCGGCTTGTCGGCCTTCTTGGGCGGGGCCTTGGAGGGCTTCTTCACGGCCTTGGCCTTGGCTGGCGTTTTGGCCTGGACCTTGCGCGTCGGCGCCTTGGCCTCGGCAGGTTCGGTTCCCTCAGGGACGGCAGTCTCGGCGGCAGCCGGCTTCGGCTCGCGCTTGGGCCTTGCGGTTTTGGTCGGCGTTGCCCCGTCGGTGAGGATTTCGGTCACACGGATGAGCGTGAATTCCTGCCGGTGGCCGCGCTTCCTGCGCGAATTTTTCCGGCGGCGCTTCTTGAAGGCGATGATCTTCGGCCCGCGTCCTTGCTCTAGGACCTCGGCGGCGACCGAGGCGCCGGCAATGGTTGGTTGACCGAGGGTGACGCTGTCGCCGCCGACCACCAAGACCTCGCCGAACTGCACGATCTCGCCCGGGTCGCCCTTGACCTTCTCGACCTTGATGACGTCCTCGGCGGCGACGCGGTACTGCTTGCCGCCGGTTCTGATGACTGCGAACATCGTTCTCGTCCTTGTGTTCGATTCCGGCCCTCGGGATCTATCCGGACCGGCTTCTTTCAGTCGGCTGTGAGCTAAAACGCAAGTCGGCCGGGGCCGACTTGCGGGGGCTGCTTATGACGGTCGGGGCCAAAACTGTCAAGGAAATGGGCCTTTCAGCGCTTACCGCGATTGGCCGTCCGCCAGCCCGTTGGCCAAAGTTTCAATTTGCCCACATGTCTCGTTTTGCCCATATAATGGAGTGCGCCCCTGGGGCCGGACAGTTTGAGGTTAGTGATTTGACAGGGTGAGCTGGGCTTTCAAAGGATGGAAGCCATGGCCAGACAACGTTCCCACAGCATTGAGT
>DATNNX010000181.1:0-2203 GCA_035601615.1 Xanthobacteraceae bacterium
ACATGAGCTTATGGGTCTTCCCGCGGCCTAAATGCATCGCAGGGAGCAACCGCGAGACCGGCCGCTAGCCGCTCACCATAAAGAATAGGTTTTACACTGTTAACCCGTTAACATTGCAGGTTAACAGGTTGATGCCGGTCAACACGTCAACGCGTCAAGGCGTTAACACCTGCACGGGAATCAACGCCTTCGCCCCTCAACGCGCCCGCAAGTTCTCCCGCAGGAACTCGATGAACGCCTGCAGCGGCAGCGGTATCTGTCGCCGGCTCGAATAATACAGGAAGATTGCCGCTGAGCGCGGCCGCCAGTCCTCCAGCAAGGGAACCAGCCGGCCCGCCTTGATCTCCGGCGCGGCATAGCCGAGAGCCGTATACAGCACGCCCACGCCGTCCACGGCGGCTCGGATGGCCAGTTCCTCATCGTTGACCGTTAGGCGGCCCTCCACCGCCACTTCCACCTGCTTGCCCTTCTTCTCGAATTGCCAGGGGGCGATCATGCCGCTCGGGAAACGGAAGCGGATGCAGCTGTGCGTCTCGAGGTCGCGCGGCGACGTCGGCCGCGGGTGCCGCGCCAAGTAGTCTGGCGCGGCGACGAGCACGCCACGCATCTCCTCGCCGATGCGCACCGCGATCATGTCGCGCTCGACACGCTCGCCGGGGCGGATTCCCGCATCGAAGCGGCCAGCGACGATGTCGGTTAGCGCCGCGTCGACGGAGATCTCCAGATCGATTGCGGGGTATTGCGCGAGAAAGCGCGAAAGCAGCGGCGCGAGCATGAGGTTCGCCGCCGGCGGCAGCACCGTAAGGCGCAGCAGCCCGGCGGGCTTGTCGCGGAAAGCGTTGATCGACTCGAGCACGGTGTCGAAGTCGTCGAGCAGTGGGCGCAGCCGCGCCAGCAGCCGCTCGCCGGCCGCCGTCGGCGCCACGCTGCGCGTCGTCCGGTTGAGGAGGCGCACGCCGAGCCTGTCTTCGAGCCCGCGGATGGTCTCGCTCAGTCGCGAGCGGGAGATGCCCAGCTGGACCGCGGCCTTGGCAAAGCTGCACCGCTGCGCAACGGTTACGAAGGCGTTCATCTCCCCCAGTTCTGGTCTTCGCATTCGTCGCCTTTCCCGAATAACCCGTCCGAATAATACAGTCTTATCGAATAGACGGCCAGCCGCCATCTTCCTCGTGGCTGGCGGGGGAGGATGCTCCCTGCCGTCGTGACGCGAACAGCGTGCGCTGGACGCTCAGCCGAGCCTGCCCGGGGAGACAATCTGCGTCTGTGAGCTAGCTTTTTTCTTTCGGCCAACAGCAAGGATCAAAGGCATGACCGTCATTTCCGTCATTGTTGGAAGCACCCGTGAGGGCCGCTTCTCGGAAAAGCCCGCACACTGGATCTTGCGACACCTCAAGAAGCGCGATGGCGTCGACGCGCGACTCCTCGATCTCCGCAATTTTCCGATGCCGTTCTTCGACCAACCTGTACCGCCGGCCATGCCGGGTCGCCCGCCTTACAAGAACGAGGTCGTGCAGAGATGGACCGCCGCGATCGCGCAGTCCGACGGCTTCGTCTTCGTCACCCCCGAATACAACTACGGGCCCTCCGCGGTGCTCAAGAACGCCATCGACTGGGTCTATCCCGAGTGGAATCGCAAGGCGGCCGCCTTCGTGAGCTATGGCTCCGCCATGGGCGCGCGCGGCGTCCAGCAGCTCCGACAAACGGCGATCGAGCTTCAGCTCGCCCCGGTTCGCTCGTCGGTCCACATCCCCGTCGCCACCTTGTGGGCTCACTTCCAGGGCGGTGATGTCGACGCTGGATTGGCCGAGCTCGAGGCGCCCGCCGGGGCGCTGCTCGATGACCTGCTGTGGTGGACCGCAGCCTTGAAGGCGGCGCGCGCCAGCGCGTCCTGACCGCCACTGCACGGCGGCGCCTTTTATTCCTGCGCTACTTTAGAGGAGCGCCAATGGCCCTCGACCCGAATAAATCACTGCTTGGCCGAGCTTGAGGCCGAGAACTTATTTCTCCATCATCAACTCAGCATCGCCTTGAGGCGTGCGCCGGCTCATCTTCGACTGCGCGGCAGGGACCGGGACAGGTTGTATGGATCGGTCTTCGTGCGGCGTCTGTGCGCTATGGGCACTCGTGATCGGCCGATCGCCCCGCGATCACCCTTCCATATCGTCGTGCTAGGCGAGAAGCACTTGCGCGCAATCCTAAAATC
>DATNNX010000182.1:0-12971 GCA_035601615.1 Xanthobacteraceae bacterium
GCCGTGGGGTCGACCTCCGCCCGGCCATCGTCGTGAAGGACAAGCAAAACAAGGTCATGAAGCTCGCCCGTGGCGGCGAGGCGCGCTATCAGCTCGCGGTCGACGCCATCATCTCGGTCGATCCGGGAACGCATGTGAAGGCGGGAGACGTGATGGCGCGCATCCCGACCGAGAGCGCCAAGACCCGCGACATCACCGGTGGCTTGCCGCGCGTGGCGGAGTTGTTCGAGGCGCGACGGCCTAAGGAGGCCGCCATCATCGCCGAGATCTCCGGCACCATCCGTTTCGGGCGCGACTACAAGAACAAGCGCCGCATCATCATCGAGCCAGCGGAAGAGGGGGAAGAGCCGAAGGAGTATCTGATCACCAAGGGCAAGCACGTCCATCTGCAGGACGGGGACCTCATCGAGAAGGGCGACGCGATCGTCGAGGGCAACCCGGCGCCGCACGACATTCTCGCCATCAAAGGCGTCGAAGAGCTCGCCGCCTATCTCGTCAACGAGATCCAGGATGTCTATCGCCTGCAGGGCGTCTCGATCAACGACAAGCACATCGAGGTCATCGTTCGCCAGATGTTGCAGAAGGTCGAGATCGACGATGCGGGTGAGACCGACTTGATCCAAGGCGAGCAAATCGACAAGATCGAGCTCGACGAAATCAACGCGCGGGCGAACGAGGAGGGCAAGAAACCGGCCAGCGGGCATCCGGTGCTGCTGGGCATCACCAAGGCATCGCTGCAAACGCGGTCCTTCATCTCCGCCGCGTCATTCCAGGAGACGACGCGCGTGCTCACCGAGGCTGCGGTCAACGGCAAGATCGATACGCTCGAAGGCCTCAAGGAGAACGTCATCGTCGGCCGCCTTATTCCGGCGGGCACCGGCGCCATGATGAACGGCCTGCGCGAGGTCGCCAGCAAACGCGACTCGCTCATCCTCGAGGAGCGCGAGAAGGAGGCTGCCGCCAAAGCGGCTGCCGCGGAGGCTGCGGAGCCGGCACAACTGCCGGCGGCCGAGTAACGCTTGCACGTTGCAATTTTTTTGCGCCAAAACGGGGCCGCCTCCCGGCGGCCCCTCTTCTTTGCCACGCTCGCATACGGGCCGAGCACGCGCGATCCGAGTCGCTCGGCGCCGCTCATCGGTGCGTAACAGTGCAGCACCCATGGCGGCGGCTTCGGGCGAAGCTGGTCGGCTTTCCCGCGCTGGCCCTGTCGGTTGCTTGTCGGCGGCGGCGCTGAGTCGTGCTGCGGATCGCCGCGCGGGCGAACTTTTAATGTTTTTCAATGGGATGTTTCGTGTGCAGCAACCAATTTGGCGGATGCGGGGGAGCTTGAAACGCCGCCCCGACGCAAGAAGATCGCAATCGATGACTAAATTTAGGGGTAGAAGGAACTACACACCCCAAAAAGCCATTTTGTATCGCTGACTTAAGGAGGGGTTGTTCTCGCCTTCGGCTTTGGCCGCCCACTCTGCGATGGAATCGATTCTGGTCAAAATCTTTGCAACCGCGCTGGCGCTCAGTCAGGTCATGACCGCGCCGGATGCGGTGAAGTCACGCTTCGACCGCGCTCAAGATCAGGAGCTTGTGGCGCAGCTGTTGCGCGCGGGCTGTGCGCACATGCGCAAGGCATTCGACATTGAGGACATCAACCTCGAGGATCTCATCGCAACCGCCATGGACGACCCGCAAGCGGTTGCCAGCGAGCACAAGGCTTTTCACGGCATCAATTTTGCCGATCTGCAAACGGCATACCGGCAGTTCTGCAAGAACGAGAAAGTCGCCGTTTCGGCGGTAGACCTCGGCGCAGTTATCGATTTTTACGACAAAGCAACCGCCGATCTGCCTGATCATTCCAAGCTCAAGGGCATGAAGCTTCCGGGCGCGAGCGTCGTGCTCGACCGGCGCGGCGAACGCTTTGCGGAGGTGTTCGAAGAGAACCAGCGGCGGGTATGGGTGGCGCTCGCCGATATCCCCGAGCACGTCCAAAAAGCATTTCTGGCGGCGGAGGACAGGCGTTTCTACCAACACAAGGGGATCGACGAGCGCGGCTTAATTCGCGCTTTCATCGGCAATCTCGCCTCTTCCGGCCGGCCGCAAGGCGGCTCGACGATCACTCAGCAGATCGTCAAGAACCTACTCGTTGGCGAAGACCTGACCTACGAACGAAAAATTCGCGAAATGATCGTAGCCTCGCGTGTCGAGCAGACGCTGAGCAAGGCGGAGATTCTCGAGCTTTATCTCAATTCCGTCTATCTCGGCCGTGGCTCCTGGGGCATCGAGCTCGCCGCACGGAGCTATTTCGGCAAACCGGCCAAGGAACTGACGCTCGAGGAGGGTGCGCTTCTTGCCGGCCTGACCAAAGGGCCAAACTATTTCAATCCAGACCGGCATCCGGTCCGCGCGCAGGAACGGCTGGCCTATGTTCTCAGCCGCATGCAGGAAGATGGGGTGCTCGCCGCCGAGCAGTCCGGGCGGGGATTGCCCGCGCTGCCCACGCTTGTGGCCTACGAACGCCCCCGCCGTGACATCGGCTTCCACTTCGTGGATCAAGTCGCGCGTGAAGCGAAATCGCTCGCCGGCATCGACACGATCACGGCGAACTCCTACACGGTGCGTTCGTCCATCAATCCGTTATTGCAGCGCGCGGTAGAGGAGGCTCTGCAGGAGGGGCTTTCGCGCTACGAGCGCAGCGCCGGGCGCGTCCAGTTTCGGGCCGCGGAGGCGAATCTCGGCCAGGCGATCCAACGCGTCGACGCGGAGAAGAAAACCGGTGACAAAAGGCCGGGTTGGCAGCGGGCGCTGGCGAGTGCGCGGCTGCCGCTCTATGACGTGCACTGGACGCCTGCGATCGTGCTGGAGAAGCCGGCCGGCAAGAAGGGCGAGGCGTGGCGCGTCGGCTTAGCGGACGGGCGCGTCCTGCCGCTCTCGATCGACAATGCGACGGCCCAGCGCAAGCTCGCGCTTTACGATGTCGTGCTGGTGCGCGTGGCCGACGGCAAAGGCAAGACCGCGGCCCGCGCCGAGCTGCGCGTGCGCCCGCTGGTGCAAGGAATGGTGGTCGTCCTGGAGAACAGGACCGGCCGCATTCTCGCTATGACCGGCGGCTTCTCGTATCCGCTGAGTCAGCTCAATCGCGCGACGCAGGCCGTCCGCCAGCCGGGTTCGGCGATCAAGCCGCTGAGCTATCTCGGTGCGCTGCGCAATGGCCTGCAACCGAACACGCTCGTGAGCGACGAACCCATCACGCTTCCACCGCTGGGCGGTGGCCGCGTGCGCGAGCAGGATTACTGGACGCCGAAAAACTACGACGGCGGCTACGGCGGTATCCTGACGCTGCGCCGGGCGCTCGAGAACTCGCGCAATCTCGCGACCGTGCATCTGCTGGATGGCGGCATCGAGAGCAATCCGGAAGCGAGTCTCGATCGGCTGTGCAAGCTCGCCTTGGAAGCTCAGATCTATCGTGAGTGTTTGCGGTATTATCCCTTCGTGCTTGGCGCACAACCCGTGCGGCCGATCGATCTCGCGGCGTTCTACGCGACAATTGCGAATGAAGGTCTCCACCCCGCACCGCACGTGATCGATTCGATCGAGCGCAACGGCGTCACGATCTACCGGCACGACCCGAAATCCGCAGTCATGGTGTCCTCCGTGGACCGCGCCGCTTTCTATCAGCTCAAGACCATGCTGCAGGGCGTGCTGACGCGGGGCACGGCGCGCTCGATCTCCGGCCTCTCTCCCTATGTCGCAGGCAAGACCGGTACTTCGGATGATGAAAATGACGCCTGGTTCGTCGGCTTCACGAACGACATCACCGTCGCGGTCTGGCTCGGCTACGACAACGCGGATGGCAAGCGGCGCACCCTCGGCGGCGGTGCAACCGGCGGACACGTCGCCGTGCCGATCTTCGAGCCGGTTATCCAGGCGGTGTGGTCCAATGTCGCTCCCAAAGCTGCACTTGCCCCGCCATCACCCGAGGCCAAACGCCATCTTGCATGTAAATCGATCGATCTCGAGTCCGGTGAAATGCAAGTCAGCGGCGGAAGAGCCATCACCGAATGCTTCCGCATCGACCGAAATGGTCAGATCCTCGATACGCAATATCAACTGGTCGCGCGGGGCGATGCCTATTCGCACGGCTCTTACAGCGTGGCGCCCAATCCATACGGTTACGGGGGGTACGAGCAGCGCGGAGCGTACTACTACTACGACAACAATGGCCGCTATGTTGCGGCCCCGCGGGATGCGTGGCGGCCGCCCGGACAATATTACTACGGCCAATTCGGTCCTTACGGGCGTGATCCGCGATTTCAGGCGCAGCCGCCGCGTGATCCATACGGACGCGAGTATCAGACACCGCAGCGGATCGACCCAGGTTATATCTGGGGCAACAGGCGCTATTACTGAAAGACACTATGATGGAGATCGCGAAGCCGGCCGCCTTGCTTTTGGGGCTCACGGCATTTGCCGCCACGTCCAGTGCCCAGATCGGCGCGCAAGAATTCCGTCTCGAAGAGGCGACCTCGCTCGCCGCCCTCGCCGTCGATGGGCTCAAGCCTAAAACCATCGGTTTTCTCGATCGGCCCAGCGAGGAGCTGATCGATCCGGATGCCGGACTTGTTCGATTTGAGGACTGGGCGCAGGCAAGGCCGGTTGAAAAGCAGTTCTTGACCCCGTTTCCAAGCTATGTCGAGCCGCATGTCGAGGTCACGGTCGACGGCGTGCGCAAGCGCATCAAGGAAAAGCTACACATGTACGTGGGCGAGGCCCGCTTTGTCCTGACGCGGCCGCCCGGCTCGATCGATCTCGCTAGCTTCGTCACAATGCCATTCGTCGAGCGCATCGATCCCGCGATCAAGCACAACTTGATCGCGTCCGGTGAGGTCGTCTCCGCCAAGGACCCGCGCGCCATGCACAACCAGCACCCGCTGCGGCGCTGGTGCGAGACCCGACCGATCACGATTTGCATCCACTCCCGTTACCGGTTCGAAGGCAAGTTGCCGATCGGCATCCAGATCGCCAATAAGCTCAGGGAGGGCGCGAAGAAGATCCCCGATTATCTCGAGTTCGAGAGCGAACTCACGCTAAGACCGTCTGCGGAGGCGAGCGAAATGGGTCTCTCAGCCCTGACCGGACTTGATACGGCGCCCGCGGGCGCGCTCGAACAGAACATTTTTTACATCAACCAAGTGATGCAGTTCGGCAAGTTGCTCGCGGTGTTTCAGGCGCATCCAAGCGACGCCAAACAGACGGTCGTCACCGTGTTCGTCGCGCTCGCGGTGGAAAGCAACGTGCTGGCGAAGAAAAAAGAATTCATGAAAGTGCCGGTGCTGCGAAACCTGGTGCCCGCTCAGGTGCTCGCCGGCAAGAGTTCGTTCAACAGCGGCAACTCCATCAGCGCGGGATTGCCGGTCTATGCGCGCAATCAAGTCAAGGCGATTGCCGCCATCCTCGATCGCAAGTGAGGTTTGCGCATCGCGCGATACGGTTCGGCTGATGCAGCCGCTTGCGGGCACCCGATGCGATGAGGCTAGGGGTGCTTGCCATCTTCCGGGGGGACCAGCAGCAGGCCTTGCGCTTCGGCCCAGGCGCGAAAGGTCTTGCCGGCGGCCTCGGCCTGCTCCAGCGCGGCGGCACTCTTGATCTGATGCAAGACGTGCTCTGCCTTGCGGTCGAGCTGATCGCCGGCATGGCGGCGAATGACCTTGGCCGCGGCTTCCAGCGACCGAATCGGTTCGTCAGGATGCGTGACGAGGTGAATTGGAGGATGAATCGCGTGCTCCGCCATGGGCGGCCAACGGTGCCCCGACGTAAAAGTTCCAGTTCACGATCGGGGAACTCGGAGGGGCTTTCGCCCTTCTCATCACACCCATGTGCAAGGAACTCACAGGCTGTTTCTCAAAATTGCCGCCTTTGCGGGTTTTGACTTAGGTCGTAAGCACGACTGCGACGTCCTGCGTCGGGCTTAGCCCGGTACGGGGCGCCGGATGAGACGAGGGGTGGCCGATTGCACGGGGCACTCGGCCGAAACCGACGCCGTACTTCCCCGACGGCGCCGGAGATATTGGGCTGTCAGCGCTAGCACTGGAATTTGACGGCGGTCGGCTCGGCCGCCGCGCCGAAGCGAGTTTTGCGTCGTCGGCGGCAGCGAAGCACACCGCGCCCGCAGCGCACGATGCGGCGGCGCGCGCGAGCGCGCGCGGCCTTGACTGGTTCACCTTTTTCCTCGCCGACATCCAGACCGGTTTCGGTCCTTTCGTGGCGATTTACCTGACTGCGCACGCCTGGACACAGCTCGACATCGGGTTGGTTTTGACGGCAGGCGGACTGGTGGCGCTCGCCTGTCAGATGCCTGGGGGTGTGCTGGTGGACGCGGTGCGCTCAGCGCGCCCAGTTGCCATGGTTGCGGTGGCGGCGATTTGCGTGAGCGCGCTCGCACTTGCAATCTGGCCTACGTTCGTCGCTGTCATGGCCGCGCGTGTCCTGCATGCCGGGGCGAGCTGTGTGCTGGGGCCTGTGATCGCCGCGCTCAGCCTCGGTCTGGTGGGTCATGCCGCGCTTGGAGCGCGGCTCGGGCGCAATGCGCGTTTCGCTTCAATCGGCAACGGTTTTGCGGCCGCGGTCATGGGCGCGTCCGGATACCTCCTATCCAATCAGGCGGTATTCTTCCTCACTGCCGCGCTAGCCGCACCAGCCATATTGGCGCTCTGGCGCATCCGGGTCGGAGGGGCCGAACGTCTCGCCGCCGACGTGGAGCCCTCAGCCACAACTGTGCGCGAGGTGCTGTGTGATCGCCGACTGCTCTCCTTTGCCGGTTGCATCTTGCTGTTTCAGCTCGCGAATGCAGCCATGCTTCCGCTAATGGGCGGCATCTTGACTCTGCGCTCCAGCGAATGGGCCACAACTTTGATCGGGGCATGCATCGTCGTGCCGCAGCTTGTTGTTGCGGGATTTGCACCGTGGATTGGCCGGGTAGCCGACGGGTGGGGACGCCGACCCCTGTTGTTTTTCTGCTTCGCGGCCTTGGCGGCGCGTGGGGTTCTGTTTGCCTTTGTAGCTAGCCCTTATCTGGTCGTCGCCGTGCAAGTCCTGGATGGGGTCTGCGCCGCGATTCTAGGTGTGGTTCTGCCGCTTGTGGTCGCGGATATCACCCGCGGCACCGGGCGCTTCACTCTCGGGCTCGGCGTCGTGGGCAGCGCGGTCGGGATTGGGGCGGCGTTGAGCACCACGCTCGCAGGTTATGCAAGCGACCATTTCGGCAGCAGCATCGCGTTCTTCGGCCTCGCCTCGATTGCCGGCTGCGGATTGGCTTTGGTTTGGCTGCTGCTGCCCGAGACCGGGCCAGCCGCGGCCGCAAAGCGATCGCAGGCCGCGGCTTAGGCCATCATCGCCTGAGGGTTCGGCCACCTGGACGGCCGCCCCCCTCCAACCAGACCTCAGCTCCGCGGGTTCCTTCGGGAACCTCAGGGCCTGTTGTCGCGTTGCTAGAACTCGGTAGCGCGTGTGCGTAGCCGACTGGGAAAGTTCCGGCCGAATGGAAGACGCTTGTCGGTATAGCGATCACCCGCTTGCGTTTCTCGCCCGCTACGTTAGGAGGCGCCCTCTAGCACATGCCGCGATCGTGACCGCCGTCGTTGCCGCCGTCGCTTGCTCGGTGGGCGCGCAGTACGGGGTGAAAATCCTCGTAGACACGCTCGCCGCAGGGGTTGAAGGCCGGGCGACTGATGCGTGGCTGGGCTTCGTGCTCCTAGCGACACTGATTGCGGCCGACAACTTTCTCTGGCGCGTCGCGAGTTGGATCGCGAGCTATACCTTCGTTGCGGTCACCGGCGATCTGCGCCGCGATTTGTTCCGGCATCTGACCGGCCATGCACCGAGCTACTTTGCCGACCGCATGCCCGGGACTTTGACGAGCCGCATCACGGCGACGTCCAACGCCGTGTTCACCTTGCAGAACATGTCGGTTTGGAACGTCATGCCGCCTTGCATGGCGACAGTGATCGCTATCGGCTTCGTCGCGACGGTGAGCCTGCCAATGGCCGCCGTGTTGATGGCGCTTGCTGGTATTTTGGTAATCGCGATGTTCCGTTTGGCTGCCGCGGGCCGGCCGCTGCACCACGACTTCGCCGACCGCGCGGCGGCGGTCGATGGCGAGATGGTAGACGTCGTCGGCAACATGCCGCTGGTGTGGTCGTTTTGCGGAATCGGCCGCGAACATAGCCGGCTCGATGCCACGATCGACCGGGAAATGACTGCGCGGCGGCGCAGCCTTCTCTACCTGGAAAAGTTGCGCCTCTTCCATGCCGCCGTAACCGTCGTCTTGATCATCGCTTTGTTGGCCTGGGGTATCGTGCTTTGGGAGAAGGCAGCGGCGACGGCAGGCGACGTCGTGCTGGTGTGTACGCTCGGCCTTTCGATCTTGCACGCCACACGAGATCTCGCCGTGGCACTGGTGGACGTAACTCAGCACCTGGCTCGCCTCTCCGAAGCGCTCGCGACCCTGCTCGTGCCGCATCGCGTGCGCGACCATCCGCAGGCGACCTCGCTCGAGCGATCCGGCGCGACCGTAGAGTTCGAGAACATCGACTTCTGCTATCCCGACGGACGCAGGGTGTTCAGCGATTTCAGCCTGCGCATCGAGCGTGGTCAGCGCTTGGGGCTGGTCGGGCAATCGGGCTGTGGCAAATCCACGCTCTTCGTTCTGCTGCAGCGTTTCTACGACGTGCAAGGCGGGCGCATTCTGCTGGCCGGCCAGGACATTTCACGGGTGACCCAGGAGAGCTTGCGGTCCGCCATCGCCGTCGTTCCCCAAGATATATCGCTGTTCCATAGGTCGATCATGGAGAACATCCGCTATGGCCGGCCAGATGCGACGGATGCGGAGGTACGTGCGGCAATCGCCGCGGCCAATTGCGAGGACTTCATTGAAAAATTGCCGGAGGGCGCGGCAACCATCGTCGGCGACAGAGGCGTGAAGCTGTCGCCGGGACAGCGCCAGCGCATCGGGATTGCCCGCGCCTTCCTCAAGGATGCGCCGATTCTTCTGCTCGATGAAGCGACCTCGGCGCTCGACAGCGAATCCGAGGAGGCGGTACGTCAGGCACTCGACCGCTTGATGGGCGGGCGGACCGTTATCGCAATCGCGCATCGGCTCTCCACCTTGCGCAATTTCGATCGGATCGTCGTCATGCAGGCGGGAAGGGTTTGCGAGGACGGGCCGCCGCAGGTCTTGGTGCAGAATAAGGGCGTCTATTGCAGCCTGGTCCGGCGAGAGGTGGCGCGGCTGGTGAAAGCGGCCGCATGATGCCGTTCGGCCCCGATTAGCCGCGTCAAACGCGCTGAAAACCTCGATATTTCGGGCTTTTGCGCCTTGACTTCGTGCAGGGGCACCGATACATACCGCCCACTTTTCGGCAGGCGGTGAGCTTCGCTTGCTCGGAACGGCGCGCCCGGTTCCGCTAAACCATTGAGATCTTGAGGTCTCTTTCGGCGGCGGTTGGGTGTCACCAGCCTCGATGAATGAAGCTCAGACGCTGCCTCTGACGACTGTCAGACGAGAAGGTGCATGACCGTTTCGCGTTCGCGCGGAGCGGTCCTCTGTGAAACGGGTGAGCGCCGAACGCACCGGGAGTGCAAGGCGCTCTTCCGTTTTGCGCGTTGAAATCAAGCCCGGCGCGCGGCGATAGGAAAGCGAACGCTAACAGGCAGGACGATGCCGACCATCAACCAGCTCATCCGCAAGCCGCGCATTACGCAGCATGCGAAGAAGAAGGTGCCGGCGCTGCAACAGAGCCCGCAAAAGCGCGGCGTATGTACTCGGGTTTACACCACGACTCCGAAGAAGCCGAACTCGGCCTTGCGCAAGGTCGCGAAGGTGCGGCTCACGAACGGCTTCGAGGTGATCGGCTACATCCCCGGTGAGGGCCACAACCTTCAGGAGCACTCAGTGGTGATGATCCGCGGCGGCCGCGTCAAGGACTTGCCTGGGGTGCGTTACCACATCCTGCGCGGTGTGCTCGATACGCAAGGCGTGAAAAATCGCAAGCAGAGGCGCTCCAAATACGGAGCAAAACGACCCAAGTGATTGGGTCGTTTTGCGTCATTGCCCAGGGGGGGCCGGCGAAAGAAAGCTTGGGCCGGCTCGGGGCAGGACGAGAGGAAATCCGTGGCCGGCTGCTCCGGCGAGCGTTGGAAATAGAGGAAGACGAGGACGATGTCCCGCCGTCACAGTGCAGAGAAGCGAGAGATCAACCCGGATCCAAAATACGGGAATCTAGTGGTCTCAAAGCTCATGAACGTGATCATGCGCGCCGGCAAGAAGTCGGTAGCCGAGACGATCGTCTACGGCGCGCTCGACATTATCGAGGTAAAAACCAAGCAGAATCCGGTCACGGTGTTTGAGCAGGCGCTCGAAAACGTCATGCCCTCCATCGAAGTGCGCTCGCGACGCGTGGGCGGGGCGACTTACCAGGTGCCAGTCGAAGTTCGCGCATCGCGCCGGCAGGCGCTCGGGATCCGCTGGATCATCTCGGCGGCGCGTGAGCGCAACGAAAAAACGATGACCGAGCGGCTCTCGGCCGAATTGCTCGATGCATCCAACAGCCGCGGAAACGCTGTTAAGAAGCGCGAGGACACGCACCGCATGGCGGAGGCCAATCGGGCGTTTTCACATTATCGCTGGTGATGTCAGCGAGCGATTAGGGACTTAACCGCTTATGCCGCGCAGCCATCCGATCGAGGATTACCGCAATTTCGGCATCATGGCCCACATCGATGCCGGCAAAACGACGACGACCGAGCGGATCCTCTACTACACAGGCAAAAGCCACAAGATGGGCGAGGTGCATGAAGGCGCCGCGACCATGGACTGGATGGAGCAGGAGCAGGAGCGCGGCATCACGATAACCTCGGCCGCAACCACCGCCATCTGGAAAAGCAAGCGGCTCAACATCATCGATACACCCGGCCACGTCGATTTCACGATCGAGGTGGAGCGAAGCTTGCGCGTGCTCGACGGCGCGGTATGTGTGCTCGACAGCAATCAGGGCGTCGAACCGCAGACCGAGACGGTGTGGCGGCAGGGCGACAAGTACAAGGTTCCACGTATCGTCTTCTGCAACAAGATGGACAAGGTCGGGGCGGATTTTTTCCGGTGTCTCGACGACATCGTCAATCGCCTCGGCGCCAAGCCGGTGGCGATCCAGCTTCCGATCGGAAGCGAGAACCAGTTTAGGGGCCTCGTCGACCTCGTACGCATGGTCGGCGTCGTTTGGGACGAAGAGACGCTCGGCGCCAAGTATCACGACGTCGAGATTCCCGCCGACATGGTCGAACAGGCCAAGGATTATCGCGAGCGGATGATCGAGGCGGCGGTCGAGCTCGACGACAACGTCATGGCCGCCTATCTCGAGGGCAAAGAGCCCGACGAGCCTACGCTCAAGCGCCTGATCCGCAAGGCCGTGATCACCGGCGCGTTCTTCCCCGTGCTCGCCGGCTCGGCGTTCAAGAACAAAGGCGTGCAGCCGTTGCTCGACGCGGTCGTGGACTATTTGCCTTCGCCGCTCGACGTGCCGCCAATCAAGGGCATCGACAGCAAAGGCAACGAAGTCGTTCGCAGAGCCTCGGACAGCGAGCCGTTGGCGGTGCTTGCCTTCAAGATCATGGACGATCCTTTCGTCGGCACGATCACCTTCTGCCGCATCTATTCGGGCCGGCTCGAAAGCGGCACCGGAGTGATCAATTCGACCAAGGATCGCAGGGAGCGCATCGGCCGGATGCTGCTCATGCATGCCAATAATCGTGAGGACATCAAGGAGGCCTTTGCCGGTGATATCGTTGCCCTCGCGGGCCTCAAGGAGGTGCGTACCGGCGACACCCTCTGCGATCCGCAGAAGTCAGTCATCCTCGAGAAGATGGAATTCCCTGATCCGGTGATAGAGATTGCGATCGAGCCGAAGTCGAAAGCGGACCAAGAAAAACTCGGCGTCGCCCTCGCCAAGCTGGTGGCGGAGGACCCGTCGTTCCGCGTGACCACCGACCAGGAGTCGGGCCAGACCATTCTCAAAGGTATGGGCGAGCTCCATCTCGACATAAAAGTCGACATCTTGAAGCGCAGCTACAAAGTGGATGCCAACATCGGCGCGCCGCAGGTGGCCTACCGCGAGAAGATCACCAAACCGGTCACGATTGATCATACGCACAAGAAGCAGACGGGCGGCGCCGGCCAGTTCGCCCGCGTCAAGATCGTTGCCGAACCGGTGCCGCCGGCCGGAGGGTTCGTATTCGAAAATAAAGTCGTCGGTGGCACGGTGCCCAAGGAGTACATTCCCGGGGTCGAGAAGGGTCTCGAATCCGTGCTGGGTTCCGGTGTGCTGGCGGGATTCCCGGTCGTCGATCTCAAGGTGACGTTGGTCGACGGCGCTTACCACGATGTCGATTCATCGGCACTAGCCTTCGAGATTTGCGCGCGTGCGGCTTTGCGCGAAGCCCTGCAGAAGGGTTCGCCCGTCCTGCTAGAGCCGATCATGAAGGTCGAGGTGGTCACGCCCGAAGATTATACGGGCTCCGTCATCGGCGATCTCAATTCGCGGCGCGGACAGATTCAGGGCCAGGACATGCGCGGCAATGCCAATGTCATCAACGCAATGGTGCCGCTCGCCAACATGTTCGGCTATGTCAGCAATCTGCGCTCGATGTCACAGGGGCGCGCCACCTTCACCATGCAATTCGATCACTACGAACAGGTGCCTCAGGCGGTCGCCGCCGAGATCCAGGCGAAGTTCGCCTGAGATCCCGCTCGATGCAGCTTAGTTGAGAAAGGTCCCACAGGAGCCGAGCCATGGCGAAACAGAAATTCGAACGCACGAAGCCGCATTGCAACGTTGGGACGATTGGTCACGTGGACCACGGCAAGACGACGCTGACGGCTGCGCTGACGAAGGTATCGGCGGACAAGGGCTGGACGCCGAACTTTGTGA
>DATNNX010000183.1:0-2957 GCA_035601615.1 Xanthobacteraceae bacterium
CGCGTTTACTCCGCAGGTGGTGGTCGATGGGCGCGGCAGCTTCGTGGGATCCGACAAGCGCCGCATCCTCGCGGCCATCCGCCAGCCCCTCAATACCATTCCCATCAGCGTCGAGGTGGCGGGCGGCGAGCTCACCGTGACGGTGCCTCAATCCCGGGATCGCGCGGGGTACGAGGTGAACCTCGTCGCTTATCTGCCCGAGGCGGTCACCGCGGTCGGGCGCGGAGAGAACTCGGGAAGGACGCTCAAAGAATTCAATATCGTCAGGCAATTCCGATCGCTCGGCGTGTGGAACGGACAAGAAACCGTGTTTCGGGCGCCGTTGGATTCGTTTCCGCCTGAGGCCAGCCGCGTCGCGGTCTTGCTCCAGCAAGCTCAACAAGGACCGATTGCGGGAAGCACGATGGTGGCCTTGCGCTAAACCGGCGATGTCGGCAGTCAGGCAGCCCACTTATGCATACCACGTGCTTTCGGTCATCCAGTGTGCGGGTCCCCGAGCTTCGCTCGGGAGCCGTCGAGCTTAGCGCCCCAAACGCCGCCGCACTCGCGGAGCTGCTGCAAGTACTGACCTGCGGGGAGGAGTCGGCGGCGCTCACCTTCGATCACCTGGCCGGCGCCTGCCACGAACGCTTGTTGCGCTCGAGTTTGGCCGGGATCGCCGACGACGAGCGGGAACATCAGTTATTGCTCGCAGGACTCAAGGCATCCCTGCCATCGCCAGCGGTGGACCATTCGCTCGAAACCTCGGTGCGCGGATTCTTCCTGCGGCTGGCGGATCGTGACGTGCTCGTGCATTTCGTGCGTATCGTGGCGATCGATTCGGCAACTTGTCACATCCTCGGCGCGCTGCGGGGCCGGAAAAGGCCATTGGCCCAGGAGCTGAGGGTGAGCGCCACTTTTGCCCGTATCCACCGAGACGAGGCACGCCACGTCGCCATCGCGAGTCGCTGTGCCACACCGCTCCTCAAATCGGTGCGGGGCAGAGACATCGCGATGGATGCCCGCGAACGGCTGATCCGGGTGCTTCAGTTGCGGGCGGGCGCCCTGGACTCGCTTTGCGTCGACCCGGATCAGCTTTTTATGCGGCTCCGCGCGATGCCCCGGTTAGCCCGGCGAGCCGATGCGCGCTGAAGAGCCGCGGCGGTCCTGGCAAGACGCTCGCTCGGTGAGCTTGCTGGGAATGGGAAGCGCATTGCCGGGTCCGCCTGTCTCCACCCCCGAACTGCTCGAGCGCCTGCAATCGCGTTTCGCGGTCGACGTGAGACGGCAGGGAACGGCGCTCGCGGCGCGCCTCGGCATCCGCGCTCGCCACCTCGCGAGGGACCTTGCACACCGACACGAGGCACCGCGGGGAGGTGACTCCAACGCCGAGCTTGCGGCGCGCGCGCTGCAAGCCGCCTTGAGCGAGTCCGGCGTCGCGCCGAACGATCTTAGCTACCTCATCGCACATACGACCACACCGGGCAGCCTGTTGCCTGCCAACGTCGCGCAAGTGGCTGACCGGATCGGTTATCGCGGACCCTTTGTGGAGCTGCGCCAGGCGTGCACCGGCTTCGCGAATGCGCTCATATTCGCCTTTGGGCTCCTGCATAGTCCGGACTGCGGACCGGTCGCGATCGTGGGATCGGAGACCGGCTCGGTGTTCTTCGATCCGCGCCGCGCTTCAGAGGACGCGGGGCAATTGATCAACCTCTTGCAAATGGGGGACGGTGCGGCGGCCTGCGTACTTGGTCGGCCGCAGGCGGCTTGCGCCGCGCGCGTGTCGAGCGTCTTCCATGGCTACTCGGGCTTCGATTTGGCGCCTGGCTTCTCGTTGACCGGGTCGGACGTTCCACCGGTACCGGGCTCGGCGCCCGAATTCGTGCATGACTATGCACAGGTCGCGCGGCACGGCATGGGGCTGTTCGCCGACGGCCTGGCGGCGCTTCGGCAGCTCGACATCGACCCAAGCAAAGTGAATTACTTCATCCCGCATCAGGCCAACGGACATATGGCGAGGCTTCTGGCCGGTCAGATCGATCTTGGCGAGGCTCGCCTATTCGTCAATGCGGATCGCATCGGCAATACGGGCTCGGCGGCGGTGTGGCTGGCGCTGGCGGAGTTGCGCACCCGTCTGCGTGCGAGAGAGTCCGTTGGCGTGTTGGGAGCGGAAGCCACCAAGTACTTGTTCGGAGGCTTCCTCTATGTCCATGCCTGACAGGGCTTCGAATGCAGTGAAATACCCGATCGACGTGCGCCATTTGCGCAAGTGTTTCGGTCGACGGGTGGCGATCGAGGACCTTTCGCTCGCGGTGGCGCCCGGAGAGATATTCGGACTCGCCGGGGCCAATGGGGGAGGCAAATCCACCGCGCTCCGGCTTCTCGCCGGACTGCTGGTACCCGATCGCGGCACAGGCCAGGTGCTAGGTCGCGATCTGTTGCGTGGGGCACGCCAGGTGCGGCACCAGGTGGGTTATCTCGCGCAGCGAAGTACGCTCTACCCCACGCTCTCCGTGCGGGAAAACCTGAGGTTCCGTGCCGCGATATTTGGTGTGCGCGCTCCGGCGGATGCCGCGGAGCGGCAGATCGATGCATTCGGCCTCAGCAAATTCGCTGCTGCTTGCGCCGAAGCGTTGTCAGGAGGCTGGCGCAGACAGGTCGATCTCGCCGCGTCGCTCATCCATCGCCCGCGAGTGCTGCTGTTGGACGAGCCCACGGCGGGACTCGATCCGGCCGCGAGACAGGCGATCTGGCGCCGGCTCATCACGCTGAGCGCTGAGGGTACTGCGATGGTCCTGGCGACTCATGATCTCGGCGAGGCACAACGCTGCGCTTACATATTCCTGTTGAGCCACGGTCGGGTACGCGCACGCGGTTCTCCGCGGGCGGTGGCGAGGCAAATCCCGGCCTCGGCATTGATCGTGAGCGGGCGCGAGGCGATGAACGTTGCGGATCGTCTCGACAGGTCGGGCGTGCTT
>DATNNX010000184.1:0-13705 GCA_035601615.1 Xanthobacteraceae bacterium
GTTCGCAGCCACGTCGCTCGGCACGTCGTGAGTGAGCGGCGTAAGCGGCCGGTCTTTGCCGGCACATTTCACGGGAACTTCGAAACTCCAGGAGTGCAGCGATGCGCCGCCTTTGGCACGAACGTTGACATTCAATTTTGCGTCCTCGGAGGTGAGATAGCCGAGGGAGGACCCGGTAAATGTCATCTTCACTTGGCCCCCGGTTTGCTCGCGAAGGAATGCGACCGAAATGTTGGTGATTTGGAAGCGGGGTTCGTTCGGTTTGTCCTTCGGGTGCCAGACGAGCTCCCGTCCTTTCTGCGAAGGGCGAGCCGCCCGGATCGGCGCGCACGGACGTTTTTCCGCCGCGATTTGGCAGCTTGCGCAATCGTGGGCATCTGGGCGTATCGCGAAATTAATGAGATCGATATTGGATTGCGCCAGACCAGCGCCGACGCCCGAACTCAACTCTAGCCGGGCTTTTGTGACGCGCTCGGCGGCCGCGCCGCGCCGGAGCCGCATAAACGCGCAGTAAACGCTTTCCTACCAATCCGTAAGTTGTGGAGCGCCGCTTTTGCACCGATATTTTCGTGCAGAGATCTTGTGATGAGGGGATTGATCGTAAAGGGGGAAAATCGTGGTGCGAGAGGGGAACACTGGAGCGTCACGCGGCCGCCGCAGCGTCCTGATCACAGCCTGCCTTATCGCACTCGCGGCCGGCGGCGCGCTCTATTGGTATTGGGGACAGGGTTCGCAAGGAGCTCACGCGGCGCGTCTTTCCGCGCGGGCGACGGTTCCGGTGAGCGTCGCGATCGTCGGCCGGCAGGATGTGCCGATCTACTTGACTGGACTCGGCACCGTGCAAGGCTCGTTGACGGTCGGCATCCATTCCCAGGTCGACGGCAAGCTGCAAGAGGTCCTGTTCACCGAGGGCCAGCAGGTCAAGAAGGGCGATGTGCTGGCCTTGATCGATCCGCGCCTGTACCAGGCCGCGCTTGACAACGCCAAGGCTAAAAAGGCGCAGGACGAGGCGCAGTTCATCTCGGCGAGCAAGGACCTCGCGCGCTCGAAGACGCTCGTGCAATCGAACATCACGTCGCAGCAGATTGTTGACCAGCAGCAGGGCAAGGCCGACCAGCTCAAAGCGTCGATCGCGGCCGACGAGGCGATGATCCAAACCGCGCAAACCAATCTCGAATACACCACCATCATCGCGCCGAACGACGGGCGTATCGGGGTGCGCCTCGTCGATCCCGGCAATATCGTCCATGCCAACGACCAGGGGGCGCTCGCGACGCTGGTGCTCACGCGACCGTCCGCGGTCATGTTCACCTTGCCGGCGCGGACTCTCGAGGACATTCGAGACGCGATGGCGCGCGGCCCGGTCGAGGTCACTGCCTTCGACCAGGACAATCGGCGCATCCTCGCGACGGGAAAGCTGCTGCTGGTCGACAACATCATCGACCAAGCCACCGCCACCATCCGGCTGAAGGCGATGTTCCCCAATGAGGACGACAAGCTGTGGCCGGGCGAGTTCGTCAATGCGCGGGTGTTGCTCGAAACGCGCAGCAACGCCGTTGTGGTCCCCTCGGCCACCATCCAGCGCGGACCGGAAGGTCTGTTCGTCTGGGTCGTCAATGCCAATGGGCTGGCGGAGCCTCGTCCGATCGAAGTCGGGCCGGCAAATGGCAACCTGACGATCGTCACTTCCGGCCTAACGAGTGGTGAACGCATCGTGACCGACGGTCAATACAAACTGCAGCGCAACGCGCCGGTCAGCATTACCTCCGCGCCAGTCGCGGGATCGGCTGACAACTCGTGAACATCTCCGAACCGTTCATTCGCCGGCCGGTCGCGACCTCGCTGCTGATGGCGGCGCTGGCATTCACGGGCATTGTCGCCTATCCGTTTCTGCCGGTCGCGCCCCTGCCCCAGGTGGATTTCCCTACCATTCAGGTAACCGCCGCTTTCCAGGGGGCGAGCGCGGAAACCATGGCCTCTTCCGTCGCCGCACCGCTCGAGCGACAGCTCGCGCAAATTCCGGGCGTCACGCAGCTGACGTCCACGAGCGCGCTCGGCGCCACGACGATCGTCATTCAGTTCGATCTCAACCGCAATATCGACGCGGCCGGGCAGGACGTGCAGGCGGCGATCACCGCCGCGAGCAAGACCCTGCCGCAGTCGATGACGGCACCACCAAGCTACAAGAAGGTCAATCCGGCCGACTCGCCCATTCTCATGCTGTCGCTGCGCTCCGAGACGATGCCGGTGACCGCCGTCGACGACTACGGCGATCTGTTCCTCGCCCAACAAATCTCGCAGGTGCCCGGCGTCGCGCAGGTGTCGATCTTCGGTGATACGACGCCCTCAATCCGCATTCAGGTCGACCCGGCCAAGCTCGCCTCGACCGGCGTGACCTTGGAAGAGATTCGCAGCACGCTCGTCGCATCCACGACCAACGCGGCGAAGGGCACGATCAATACCGACAAGATCGGTTTCACGATCGCCGCCAACGATCAAATCATGGATGCCGAGCAGTTCAACGACGTCATTCTTGCCTACCGCAACGGCGCGCCTATTCGGGTGCGCGACGTCGGCCAGGCGATCGAGGCGCCGGTCGACCGAAACGTCGCCGCTTATCAGAACAACAACCGCGGCATCATCCTGGCGGTGTTCAAGCAACCCGGTGCTAACGTCATCGACACCGCCGACCAGATCAAGGCGCAGCTTCCTCAGCTCACCGCCCGGATTCCGCCCGCGATCAAGGTGGAAACGATCCTGGACCGTACCACGACGATCCGCGCCTCTGTGGCCGACGTCCAGTTCACGCTCGGGCTCACCATTGCCCTTGTGGTGATGGTCGTTTTGCTCTTCCTGCGCAGTTTCTGGGCCACGGCGATTCCGAGCATAACCGTGCCGCTCGCCCTGCTCGGATCGTGCGCGGCGATGTACATGTTCAACTTCAGCCTCGACAATCTGTCGCTGATGGCGCTCACCATCGCGGTGGGCTTCGTCGTCGACGACGCCATCGTGGTGGTGGAAAACATCTACCGCCACATCGAGGATGGGGTTTCGCCCTTCGAGGCGGCACTTACGGGCTCGCGCGAGATCGGCTTCACCGTGCTTTCCATCAGCCTCTCGCTCGTTGCGGTGTTCATCCCGCTCCTGCTCATGGGCGGCATCATCGGCCGCATGTTCCGCGAATTCGCACTCACCGTCACGGCCTCGATCGCCGTATCCGCGCTCGTCTCGCTCACGCTGGCGCCGATGCTGTGCTCGCGCTTCATGCATCGGGAATCGCAGAACCACGGGCGCGTCTATCGCCTGATCGAGGCCGGCTTCAATGGCATGCTGTCGTTCTACAAGCACACGCTGGATATCGTGCTGCGCCACCGGGCGATCACCCTTGGCGTTTTCTTCGCCACGATGGCGCTGACTGGGGTCATGGTGTTTCAGATCCCGAAAGGTTTTTTCCCGATCCAGGACACCGGCGTGATCCAAGGCTTTGCCGAGACCGCCCAGGATGCACCGCCGGACCAGATGATGCGTATCCTGCGCGAATTCGGCGCGGTGCTCCTGCGCGATCCTGATGTCGCCGGCTTCGGCTCGTTCACCGGCAGCACCGGCGGCGCCAATACTACCAACACCGGGCGATTCTTCATCGTGCTCAAGCCGCGTGACGAGCGCGAGCTCACGGCCTCGCAAATCATCGACCGGCTGCGGCCAGAGCTCGCCAAGGTCCAAGGCGCGACGCTCTTCCTGCAGCCGTCACAAGACATCACTGTGGGCGGCCGCGTCTCGCGCGCCAGCTTCCAGTACACGCTGCAGGATTCCAACGTTGCCGAGCTCAACGAGTGGTCGGAGAAGCTGCTCGAAAAGATGCGCACGCTGTCGCAACTGGCCGACGTGTCGAGCGATCTCCTCGCCAATGCGCCACAGCTCAAGGTCACGATCAACCGCGACCAGGCATCCCGCTTCGGCATCTCGGCGCAGATGATCGACGACACCCTCAACGACGCGTTCGGCCAGCGGCAGATCACGCAGTATTTCACCCAGCTCAAGACCTATTGGATCATCCTCGAGATCCCGCCCGAACAGCAGCGCGACCTCACCTCGCTCGACCGCCTCTACGTGAAATCGCCGCTGACCGGCGGCACCGTTCCGCTCTCCACACTGGTCGACGTCGATACGAGCAAGGTCGGTCCGCTGTCGATACAGCATCAGGGTCAATTCCCCGCAGTCACGCTGAGCTTCAACCTGCAGCCGGGAGTGGCGCTCGGGGAAGCGGTCGAGGCGGTGACCCAGGCCGCCCGGGACATCGGCATGCCGCCGTCAGTAATCGGCACGTTCCAAGGCAACGCCCAAGCGTTCCAGTCCTCGCTGTCGAGCGAGCCGGCGTTGATCGCCGCGGCGTTGATCGTCGTCTACATCATCCTCGGCATACTCTACGAGAGCTTCATCCATCCCCTGACGATCCTGTCCACATTGCCGTCGGCCGGCATCGGCGCGCTGCTGGCGCTGCAGTTCGGCGGTATGGACCTGTCGGTGATCGGGATCATCGGCATCATTCTCTTGATCGGCATCGTCAAGAAGAACGGCATCATGCTGGTGGACTTCGCGATCGTCGCCGAACGCGACCGCCATATGCCGCCGATCGCGGCGATCCGCGAAGCCTGTCTGTTGCGCTTCCGCCCGATCCTGATGACGACCGCGGCCGCCATGCTCGCCGGCATACCGCTCGCGTTCGGCCACGGCACGGGCTCGGAGCTGCGCCAGCCGCTCGGTTACGCCATGGTCGGCGGTCTCGCGCTGAGCCAGCTGCTGACACTCTACACTACGCCGGTTGTCTACCTTTATCTCGACCGCGTGCAGGTTTGGCTCAGGGGCGATAAGCGGCACGCAGCCCCCGAGCCCGAAAGAGTCCACGTGATTGCGGCAGAATAGTTTCGTCGCGACCTGTTCATCCAACTGGCGCGGCGAGGACGTCGCCAAGGCACACAGCAACGCATCTCATCATGAATTTCGATCACGCCGAGAATGACCGTGTGATACGGTTCCCGCCGCGAACGGGTACGACAAAAAGCCACCCACCTAGGCGTCATTCCGGACGCGATTACTCACCGGTCCGGGATCTCGCAAAATACGAATGCCCTGAAAGCGACGATGAGTATTGGCATCGGATGGCCATCAATGCGGGCGCGCTCGTTTTCACCAGCCTATTGGTTCTGGCCGGCTTGTGGCTTGCCAACAACATGATGGTGCATGCCTGAGCCCGCGGACTAGTCGGGTCGCACACGCGAGCACCTGCGCGCCGTTGCGATTAAGCGACGGCGCGCCGATCCGGCGAGCTTATTTCTTGGCCTCGCCGTAGGGGTAGATCAGATTGCCCGATTTGTATTGCGGCGGATCGATGATCACCTCGGTCGAGAGGTCGCGAAACTCCTCGATGCGGTTGCCCTTGATGTTCTGGAACTGGACCAGCAGCATGCGATCTTCCGCCCACTCGCCCTTGGCGCCGAACTTCACGTCGCCGACCACCGTCTTGAACGTGGTCTTGCGGATGTAATCGGCGAGCACGTCGTCCTTGGTGCTCTTGGTCGCCTCGATCGCGTCACCAAGCACCTGCAAATAGGCGTAGGCCCACACCGGCATGTAATAGCCGAGCGGATCGACGCCCTCGGCGGCGGCGCGCGCCTGATATTTCTCGAGGAGCTCCATCGAGCCCGGGAATTGCAAGGTCGAGGCCGGGATCCAGGTCTCGTAATTGACGATGCCGTTGAGCAACGGCCCGAGCTGCGTCTTGAACACGCTCGCCTGCAGGCCGACCATGGCGCCGCCGAGCATTTTTGGCTTGAAGCCGATTTCGTTGATCGCCTTCACCATGCCGACCGTATCGAGCGGATAGGAGCAGATGATCACGAGATCGGGATTGGCGGCCTGGATCGCGCGCACGACCGGCGAGAAATCGGTCGTGTTCGGCGGGTAGGTCTTGTCGTAGACGATCTTTACTCCGGCTTTTTGCGCGTTCTCCCTGGCGCCGTCCGATGCGTTGCGCCCGAATTCGGCGTCGGCCGCGACGATGGCCACGCTCTGAGGTTTCGGATTCTGCGCGAGCGCCACACGGAAGAAGCCCTTGGTAAAGGAGGGCTTCGGTGTCGGCCCCGTCGGCAGCATCGAGAAATATTTGTCGTAGTTGAATTCGTCGTTGATCCCGGTCCCGAACAAGCTGACAAACAGCCGTTTTCTCGCGATCATGATCGGCATCGCGGGCGCGATCTGGGTCGACGCATAAGGGCTCACGGCAAAGTCGACCTTGTCGACGTCGAGCAGCTTCGTGTAGATGCCGGGCACGGTCGAGGGATTGCTCTGATCGTCGTAATAGATGAGCTTTACCGGGCGTCCGAGCAGCCCACCCTTGGCGTTGACGTCCTCCTCCCAAATCTTCATGGCCACAAGCGACATCTTGCCGTTGGGCGCGAGCGGACCGCTGAGCGCCATGCCGAAGCCGATGGTGATGGGATCGGCGGCTTTGGCCGGTGCCCCAGCGAACACGGCTGTCGCAGCGGCGACGGCGAGGGCGCCGGCGACGCTTCGCCGGTTTAATCTTTGAGCCATATTGTCCTCCCTTTGAGCTCGGGACGCGAGCCGAGCAGATTTTCGCTCAGTATAGCACATCGCGAAAAATAGCGCAGCGTCGCGACCTGTCCGCTCATTCCCGCGCAAGCGGGAATCCAGACCCGCCTGCTCACGACTCGCGATCTGGGTCCCCGCTTTCGCGGGGACGAGCGGATGTTGCGTGTACTCACAGCACGCTACAGCGACACGGGCGTACCCATGAAATCGCGCTTGCCGAGCTCGATGCCGCAATGGCGCAGGATGTCGTAGGCGGTGGTGCAGTGGAAAAAGAAATTGGGCAGCGAGTTCGTCAGCAGCAGCGATTGCCCGGTGAAGTCGCGCGTCGCCCCGCTCGGAAACGTGATCTTGATCGCCTTGTCCTCGGTGCCGTCGATCTGCGCGGGTTTGAGGCCCTTGAGGAAGTCGATCGTCTTGGCGATGCGGTCCTTGAGCTCCGGAATGCTCGCTTCCGTGTTGGCGAAGCTCGGCATGTCGGCGCCGGCAAGCCGCCCGCAGGCGTTGATCGCGTGGTCGGTCGCCGCGCGCACCTGCCGCACCAGCGCAAACATGTCGGGCGCAAGCCGCATATTGAGAAGCACGGATGGCTCGATCTTCTTCGCCTCGGCATAGGCCGCCGCCTTGTCCAGCACCGCGGACAGGCTGGTCAAAAATTGCACGAAGATCGGAACCGAGGTTTTGTACATGGAAATGGTCATGGTTTTGGCCTCGCGTTTGATGAGGTGAGGTTAACGGGCTTTGGCGACCGCTGAAAGCACCGCCGAGCGTTTTTGCTTTCCGAGTCGACGAAGCTCGTGTTGAAGCTCCGTTCATTCCCGCGAAAGCGGGAATCCAGGAGAAACCGGGTCCCCGCTTTCGCGGGGACGAACGGACGGGATCGTAAGCGAACATCTTCAAAATCAATCCGACACCTCCAGCGCGGCGCGCAGCAGCGCGGCCTCGATGCGTTGCATCGGCCCTAAGGGATCATCAAGCCCCATGCGGGTAAGACACTCGCGCACGTCGCGCGAGGGAGCGGAGGAGAGAAAGCCCCGCGCCAGCAGGGCTGCGAGGCGCAGCGGCGGCGCGTCGCGCAACAGCTTGAGCGCCGGCATGAGCCGCGCTTCGGCCGCGGTGAAGTCGCCGCCGAAGGGAAGCGGCGGCAGCAGCCCTATTTCGCGCGCGCCCCCAAGCGCTCGCGCGATGCGCTCGGGCGTGTTGTCGCGGCTTGCGGCAGGAAGCTCGAAGCCGCGCTCGATCTTGCCGGCATCCTTCGCGCGCCGCAGCAGTTCGTCCTGGAAGCGCGAATCGGCGATCGCGAGCATCGCGGCGATCACATCGCGGTCCGTCTTCCCGCGCAAGTCGGCGATCCCATATTCCGTCACCACGATGTCGCGCAGATGGCGCGCAATGGTGGTATGCCCGTAGTTCCACAGGATGATCGAGGTCGTGCGCCGCTTCGCGGTGCGGGTTGCGCGCAGCGCGATGATCGATCGCGCGTCGGCAAGCGCGAAGCTTTGCGCGATAAAGTTGTATTGCCCGCCCACGCCGCTCACCACCTGGCCGTTCTCCAGCGCGTCCGAGACCACCGCGCCGAGCAGCGTCGCCATCATCGCGTTGTTCACGAAGCGCGCTTTCACCCGCGCGCGGCGCTTTTGCGCCTCTTCGCCATAAAGCTCGTTGACGAAGGAGACCGCGCCCATGCGAAGCTTGGCGAGCTCGCTTTCCGGCATCTCCCGCAGCGCGCGGTAGAAGCCGCGCGAACCCAAGAAGAAGGCCGCGTGCAGCAGCGCGCCGTCGACCTCGCGCTTGAGCACGCCGGCACGCATGAGGTCGAGAAAGCCCTCGACGAACATCTCGCTCACGCCGTAGAGGCCGAGCGTGAAGGGCGCGCTTTCGCGCAGACCCGCCGGCGCGCGGTCGTCCGGATCGAGGCGAACCACGAGTTCACGAAACGCCGCGTTCTGCCGGTGCCGTAGGATGAGCGCCTGCGTCACCGCGTCGCCGAGCAAGCCGATACCGAGCTGCAGCGTGCCGCCATCGGCGGTGGTGCGCGCCACGTTGAGCCCGATGGCGTATTCGGAAAAATCGATCGGCTCGCGCGGCGGCGCGAACAAGGGAAAATCGGTCGCCGGACTCTCCAGGATCAGGTCGAATTCGCCTAGCGCGATATCGCCGTCCCCCGGCATGAAGGGCAGCTCCGAATTGACCTGCCCGACGAAGACGAAATCGCACTCCCCGCGCGCGCGGCAGGCCAAAAGATCGAGCGTGAGGTCCGGGTTGCAGCTGAGACTGAAGCGCGTCTCGGAGCCGCGCACGCGCTTGGCGACGAGCTGCGCGACCACATTGACGCCGCGATCGAGCACGTAGCGCAGCGCATGGGTGTAATTCGCGCTGATGTAATTCTGCTGCGAGGCCGCAATGCCGAGACGCGTGCCCGCCTCGAAGAAGAATTCGTCGACGGCGATATTCGCCGGCAGCGTGCCCGCGTGCAGCGCGAGCGCATATGCGAGCTCCGGGTAGCCGGCAAATAGGCGTTTTTCGATCGGCGCAACGAAGCGCCGTTCGAGATCGCTCTTGCCGCGCGGCGTCTCCAGCGTCAGCGCGGTGAAGATGCGCAAGCTGATCGATGGATCGGCGGCCGCGCGCGCGAACAGCGCGTTGGCGACGTGATTGGCTTTGCCGAGCCCAAGCGGCAGCGCCAGCGTGATCGACTTGCCGACGCGGGCGATGATCTCGTCGGCCAGCCGATCTGCGTGCTCGAACGAGACCGGAGCGCCAGCGCGGCGCGTCATACGGACCCTTTGCGCCGGTCATTCCGGCCGAGCCGCGATAGCGGCGAGAGTCGGAATCCATAATCACCGGCAGTGGTTATGGATTCCGGGCTCGCGGGCTTCGCCCGCACCCCGGAATGACCAGAGCTCGGCGTCATGTCAGGCGGTCCCAGCCCGGGTCGGGCCGAAAGCGCTCGCCGTAACGTTGCGCCAGCCGTTCGAGCTCGGCGCGGATGTTTGTCGCGCCGCGCGTTCGCGCGTAATGCATGGGCCCGCCGCGGAACGGCGCAAAGCCGGTGGCAAAAATCATCGCGGCATCGACCGTATCCTCGTCCGCGACGACGCCTTCGCGCAGGCAGCCGACGGCGACGTCGAGCATCGGAAGAATGAGGCGATCGGTCATCTCCTCGGTGGGCTGCGGCGCATCGCGGTCCTTCACCGCCTTGCCGTAGCGCCACTCGTAAAAACCTCTGCCGGTCTTGCGCCCGAGGTGGCCGAGCTCCACCTTGCCGCGCAGCGCCTGCGACACGTCGGGCATCGGCCGCTCAAGCGCGGCTTTGAGCGTCTCGGCGACGTCGAGGCAGATGTCGAGCCCGACGGTGTCGGCAAGCTCGATCGGCCCCATCGGCATGCCGAAGCTTTCCGCCGCGGCGTCGATCGTCTCGCGCTTGTAGCCTTCATTGAGCATCAGCAGCGCTTCGAGCATGTAGGGCGTCAGCGCCCGGTTGACCAAGAATCCCGGCGCGCTCCTGACCGGCGCCGGGAGCCGATCGATGCGCCCGATGAAGGCGCGCGCCTTCGTCAAGGCGTCGGGCGCGACCTCGTCGTGGCTCACCACTTCGACGAGCTGCATGCGCGACACCGGATTGAAGAAATGCAGCCCGACGAAATGATCGGGCCGCCGCAGCCCGAACCGCAGCTCTTGGAGCGGAATGCTGGACGTGTTGGTCGCGAGAATCGCATCGGGCTTCATCTTTGCTTGCGTCGCGACATAGACCTTGCGCTTCAATTCGAGCGTCTCCGGCACCGCCTCGATGATGAGATCGGCGGAGCGCACGCCTTCGCCGGCGAGATCGGGCGTGAGGCGATCGAGCGCATCGCGCGCGTCGATCGACTTGTGGCCGATCTTTTTGAACAAGTCGGCCGCGCGCGCGATTGCCTGCGCAATCGGCTCGGGCTTCATGTCGGCGAGCGTGACGGTGAACCCATGCCACGCGCACCAGGCGGCGATGTCGCCGCCCATGGCGCCCGCGCCGATGACGTGCACGTGGCGCGGCGACCAGTCGCCGTCGGCGAGCCGCTTGAGCTTGTCGCGCAGGAAGAAGGCGCGCACCAGGTTGCGCGAGGTGTCCGTCACAAGAAGCCGCGCGAACGACGCGATTTCCCCGCGCTGCATGTCCTGCGGGTTGCCGCCGTTCTTCTGCCAAAGATCGATCAGCGCGTGCGGCGCCGGGTAATGTGCGATCGGCGCCTTCTTCGCGGTTTCGCGGCGCATGCGTTTCGCCGCGAGCAGGCGGGCGTAATAGCTGTTGATGAGCGGAACGAGCACACGGCTGCGCCGCAGCTTTAAGTTTCCCGTAACGGCGGCCGTCGCGGCAGCCCTCACGTGCCGCTCCGGGACGACCGCGTCGACGAGCCCGAGCGAGCGTGCGCGGCGATCGCGCACATTGCGCCCGGTCAGCATCATGGTCATCGCTTCGAGCGGATTGATCAGCCGCGGCAGGCGCACCGTGCCGCCCAGCCCGGGATGCAGGCCGAGCATGACCTCGGGAAAGCCGAGCCGCGCATCCTCGACCGCGATGCGATAGTCGCAGGCGAGCGCGATCTCGAGCCCGCCGCCGAGGCAATAGCCGTGGATGACGGCGACGCTCGGCGCGCCAAGCCGGTCGAGTCGGTCGACCACCGCGTGCGCCTCGCGCAGGCGCTCCTCCACCATCGCGGCGTCGGTCAGGCCGCGAAATTCGCCGATGTCGGCGCCGGCGATGAAGCCCGACGGCTTTGCGGAGCGCAGCACCAGGCCTCTCGGCAGATTTTTCTCGAGGCTCGCGAGCACAGCGTCGAGCTCGCTGAGCACATCGACGGAGAGCGTGTTGGCGTTCGCGCCCGCCTTGTCGAGCGCGAGCCAGGCGATGTCGTCCTCGTCGCGCGCGAGCCGCCAGTTGCGCCAGGACGAGCTCTCGCCGGCAGCCGCGGGCGCGGCGAGCGGCCCGAGCTCGAGATTGCGCGGCGCCAGCGTGTCCCAGACTTTACCCATCAGCGGATTCTCGTTTGTGCTGGATGCATCATCGGGCCGCGCACTCGGTGGGCTCCCCTCCCCCTTGTGGGGAGGGGTCGGGGGTGGGGGTCGTCGTTGTGGCGCGAGTGGCGTGCCTCACAACGACCCCCACCCCGCCCGCCTTCGCTGCGCTTCGGCGGGCGACCCTCCCCACAAGGGGGAGGGTTCGCGGGGCGAGCGGCGATCCGAAAGTTCGATTTGTGAGTCTGCTCACGACACCGCCTCGATCGATCACGACACCGCCTCGATCAACATGGCGCCGCCCTGGCCGCCGCCGATGCATTCGGTGGCGATGCCTTGGCGCACGCCGAGCCGTTTCATGGCGTTGACGAGGTGCAGCACGATGCGGTTGCCGCTCGCGCCCACGGGATGGCCGAGGCCGATTGCACCCCCGTCCACGTTAAGTTTGTCACGATCGATGCGGCCGGCGGCGCCGGCAAGGCCGAGCACGTCGCGGCAGAACGTGTCGTCCTGCCAGGCGGCGAGGCAGGCCAAGACCTGCGCCGCGAAGGCCTCGTTGAGCTCCCAGAGCCCGATGTCGCCGAGCGCCAGCGAATGCCGGCGCAGGATCGCGGTCGCGCACAGGACCGGACCGAGCCCCATGATGGACGGATCGAGCGCCGACCACTCGCTGTCCACGATTCTTGCGCGCGGAGCCAAACCATGCGTCTTCATCGCGTCCTCCGACGCGAGGATCACCCAAGACGCGCCGTCGGTGATCTGCGAGGAGTTGCCGGCGGTCACCTTTCCCCACGGCCGCTCGAAGGCCGGCTTGAGCTTGGCGAGCGTGTCGACCGTGCTGTCGGGGCGCACGCCGTCGTCGTGGTCGTAAGCCTTGCCACCACGGCTAAACGCCGGCTCGAGCTCGCCGTTGAACCATCCTTCCTTCTGCGCGCGGGCGAGCCGCTGCTGGCTCTCGGCGGCGTATTGATCGGCGTCGCGCCGCGAGATGTGGAAGACGTGGGCGAGAACTTCTGCCGTCTGTCCCATATTGAGCTCGACGATGGGATCGGTGAGGCCGCGCTCGAGCCCGATGACCGGCTTGAAGAAGGAGGGGCGAAAGCCCGCGAGCGCGGTGAGGCGCGACCAGAAATCGCGAGCGCCGAGGAGCCGCGCGTACCAGTCGACCGCGCGCTTGCGGAAGAGAAGCGGCGACCAGCTCAGCGCATCGGTGCCGCCGGCGAGCACGAGATCGGATTTGCCTTCGCGGATGTGGTGGTAGGCGGTGTCGATCGACAGCATGCCGGAGCCGCAATTGATCTGCACCGTGTAGGCGGTCATCGCCTCGCCCATGCCGAGGCGCAGCGCCGCAATGCGCGCGGGATTGGCTTCATCCGCGAGCACGACGACGCAGCCGAGGATCACTTCGTCGAAGGCGTCGGATTGGAACGGCTGGCGCAAGAGCAGCGGCCGCCCGCAAGCGACCGCGAGATCGACCGGCGTGAACGGGCCCGGCCGCCCGCGCGCGCGGATGAACGGCGTTCTGCTGCCGTCGATGATGTAAACCGGCCGGCCGCTCATTCTGCGGCCATTTGTCGAGGCAGAGTTTGCGATGAGAGTTCTCCTTTAGTGCCACGCGCTCGGTATGCTCCCCTCCCCAACCAAACCCCGGCTTGCCGGGGTTTGGTCACTTTAAGATTTGCCGGAAGCGGGCAAGCCCGCAGCCGACTGGGGAGGGGTTGGGGGTGGGGGTCCGTCGGCGGATCACCGCACGACCCCCACCCCGGCGCAGCGCAGCCAAGCTTGCGCAGGCTGCGCAAGCTTGCCTGCGTGCGCCGACCCTCCCCACAAGGGGGAGGGTAAAACCGAGTCTGCCGCTCGGTCATTCCGCTCCACGCGACATGCTCTAGCTGGCTGCGCGCGAACCGTTCCTTGCGAGGATTCCGTCGAGTTGATGCGAACACGTCGCCGCGCGCGCGGTATGCTCCCCTCCCCCTTGTGGGGAGGGGTTGGGGGTGGGGGTCCGTCGGCGGATCACCGCACGACCCCCACCCCGGCGCAGCGCAGCCAAGCTTGCGCAGGCTGCGCAAGCTTGCCTGCGTGCGCCGACCCTCCCCACAAGGGG
>DATNNX010000185.1:0-25030 GCA_035601615.1 Xanthobacteraceae bacterium
GGATCGCCGGCAGGCCCGACTCGCGCGCGGCTTCGAATGCCGGGAAAAAATCCGCCGTCTTTTCCTCCGTCGCGCCATAGCCGCCGAAGGCGCGGGCGTAGGCGGCAAAATCCGGATTCTTGAGGCCGGTCGCCACCACCCGTCCCGGATAATGGCGCTCCTGGTGCATGCGGATGGTGCCGTACATGCCGTTGTCAACGACAATGATGATCACCGGCAAATCGTATTGTACGGCGGTCGCGAATTCCTGGCCCGTCATCAAGAAATCGCCGTCGCCGGCAAAGGCGATGACCGTCCGCTCCGGCGACAAACGCTTCATTCCGATCGCCGCAGGGACGCCATAGCCCATCGAGCCCGAGATCGGCGCGAGCTGCGTTCCGTAGCGTCGGTAGCGCGCGTATCGGTGCACCCAGATGGAGAAGTTACCGGCGCCGTTGCAGATCACCGCATCGGGGGGAAGCTTTTCACGCAGGCCGACAATGATCTCGCCGAGGTTGACAGGTCCGGGGACCACGGTGGGCTTGTCGCTCCAGGCGAGGAAGTCGGCGTGGGCGATCGGGGTCTCTTTGCGCCACTTGAGCTCGGTTGGCGGCTCGAGGCCCTCCAACGCCGCGGCAAACGCGGTCGGCGTCGCGTTTATCGCCAGGTGTGGCCGGTACACCCGCCCCAGCTCTTCGATGCCGGGATACACGTGCACGAGCGTTTGGCGTGGCGCCGGAATCTCGAGAAGTGTGTAACTCTGTGAAGGCATTTCGCCCAGCCGGCCGCCAACAAGCAGGATGAGATCGGCACCCTTTACACGTGCGAGAAGCTTGGGATTTGGTCCGATGCCGAGGTCGCCCGCATAACAGGGATGCGCGGGGTCGATGAGGTGGGCACGACGGAACGTGGTTGCGACCGGCAGCGCGAAACGATCGGCGAAGCGGGCGACCACGGCGCAGGCTGAGAGGGACCAACGGCTGCCGCCCAGCAGCATGATCGGTCGCTCGGCCGCCGCAAGAAGCTTCTGCAGGCGGATCATGTCACTCGCGCCGGGCCAGATCTCGACTGGCTCGAAGCTGGGCGCGTCGGGCACGGCGAGGGCCTCGACCAGCATGTCCTCCGGCAGCGCGATCACGACCGGCCCCGGACGCCCGCCGGCGGCGACGTAGAAAGCGCGCGAAATAAGCTCGGGGATGCGGGAGGCATCGTCGATCTCGGTCGCCCACTTGGCGATCGATCCGAACACCGCGCGGTAATCGAGCTCCTGGAAGGCCTCGCGCTCGCGCATCTCGCGTCCGATCTGCCCGACGAACAAAATGAGCGGAGTCGAATCCTGTCGCGCGATGTGCAACCCCGCCGCCGCATTGGTAGCGCCGGGACCGCGCGTGACGAAGCAGATGCCCGGCCGCCCGGTTGCCTTACCGCAGGCCTCCGCCATGATCGCAGCACCACTCTCATGCCGACAAACCGTGACGGCGACGTCGCGGTCGTAAAACGCATCGAGCGCCGCGATATAGCTCTCGCCGGGTACGCAGAATACGTGCTTCGCGCCGTGAATGACGAGCTGATCGACCAGAATTTGGGCCGCCGTCCTCGTACCTTCATTGGCGCGCATCACGCGTCTCCCATGATTCTGCCGCCCGTTCCAGAAGCATCCAGCAAACGAGCAAGGCCGGCAAATTGCGGTGTCGATCCGAACCCGACAGGCAATCGCCCCAAAGCGGCGAATTGAGTCGGATGCGCTTGAGCACGTGCGGCAATTGCGTCATGACGATCGCGGCCGGACGCAGGGCCGGTCGGACACAAGATAGCATGCTGAGCGGCTCGACGGACGGTGATATCGCAGGGACAAGACGGTGGCACGGCGGCGCCGATGTTGGCGGCGCAGGGGTGCCGGACATGAGCGAGGGCGAATGCCAGGAGGAGGTGTCTGCGTTCCTCGCCGACCCGGCAACGCAGAAAGCCGGTGCGGTCAAGCGCATCGACACACACGCAGCCTCGGTGTTTCTCGCCGGGGAGCGCGCCCTAAAAGTCAAACGCGCGGTACGCTTCCCGTTCCTGGACTATTCGACCCTCGCCAAGCGCAAGGCCGCCTGCGAGGCAGAGCTTGCAATCAATCGCTCGTTCGCGCCCGACGTCTACCTCCGCGTGGTGGCGATCACGCGGGAGAGCGACGGCCGGCTCAAGCTCGACGGCGGCACCGGCACGCCGGTCGAATGGGCGCTCGAAATGCGCCGCTTCGACGAGAACGCGACCTTCGACTGCTTGGCGCAGGCGGGAAAGATCGATGCGACACTCGCCGATGCCCTCGGTCGCGCGGTGGCGGCACTTCACGCCCGCGCCGGTGCGGTCGAGGCCGAGCCATGGATCGCGGCGCTTGCCGAATACATCGAGCAAAATGACGCCGCATTCCGCGAGCGCCCCGATCTTTTTCCTGCAGCCGAGGCCGAAACGCTGACAAAGCGGAGCCGCGCTGCCCATGACCGCATTCAACTTCTCCTTCTCGCGCGTGGAGAACGAAGGTTGGTTCGGCGCCTTCACGGCGATCTGCATCTCGGCAATATCGTCTTGATGGGCGGGCGGCCGGTTTCGTTCGATGCGATCGAGTTCAGCCCACTGATCGCGTCGGGGGACGTACTCTACGACCTGGCTTTCCTGCTGATGGATTTGGTCGAGCGCGGGTTAAAGCCTGCGGCAAACATCGTTTTCAACCGGTACCTCGTCGAAACCGACCGCATCGAGGACCTCGATGGACTCGCAAGCCTTCCACTGTTCCTGTCGATCCGGGCTGCGATTCGCGCGAAGGTGACGGCGGCACGGCTTGAGCATGCCACATCCGATGAGAGGGCCGCGATCGCGCACAGCGCCCGGACCTATTTCGATTTTGCAGGACGAGTCCTTGAACCGGGCCGCGCTCGCCTTGTTGCGGTCGGAGGACTCTCCGGCACAGGCAAGTCAGCTCTCGCCTACGCGCTGGCGCCGGAGCTGGTGCCGGTGCCGGGCGCGGTGGTGCTGCGCTCCGATGTCGAGCGCAAGACCCTCTTCGGCAGGGACGAGCACGAAAAGCTGCCGCAGGATGCCTATTCGCCGCGTATGACCGCAAGGGTCTATGCCGCCATGATCGACAAGGCGCGCCGCGCGGTCGTAGCCGGCCACTCGGCGATCGTGGATGCGGTCTTCGCGCGAGCGCAGGAACGCGCCGCGGCGGCAGCATCCGCCCAAACCCTCGGTGCGCCGTTCGACGGGCTTTTTCTCGAGGCCGCTGTCGACGAGCGAATTGTTCGCCTCGCGAGGCGCAGCCGTGATGCTTCCGACGCGGATGCCGCCGTCGCCCGACGCCAGGAGGATTACGATCTTGGTGCGCTGAACTGGACGCGGATCGATGCGTCCGGCACGCCGGAGGAGACCCTTGCTCGAGTGCGGAGGGCGATACCTCAATGACAAGGGGGAGTTATGGATCGCGAAGATCGGACCATCTCTGCGCAGATGTGACGACCGGCGACGCGGAAGAGATGCTCTAGCAATAATGACGGTCGACTCCCGCAACATCGCCGTACCCGTCGCCGGCTTCTGTACCTTCCTCAACCTCTACTCGCCGCAGGCGCTGTTGCCGACGCTGTCCCGCGAGTTCGGCGTCGGCGCCGCCGAGATCAGCACCATCATGACCGCGAGCACGCTCGCCATCGCCTTGACCGCGCCCTTCACCGGCGCGGTTGCCGACGTGCTAGGGAGAAAGCGCGTCATCACCGCGGCGATGCTGGCGGTGGTCGTGCCCATGGTCGGCGCCGCGTTCGCGCCGGACGTGCAGGCGCTCATCGTATGGCGCTTCATTCAGGGGCTGCTGCTGCCGCCGATCTTCGCGGTCACCGTCGCCTATATCGGCGACGAGTGGCCGCCAGCGCAGGTGGCAGGAATCGCCGGCATCTACATCGCGGGATCGAGCCTCGGCGGATTCTCCGGCCGCTTCCTTCCCGGCGTGCTCGGCGATCTGTTCGGCTGGCGCGCCGCTTTCTCGGCACTCGCGGGGCTGTCGTTGGTGGGCGCGATCGTGGTCGCACTGCTGTTGCCCCGGGAAAAAGGGTTCGTTCGCTCGCACGGCCTCTCTGCGTCTGCTCGGCAGATTCTGCGGCATCTCAAGGATCCGCAGCTCGTCGCCACTTACGGCATCGGCTTCGGCGTGCTCTTCAATTTCATGGCGGTGTTCACCTATGTGAGCTTCCATCTCGCCGCGCCGCCCTATCATTTTTCCTCGACGCTGCTCGGTTTGATTTTCGTGACCTATCTCGCCGGCACCATGATCGCGCCGATGACCGGCTGGGTGATGCCACGCCTCGGACGCCGCCGCTTCGTCCTTGCGGTCATTGCCGCGTGGGCCGGCGGCGCGCTGCTCATGCTGCTCGCGCCAATTTCCGCGATCATTGCGGGCCTCACGTTTTGCGCCGGGTGCGGGATGCTGTGCCAGACGATCTCGACCGGCTACGTGACCGAGATCGCCAAAGAAGGACGCTCCTCGGCCGTCGGCCTTTACGTGACCTCGTTTTATGCGGGCGGCAGCATGGGCGCGTTTCTGCCGGGGCTCGCGTGGGACTGGGGCGGATGGGCGGCAGCGATCGCCATGGTACTGGCCATGCTGGCGGCCATGGCGTTGATTGCAACGCTCGCGTATCGAGGCGCGACGCCTTAGGGTTTAGCTTTCATCAGCTCCAGGGGAAAGCGAATGACTGTACCGACCCGAAGCCATCTCGATTTCCTGCAATCGATCGATACTCCCACGGTATGCAACCTGATCGAGATCGTTGCGCCGGAGCGCCGCGGTTTCGGCTACACCATCAAGCACCTACATTGCCCGTTTCCCGAGCTCCCGCCCATTGTCGGCTTCGCCAAAACAGTGACGTTCAAGGCGAAGGACGCGGTCCCGCTCGGACAGGGCAGCTATATGCAGAAGCGGCTCGATTACCTCGATTATGTTGCAAGTCCGCCGCAGCCCGGCATCATGGTGATGGAGGACCTCGATGGCGAGTACGTCGGCTATGGAGCATTCTGGGGCGAGGTGCAGTCGAACGTGCACAAGGCGCTCGGTTGTCTCGGCGTGGTCACTAACGGATCGGTGCGCGACATTCCGATGATCGCGCCGGGCTTCCAGATGCTGGCTGGCTCGATTGTTCCCTCCCACGCCTATGTCCACGTCGTCGACTTCGGAGTTGACGTGACCGTGCACGGGATGGCGGTCAAGAGCGGTGATCTCATCCATGCGGACCGCCATGGCGCGGTGGTCGTCCCAACCCACAAGATCGAGTCCATGCAGGCGGCGCTCGAGGGAGTTGCCGGGCGCGAAGCAAAGATCATTGCAGCGGCGAAGGCGGGAGGCGACGTGGCGGCGATCAAGGCGGCGATGAAGAGCTAAGCTGGCGAGGACAGTCAGCCCAATCGGCGCGGCGCGACAGGAGGTGCAATATGGACACGCGCGACGAGCTCAGTGTTTGGCACGCTCTATATCACCTTGAGGCCCGGTATTGGCACGAGGTCGATTGCAATGGTGGGCGGCGCGCGCACGAATTTTATGCGCCGGACGGCGTAATGTCGGTCGGCCACAACCGCTTCGAAGGCCGTGATAAAATCCGAGAATTTTATGCTTGGCGCGAACGCCAGGCCCTTACCGCTATCAGCAGCATAAAAACCACGCGGCATCTCATCAATAATCTGTTCGTCGAGTCGAGCGATGGAACGCGCGCGAAGGCATTTGGCATCGTCAGTTTCTACGGCGCTGCCGTGCGCCCGCCGGCGCCGCAAACCAAGCCGCCGATGCTGATCGCGGACTTGATCAGCGAATGCGCGCTGGACGCAGACAGCGGCTGGCAATTCAAATCACACATGCTGCAGCCGGTGTTCATGAGTCACGAGGCGCCGCCCTCGATTGCGGTCGACACGCGCCGGTAGGCGTTCTTGATCGCCCCGCCGATGAATCAAAACGGCTTACGCGGAGTGCCGTGAAAGGCCCTCAAGCCTGCGGCTGCGGCTCAAGTCCCCCAGTCTCGGGGCGCGGCCGCGGCTTACCGGCGGGGGGCACGGCCGAACCACGTGGGGTCGCGGGCTCAATCACGGATTCGCGCGACGGCCGCTTGCCGGCGAGCAGGTCCTTGATCTCGTCGCCGGTCAGCGTCTCGAACTCGAGCAGCGCCTTGGCCAGCGTTTCGAGATCGCCCCGCTTCTCCTCGAGAATGTGCTGCGCCTCGGCGTAGCCCGCCTCGACCAGGCGCTTGATCTCGGCGTCGATCTTGCGGCTCGTGTCCTCCGACACGTTCTGCTGGCGCGCCACCTGGTACCCCAGAAACACCTCGTCTTGATTCTCGCCATAGGCAACCGCGCCGAGCGCCTCCGATAGACCCCAGCGCGTCACCATCATGCGCGCAAGCTTGGTCGCCTGCTCGATGTCGGAGGCGGCACCCGAGGTGACCTTCTGCCTCCCGAACACCAGCTCCTCGGCCACGCGTCCGCCCATCATTATCGCCAGCCGCGAGGTCATCTGCTCGAGGCTCATGGAGAGCTTGTCCCGCTCAGGCAGCTGCATGACCATACCCAGCGCGCGGCCGCGCGGAATGATCGTCGCCTTGTGCACCGGATCGGTCGCCTGCACGTTGAGCGCAACGATGGCGTGGCCGCCCTCGTGATAGGCGGTCAGCAGCTTCTCCTCCTCGGTCATCACCAGCGATTTGCGCTCCGCCCCCATCATGACTTTGTCTTTGGCGTCCTCGAACTCGACCTGCGTGACCATGCGCTTGTTGCGCCGCGCCGCCATCAAGGCCGCCTCGTTGACCAGATTCATCAGATCGGCACCGGAAAAACCCGGGGTGCCGCGTGCCGTGGTCTTCAGGTTGACATCCGGCGCCAGCGGAACCTTGCGCACGTGCACTTTGAGAATCTGCTCGCGGCCGACCACGTCCGGATTGGGCACGATGACTTGGCGGTCGAAGCGGCCAGGGCGCAGCAGCGCCGGGTCGAGCACATCGGGACGGTTCGTCGCGGCGATGAGGATGATGCCCTCGTTCGCCTCGAACCCGTCCATCTCGACGAGAAGTTGATTGAGGGTCTGCTCGCGCTCGTCGTTGCCGCCGCCGAGTCCGGCACCGCGGTGGCGGCCGACGGCGTCGATTTCATCGATGAAGATGATGCAGGGAGCGTTCTTCTTTGCTTGCTCGAACATGTCGCGCACGCGCGAGGCGCCCACGCCGACGAACATCTCGACGAAGTCCGAGCCGGATATGGTGAAGAACGGCACGTTGGCCTCTCCGGCGATCGCGCGCGCGAGCAGCGTCTTGCCGGTTCCGGGCGGACCAACCAGCAGCACGCCGCGCGGAATGCGCCCGCCGAGCCGCTGGAATTTTCCGGGATCGCGCAGAAATTCGACGATCTCCTGTAGGTCTTGCTTTGCCTCATCGACCCCGGCGACATCCTCGAAGGTGACGCGGCCGTGGGCCTCCGTCAGAAGCTTAGCGCGGCTTTTGCCGAAGCCGAGCGCCTTGCCGCCCGCCCCTTGCATCTGGCGGGAGAGGAAAATCCAAACCCCGATCAGCGCGATGAAGGGCAGCCACGAGACCAAGAGCGACACGAACCAAGGCACGTCGTTCTGCTGCGGTCGGGCGGTGATCGACACGCCTTTGCCGTAGAGCCGCTGGATCAAGCTCGGATCGCTGGGCGCGTAGGTCTGAAAGCTGCGCCCATCGGTGAATGTGCCGTGGATTTCCGGGCCCTGGATCAAAACGTCGCGCACGCGACCCTGATCGACTTCATTCAACAGCTGCGAGAAGGAAATGTCTTGCGACGTCGTGCGCTGACCCGGATTCTGGAACAGGGTGAACAGCGCCAGCAGCAAGAGGACGATAATCACCCAGAGGGCGAAGTTGCGTAGATTGGCGTTCATCCCGTGGTCCTTCACGGCTCGGTGGAGGCCCGCAGCCGGTTCTACGGCAACTTATAGGCCGATTCACGGCCGTCCGGATAGAATACGAGACACAATTTATGTGCCGAAGCGCTCCCTGCCAAGGGAACGGGGTTAATTCCTAGGCGCCATTCTGGCGCGGCTCGCACGTGTCCGACGGGGCTGTTTGCCTGCCATTGAGGCAGGCGAGTGGCTCCTGCGCGGCGGGGCACGCTCGACCTCAAGCTTCGAGCCGCTCAACGTAACCAGCGCTCCTGCCAGCGTGCGACGCAAACGAGAGGTTTTGTTTGCATGCATGTCAGCGAGCACCTCGTAGAGTGCCTCGAGCTTGCCGAGCCGAATCGGCCCCTGCGCACCGGCGCGGGCTATCACGCGCCCGAGCAGGCGTAGTGCCACTTCCGCGGGCAGGCGGACTAATTCATCGGCATCGACGACGATCCGAGCGTGATCGGGGCAAGAGCCGCACAGCTTTTCCATTGCCTCGTCGACCGCCGTTTCGATCGCCGCGTCCGCGCGACGAAGCCGCCCCGCAAGGCGCCACAGACTGCGTGCGCTTAGCCCCTCGTGTGCGAGGGCGGGCATCAGCTCGCGCAGGCGCACACGGGTGAAGCGCGGGTCGCGGTTCGATGGATCATCGGCAAATCTGATTTTCACTCGCGTCAGCATTGCAATGAGCCGCGCCTTCGGAATGTCGAGCAGCGGACGCACAAGCACGACCCCGTTCCCCGGCAGAGGCGACTCGCGCGCCATGGCGCTCAGTCCGGTGAGCCCACTGCCGCGACTCAAGCGCAGCAGCACGGTTTCTGCTTGATCATCGAGCGTGTGCGCGGTGATAATGGCGCTAGCCTTCGTCGATCTGGCCGCGGCCGCCAGCAGTCGGTAACGCGCATCACGCGCCGCCTGCTGCAATCCGCTGGCAGGCTTCTTGCCTTCCCAGCGCATGGTACGATGTGGCACGGCGAGCCGCCGCGCCAGTGCCTTCACCGCGCGCGCCTCGGCGGCGGAGGTCGGCCGCAAGCCATGGTCGATGGTGACCGCGAGCAGTTTCGGCCCGCGCTTCAACGCGCGTCGCCAGCGCGCCATGAGCAGCAGAAGCGCTGTGGAATCGGGACCGCCGGATACAGCCAGAACAACCGCGGGATGGCGGGCGAGCGGTGCAAACAACGTCTTCGCCTCGGCCGCGGAGACGGGCGCCGCATCGTCAGCAACGGGCACGCTTTTGTTCTCGCTCGACCCCCTGCTTCACCCCCGCTGACGCGCGCGGAAATTTGCGCAGGACTTCGCCGAGCGATGCGCAGGCCGCCTCCTTCTCGCCAAGCGCAGCAAGCGACTGCCCGAGTCGCAGCAGCGCATCGGGCGCTTTAGCGCTGGACTCGTACTTGGTGGAGACGTTGAGGAAGGCCTCCGCGGCGTCACGAAAACGCTGCCGCTGGAACATGCTTTCGCCAAGCCAATACGTGGCATCGCCGACGAGCCGATCATCCGGGTACTTGCTCAAAAAACTGCGGAAGGCCTCTTCTGCGAGGGCATAGTCCTTGCGCAGCACATAGCCATAGGCGAGGTCATACTCATCGCGTGGGCTCTGCGAGGGCGCGAGCGTGGCAAGCGCAGCACCGGCGGCGGCCGCGTTGCGCGCCGACTGCGGCAGCACGGCCCCGCTGGGCGGGCCTGCGGTCGCGAGATCAAGCGGCGCGCCAGCCCCGCGTCCGCCGGGACCGCCAAACGGCTGCTCGCCCACATCGGCGCTAATGCTCGGAGCCCCGGCCGGAGCACCGACCGAGCCGAGCGTGTGCGGCGCACCCGGTGCATTCGGATTCTGCACAGGATCGAAGGCGTCGCCGCGCTTCGCGGGGCCTGCGGCGGGTGCGGAGGACGGATTCTGCGGCCGGACTTGCGCCCCCGGCCGTGGCGCGGCCTCCTCCTGCATGCGGCGGATTTGGCCCTCGAGTTGCTGGTTGCGAAATTGCAATTGCTCGATTGTTCCAGTCAGCTGCCGGATCTGGGTTTCGAGGCGCTCAAGACGCAGCACAAGATCGGGACCCGACATTTGCGCCATGCGATCCGCTCCCGCGGGCGGCGCGCCAGGCTCGCCGCCCAGGCGCTCGCTTCCATTGAAAAGGCCAAACAATCCAAACGGACGCTCGTTCTCCTGGGCCCAAGCCTCGCACACAACAAAGCATACCGCGATCGTCGTCATCAGGACGAGCGCAGATGCCGACGTCACACGGAACGTGAAGCGGGTCATGGCTTTATGCGGTGTTGGAGCCCTGCAAACAGGATACGAATCCCTGCGTCCAAATTGTGACTGCGGCCCGTTAACAAAATTCACAATTCCTGCAAGGCAGGCGACGTCCCGCCGCAGATTATTCCACGGGCTTGCGCGCGGGCGTGGGGATTTTGCTCGCTTTGCGCCATTCCTCGAACCGCTGCGCGACTGCGAAGAACGGCGGCACGAACAGCACCGCTAGGCAAGTGGATGCGAGCATGCCGGTGAACACGGTGATGCCGATCGACACGCGCGCGCTGGCGCCAGCGCCGCTCGCGAGCACGAGCGGCACTACGCCGAGAATAAAGGCGGAAGAGGTCATCACGATGGGGCGAAAGCGCGCCCGCGCGGCCTCCGTCGCCGAATCCAGGATTGGTTTGCCCCCAGCGCGCAGCTCGCGCGCGAATTCGACGATCAGGATTGCGTTCTTTGCCGAGAGCGCCATCAGAAGAACGAGCCCGATCTGAACGTAAAGGTTATTGTTGAGCCCGCTCTCAGCAAGCGCCGAGAGCGCCACAACGGGCCCAATGAACGACAGGGGAACCGCAAGAATGACCGAGATCGGCGCGTACCAGCTTTCGTACTGCCCGGCGAGTACGAGATATACGAGCAGCAGTGCTAGTCCGAATACGATATACATCTGGCTGCCGACCAGCTTCTCCTGATACGACATCGCGCTCCATTCGAAGCCAGTGCCGGGAGGAAGGGTGCGCCGGGCAATCTCCTCCATCAGGGTCAGCGCTTGGCCCGATGAGACCCCCTGTGCCGGCAGCCCAATGATCGTCGCCGTTGGACGCAGATTATACAGGCTGATGAGGGAGGGACCGACAATCGGCGTGATCTTTACGAGCGTCCCAAGCGGGATCATTTGGCCGTCCCTGTTGCGCACGAACATGTTCTCGATGTCCTCGAGCCGCACACGGGACTGCGAGTCGGCCTGCACGTAGACCTGGAACACCCGGCCGAACTGGTTGAACTGGTTGACATAGGACGATCCGAGGTAGCCGGCGAGCGCGGCGAAGACCTGGTCGAGCGAGACCTGCAGTGCCTCCGTCTTCACCCGGTCCACCTCGAGCCTGTACTGCGGCACGCTCGAACGGAACGAGGCCAGCACCAGCTGCAGCGCGGACTGCGTCTTGGCGTTGGCGACGATGGCGTTGGTGACGCTCTGCAGCTTGGCCATGTCGAAGCTGCCGTCGCGCAGCTCGACCTGCATAGTGAAGCCGGCATCGTTGCCGATGCCCTGGATCGGCGGCGGCGGCATTACCAGGATATCCGCCTCCTGGATAACGGCGAGATCGGCATTGAGCTTGTTGAAGAGCGACATCAGATCTTCGCCCTCGCCGCGCTCGCTCCAATCCTTGAGGATGATATAGGCCACGCCGGCGCTCGACAGCGTCGCGCTGTTGTCGAGCGCCGAGACTCCGGCGATGTTGACGACTCGCGCGACTCCCGGCGTCTTGCGAGCGATCTCGAACACCTTGTCCAGCGCTTTTTCCGTCCGCTCGAGCGAGGCGCCATCGGGCAGCTGCACGAGCGCGATCATGTAGCCCTGGTCCTCGATCGGCAGAAAACCGGTGGGCACCCGCGAGAACCAGTAGCCGGTAGCGGCAATGACCGCGATCGCCACGGCCACCATCAAGCCACTGCGCAAAACCATGCAAGCGATCAAGCTTCCGTACCATCGCTCGACCCGATCATAGGCCCGGTTGAAGGCGCGATAGAATACGTTGCGCTGCTGCGGCGGCACCGCCGGGCGCAGCCATAGTGCGCATTGCGTCGGCTTCAACGTGGCGGCGTTGATGGCGCTGAGCAGCGCTGTTGCCGCGATCACCAGCGCGAACTGCGCGTACATGCGGCCAGTCAAGCCGGGCAGAAACGCGGCCGGCAGGAATACCGACATCAGCACCAGCGTGATGCCGATGATCGGGCCGAACAGCTGACGCATGGCGGCGCTCGCCGCCTCGCGGCCCGACATGCCCTTGTCGATATTGTGGACGGCACCTTCGACCACCACGATCGCATCATCCACCACGATCCCGATCGCCAGCACGATCGCGAACAGGGTCGAGAAATTGATCGTGAAGCCGAGCGCCGCCATTGCCGCGAAGGCGCCGATGATGGTGACCGGCACGGTCGTCCCCGGGACCAGCATCGCGCGCCAATCCTGCAGGAACACGAGGATGACAATGAGCACGAGGAACGCGGCCTCGTAGAGCGTCTTGTACACCTCGTGGATCGACTGCTCGACGAACTTGGTGGTATCGAAGGGAATCTCGGCGATGAGCCCCTGCGGGAATTCGCGCTCCAGCTCGCCCATTTTTTCATGAACTTCGCTCGCCACATTGAGCGCGTTCGCCCCGGGCGCCTGATAGATCGCCAGTCCCGCCGCCGGCCGACCATCGAGCGTGAAGACCTGCGCGTAGGTCTGCGATCCGAGCTCGACCCGGCCTACGTCGCCGAGCCGCGTGATCTCGCCGCCGCGGCCCGTCTTGACGATCACCTGCGCGAACTCGGCCGGATCGCTCAGTCTGCCGAAGACGTTGAGGGTGTATTGGAAGGATTGGCCGGACGGCGCAGGCGGCGCGCCGATCTGACCCGCCGTGACCTGCGTGCTCTGCTGCTGCAGCGCCTGAATTATGTCCTGCGGCACGAGTCCGCGCGCCTGCATCTTGTTCGGATCGAGCCAGATGCGCATCGAATATTGGCCTGCGCCGAACACGACGACATTGCCCACCCCCGGCAGCCGAGCGATCTCGTCCTTGAGCTTGATGGTCGCGTAATTCGCGAGATAGAGGCTGTCGTAGCGCAAGTCGGGCGACGTCAACGTGACGATCTGCAGGATCGCCGTTGAATTCTTCTGTACGACAACTCCTTGCGACTGCACCGCCTGCGGCAGCGAGGAGAGCGCACTCGATACCCGGTTCTGCACCAGCACCTGCGCAGTGTTGAGGTCGGCCCCGATCTTGAATGTCACCGTCAATGAATAGCTGCCGTCCGCGCCGCTGTAGGACTGCATGTAGATCATGCCCTCGACGCCATTCACTTGCTGCTCGATCGGCAAGGCGACAGTGTCGACGACCGTGCGGGCGCTTGCCCCGGGATAGCGCGTGGTGACTTGCACCGTCGGCGGCACGACGTCGGGGTACTGCGCCACTGGCAGCGCGAACATGGCGACGCCGCCGATCACCACCATCAAGATGGCGAGTACGTTCGCAAGCACGGGCCGCGCGATGAAAAAATCGGAAATCATATGCCGCTGCTACCTGGCGCTGGCAGGGCCGACCCGTGTTGCAGCAGCAGTCTCGAGCTGAGGATCGACCTTCTGGCCCGGGATTGCGCGCAGAATTCCGGCAACAACGATGCGATCATCCGGCTTGAGCCCGTTCTCGATCACGCGGAGGTCGCCTACTTTGGGGCCGATCGTGACCTTGCGCTGTTCGACGACATTCTCCTTATCCAGCACGAGCAGGTAACGCCCGCCCTGGTCGGTACCGAGCGCGGCATCCGGTACCAGAAAGGAATCGTGCTCGTCGGCGGCGCCAACACGAACGCGCACGAAATTGCCCGGCACCAGCACCTGATCGCGATTCGGCAGGATCGCGCGCACGGCAAGCGTTCCGGTCGCACGCTCGATGGTGGGAGACACGTAATTGAGCGTGCCCCGATAGGGATATCCTTGATCGGTCTGCAACCCGACTTCGATCGGATATTGCTTCAGCTCCTCGTGGGTGATGCCGAGGCGCCGCATGTCCGCACGAATATTCAGCACCTCCTGCTCGTTGATATTGAAATTCACGTGAATTGGAGCGGTTTGCACGATGGTCGCGAGTTGGGTCGGGCCATTGGCTCCCACCATCTCGCCAAGCGAGACCAGACGCGCCGTGACGATGCCATCGAACGGAGCTTTGACTTCCGTGTAGCTGAGGTTCAGCGCGGCCTGTGCGGTGTCGACCTCTGCCTGCTTGAGCCGAGCCCGCGCGGAGTCGCGATTGGCCGTTGCGTTGTCGAGCGCCTGTTTCGAGGTGACTTGGCGGCTCGCGAGTTCGGCCTGCCTCTCGTATTCCAGTTCAGTCTGCTTCAATGTGGCTTGGGCGCCGGCCTCGGCAGCCCGCGCCTGCTCGAGCTTGAGCCTGTACGGCTCGGGCTCGATGACGAAGAGCGTCGCCCCCTCCTTCACCTCCTCGCCGTCCTTGTAGTTGATCTTTTGCAGGAAGCCCTGCACTCGGGCGACCAGATTGGTGGTGTTGATCGCGGATGCGTAGCCGGTGGCCTCGAGGTAGCGCGTGACCTTCTGCTGCACTGGAATCGCCACGGTGACCTTCGGCGGCGGCGGCGCCACGTAGCGGTTTTCCTGCCCGCAGGCGGCAAGCACCATCGCGAGCGCGCTTGCTGCAACGCAAGCGCCAAGCGGCGCACCCGCACCCTTCGGCCCACGCATCATCGCACGACCCTCACGAACGCCGAAGTTACGATCCCACGTTGGAAAGTGGAAGTCTCGAAACACAACCGGCGCCCGAAGGCGCCGGCTGTCCCCTTCCCCCGTGTCTGTCTTGCTCAGGAGCTGGTATTGAGCACCGTGACTGCGCGGCGATTCTGTGACCAGCAGGAAATATCGTTGCACACAGCGACCGGACGTTCTTTGCCGTAGGAGATGGTGCGCATTCGTTGCGGATGAACCCCGCGCGAAGCGAGGTAGTCGCGCACCGTCTGTGCACGGCGGGCGCCGAGCGCGATGTTGTACTCACGCGTGCCGCGCTCGTCAGCATGGCCTTCAACAGTGAAGGTGTATTGGTTATAGATCTGCAGCCATTGCGCCTGCTTCTCCAGCGTGGCGATGGATTGCGACGTGAGTTCGGAAGAATCCGATTCGAAAAAGACCCGATCGCCGACGTTGACCACGAAATCCTGCTGGCTGCCAGGAGGCGCGTAGCCGGCGCCAGCCTGCGGATCGTTCGGTCTATTCGCGCAAGCGGACGCGGCAAGCGCCAACGCCAGAAATCCGGCGAGCTTTGCCGCGCGGACGACGCGCACAACGACATTCGCCATTCCGCTGCCTCCACCGTTGCGTCGTTACCGCACCATCCCGCAGGTCTAGCAGGTGCGTGGTTAAGCGAAGGTTCTTACTGACCTTGATCGGGTGTCGCCCCGATCGCTCGACCGCAAGGAAAAAGCGGAAAACCCCTGCCCGTGGTTAATGGGCGGTGAATGCGGCGCCTTGTAGGCCCCGTGAGTTCCATTTCGGTGCTGCGCCCCCAAATCAACGCCTCACTGCAACAGCGGCGACCACGCAGGATCGGACGCGTAGCTCGGCGTCTTCAGGATCTGTTCGTTACGGCCGGTCACGTCCACGGTGTAGAGCATTGGCCCGGCGTTGCCGCCCGGATCGCGGAAGAACATGATCACGCGACCGTTCGGCGCCCAGGTCGGCCCTTCGTTGTGGTACCCCTCGGTGAGAATCCGCTCGCCCGAGCCATCCGTCCGCATGATCCCGATCGCGAACTTGCTCTCGGTCTGCTTGGTGAAGGCGATATAGTCGCCGCGTGGCGACCACACCGGCGTCGAATAGGCGCCCTCCCCGAAGCTGATGCGTTGTGCCTCCCCGCCCGTCGCCGCCATGACGTAGATCTGTTGCTTGCCGCCGCGATCGGATTCGAAGCTGATGCGCGTGCCGTCCGGCGAGTAGGAAGGCGCGGTGTCGATGACCTGAGTGTCGGTCAAGCGCATTGTTGCTTTCGAGCGCAGGTCCATCACGAACAGGTTGGAACTGCCACCGCGCTGCAGGCTGAAGATCACGCGTTGGCCGTCCGGCGAGAAACGCGGACTGAATGTCATGCCGGGAAAGTTGCTGACGATCTCGCGCTGCCCGGTCTCGATGTTCAAGAGATAGACCTTGGGATCGCCTTCCCGGTAGGACATATAAGTGATGGTGTCGGCTGACGACGAGAACCGCGGCGTAAGCACCAGGTCGTCCCCGCGGGTGAGATAGCGCACATTCGCCCCATCCTGATCCATCAATGCGAGCCGCTTTATTCGCCGCTCCTTCGGACCCGATTCGTCGACGAAGACGATGCGGGTATCGAAATAGCCCTTGTCGCCTGTGATGCGCTCGTAGATCGCGTCGGAAATGATGTGTGAAATGCGGCGCCAATTGTCCGCCGTGGTGTTGTATTGTTCTCCGCGCAGCTGCTGCCCGGCGAACACGTCCCACAACCTGAACTCGGCCTTAAGGCGCCCGTCTGATTGCGTGATACGGCCGGTCACCAGCGCCTGAGCATTGATCTGCCGCCAGTCGCCGAACCGCGGCAGCGTGTCGATGGTGACAATTTTCTCGATATAGGCGGCCTGGTCGATCGGAGCGAACAAACCCGAGCGGCGCAGGTTCGAGGCGATGATCTGGCTTACATTGCGCCCGCCCGCGGGGTCCGGCAGCCCGACCGCGACGAAATCCGGGATCGCAATCGGCACCGGTTGGACGTTGCCCTGGGTGACGTCGAGCTTAAGCACCGCCGCTGCCTGTCGGGCCGAAAGCGTTGCCAGCGCTCCCGCCGCTCCCCCCAACATGATCAGCCGGCGGCGGCTCATGGAGCTTGCCGCTGAAGCGGCGTCGCCTCCGGCTTTGGCACCGGCCGCGACGGCTAACCGCGGATCATGTCGCGGGGGTCGAACGTGATCTCGACGTCTTTCCATTGCTCGTAGTGCTCGGGCTTCAGCATGTCGTACGGTTGCCCGCGAAACAGCGCGCGAATGGCGCTGTCGCGGGCAGCCATGAAGAGCGGGCTCTTTCCGCTGGTCAGCACCATTGGCGGAGCCGCCAGCGTCCCGTCGGGCTTGAGCTTGATCCTGATCAGCACGACCAGCTCCTGCGGATCCTTTGCGCCGGCGGGCACCGTCCACAGCTGCGCGAGGCGCGCGCGTAAGGCCTCAAGCTCGCTCAGCGACAGCTGCGCCGCGGCGCCATTCGACAAGCCGAGCGAAGGAGCGTTGTTGAGGGTCTCGCCGGCGGCTGCGAGCCGCGCCGAGTCTCGCTTGTCGAGCAGCGCCGCCACCTGCTTGGGATCGAACTTGGGCGCTGGTGGGGCGGGCTTCTTGGGCGGGGTTGGCGGCTTGGCGTCGGCCTTCTTCGGCTCGGGCTTCTTGGCCTCGTCCTTCGCCAGCGCGTCCGCGATCGGATCAGGCGGCGCCTCGGCTTGTTTTTTCTCCGATTCCGGTTCGGCGGGCTTGGATTCAGGGGCCGGCGGCGGCTCGCGCGCGGCTTTTACTTCCTTCTTTTCCACCACTTTGGCGGTGGGGTCCTCGACCGGCTTTGCCTCTGCGACCTTTTCGACCAGGGGTTTTGCCGTCTCGGCTTTCGGCGCGCTCTTCGTGCCAGCGGTAATTTTGGAGAACTCGGACGCGGTCACCAGATCGACCGGCAGACCCTCGTTCGAGACCGGGAGCGGCTTCGCTGCAAGCGACCACACGCTCCATAGCAATACGGCGGCATGCCCGATCGCCGATATGGTGTAGGCCGTCCTCAAATTATCCTCTAGTCACGCATCAATGCGCAGAGGCCTGCTGCTCGCTCTCAGTCACCAGGGCCACGCGGCGGAAGCCGGCGGCCGATATCCGTCCCATCACCTTCATCACGGTGCCGTAGTCGATTTGCCGGTCGCCGCGCACGAAGATGCGCTCCTCCGCCCCCCGGCGGGCCTCGGTGATGGCCTTGAGCTTTGGGACCAGTTCCTCAGCCGCAATTTCGGTATTTTGGAGATAGACCTGCCCGTTCGCGTTGACCGAGACCGTCAGCGGCTCTTTGTCCTGATCGAGCGTCTTGGCCTGGGTCTGTGGCAGGTCAAGCGGCACCCCCACCGTCAGGAGGGGGGCCGAGACCATGAAAATGATGAGCAGGACCAACATGACGTCGACCATCGGCGTCACGTTGATCTCGGCCATGACCGGGCGACGGCGATGCCGCCTGCCGGCGAACGCGGCAGTCTCGCCGTTCATCGCCATTTGCGTCCCCCTATCCCCGTTCGTCGATCTGCCGCGACAAGATCGCGGAGAATTCGTCGGCGAACCCCTGCAGGCGCTGAGCCTGTTTATTCACGTCCGAGACGAACTTGTTATAGAAAATCGTCGCCGGTATGGCAGCGATGAGGCCGATTGCGGTCGCAAACAGGGCCTCGGCGATACCGGGGGCAACGACGGCCAGCGAGGTCGACTGCTGGCCCGCAATGGCCCGAAAGCTCGTCATGATGCCCCAAACAGTTCCGAACAGGCCCACAAAGGGGCCAGCCGAGCCGACCGTCGCCAGCACCAAGAGATGACGCTCCAGGCGGGCAATTTCCCGCTGGATCGTTACCTCCATTACTTTTTCGATGCGCATTTGCAGGCCGGCAAAAGAGCGCGGCTGGCCCTCGATGCTGCGCTTCCACTCGCGCATGGCCGCCACGAACAGCGCCGCCATCGAATGGCTCGGCCGCGAGGCGAGCGCCCGGTAGAGCTCCTCCAGGGACTGCCCGGACCAGAACACCTGCTCGAAGCTATCCATCGCGCGTCGGGTGCGCGAATAAAGCAGGAGCTTCTCGATCGCGATCGCCCAGACCATCACCGACGCGATCAGCAGCCCGATCATGACCAGTTTGACTATCAGGTCCGCATTCTGGAAGAGATCCCAGATTGAAACCGGCGCGGCGGACGGCATGGCATCTCCTTCCCGCTGTCCACGTCTTTCGCTGTCCCGCGAAAGGTGACCAAACTAGGGCGCAGGATGCGCCATTGCGATGCTAGCTGGCGCTGATTGCATTAACGAGCGGTTACCAGGCGGCATGGCAGCCGATGCGAGCGCCGCGCGGGCGAGATAGCTGTCGCACTCGCCGCGGAGACGCAAGTAGCGGCCGCTCAGCGGCCAATACGCTCCTGATCGGCGCGCATGGCGGTACGCAATGCCTTGGGGATGGGCCGCGCGCGCCCGTTGCAAACAAACGCGACCCGCACATGCGCCTCCACGAGAAGTTCATCCATTCGCAGGATGCGCTGCTCCAGCGTGATCGACGCGCCCTTGACGTCTTGTGGTGCGGTCACCACCACCAATGCGTCGTCCATGCATGCGGGTTTGAGGAACTCGATCTGCATCGAGCGCACGACGAAGGCAAAGCCCGGCGCCTGCGCGCTCGCCTCTTCGAACAAGGCGCGATGCTGCGCTCCGAGCAGGCGCAGATGGTTGGTGCGGCCCCGCTCCATGAAACGCAGGTAGTTGGCGTGATAGACGATGCCCGAAAAGTCCGTGTCCTCGTAATAGACGCGAACCGACATGAAGTGACTGCCGTCCCGCAATTCGCCGTCGAGCGGGTTCATCGCCAGGGCACGCGCGTGTGCATCGCTGCCTCCCAATTCTTACCATCGAATGGCTTCGGCGAGATCGCGGCAAGATCTATATGGTCGAGGCAACGCACATTGACGTCGATTTTATCCGGATCCGAGCGCGGTATGTAGAACGGATGAATGCCGCAGTGCTTGCAAAACGTGTGCTTTGCGGTCCTGGTGTTGAACTCGTAGGTCGTCAGCTCGTCCTTGCCGCTGAGAAGCTCGAAGCGATCCGGCGGCACGATCAGATGTAGAATTCCTTTCTTGGTGCATATTGAGCAGTTGCAGTCGGTCACGCGATCAAGATCGGCCGTGATGCGGAACCGCACGCGGCCGCAGTGGCAGCCGCCCTCCATTGTCCTGAGCATGGTCGTTGCCTTTGAGATCACGCCGCGCGCTTGATCTAATCGTCCGCTCCCTCGCCGAACAAGCCGAATTGCGGGGGCTCGCGCGCCGGCTCGGCGAGACCGAGATGGCGGAACGCGTGCGACGTCAACAGCCGACCGCGCGGAGTGCGCTGGAGGAAACCCCGCTGGATCAGGAACGGCTCTATAATTTCCTCGATCGCGTCGCGCGGCTCCGACAGCGCCGCCGCTATGGTCTCGATTCCAACCGGACCGCCGCCGTAGTTCTGAGCGATCGTGGTGAGGTAGCGCCGGTCCATGGCGTCAAGCCCTGCGGGATCGACCTCGAGTTCAACGAGTGAACGGTCGGCAGTGGCTCGATCCACTGCAGTTGCGCCTGCGACCAGCGCAATGTCCCGCACCCGGCGCAGCAGCCGGCCAGCGATGCGAGGCGTGCCGCGCGCCCGGCGGGCGATCTCGTTCGCGCCGTCAGCGGTCATGCCGATGCCGAGCACGCGCGCGCCGCGGTTGACGATCTCTTCGAGCTCGCGTTCGGAATAAAAATTGAGTCGTACCGGAATGCCGAAGCGATCGCGCAAAGGATTGGTGAGCAGACCGGCGCGTGTGGTCGCACCGATCAACGTAAACTTGGCGAGATCGATCTTGACGGAGCGCGCGGCGGGTCCCTCGCCGATGATGAGGTCAAGCTGGAAGTCCTCCATCGCGGGATAGAGGATCTCCTCCACCGCCGGATTGAGCCGATGGATCTCGTCGATGAAAAGCACGTCGCGTTCTTCGAGATTCGTCAGCAGAGCCGCCAGATCTCCGGCCTTGGCGATCACGGGGCCCGAGGTGGCGCGGAAATTCACGCCGAGCTCGCGCGCCACGATTTGAGCGAGCGTCGTCTTGCCAAGGCCGGGTGGACCGACAAACAACACGTGATCGAGCGGCTCGCGTCGTACGCGCGCCGCCTCGATGAATACCGATAGGTTCGAGCGCGCCTGCTGCTGCCCGATGAACTCGCGCAGCCGCTGCGGGCGCAGCGAGCCCTCGGTGGCATCGTCATCGCGGCGGTCGGCCGTCACCAGGCGGGGGGAGGTTGGGTTCAAGGAAGCACCCTCACAGCGTGCGCTCGCGGCTGTATTTGTTGGGCAGCAACTCGCCGATGCTGCAGACGGCGGGGCCGTTGGCGCCGGGCACGATGACGCGAGCATTGCGATCATAGTCCCAGATCAGCTCGCGGCAGCTCCCGCAGGGCGACACTACGACGATGGCCTGATCGGCTTCGCCGGGGTCTGGATGGCGCACCGCCACAATCGTCTCGATTCCAGTCTCACCCACGTCGGTCACCGCTCGGCCGAGGGCCACCGCCTCCGCGCAGACCGCCATGCGGCCCAGATACGCATCGAGATTGACCCCGGTATAAACGCGTCCGTCGCGTGTGCGCAGGGCAGCGCCGACTTCCTGCCAGTCATTGCGATAGCAGCGTTTAATCGCCTCGCGGGCGACGGCGATCAGCTCCTGGTCGCGCTGGCTGAGCATCGAACGGCGCTCACATGCGTCATTTCGCGAGTTCCTTCAATCCGAGCCGGATCAGCCGCGCGGCATCCGCTCCCTCGCCCGCGCTGCGCGCAGCCGCGGCGATGGCGGTTGCGGCCTGCGGCTGACCGTAGCCGAGATTGATCAGCGCCGAGACCGCGTCAACGATCGGCTGCGGCGCGCGCCTGTCCTCGACCGCGCCGGAGAGCCGGATCACCGCCGGATCGAGCGTGGCATAGGCCGGCGCCTTGTCCTTCAACTCTATCACAATGCGTTCGGCGACCTTGGGCCCGACGCCGGGGGAGCGCGCGACCATGGCCTTGTCGCGCATGGCGATGGCGGAGGCGAGGTCGGCAGGCTTGAGCGTGCCGAGCACGGAAAGCGCGACCTTCGCGCCGACGCCCTGCACGGTCTGCAGCAGGCGGAACCATTCGCGTTCCACGTCGGTGAGAAAACCGAACAGCCTGATTTGATCTTCGCGCACGTGCGTTTCGATCGAAAGGGCGGCGGGTTGGCCCATGCCGGGCAGTTCTTGCAGCGTGCGCGCGGAGCAGTGCACGAGGTAACCCACGCCATTGACGTCGACGACGATGAAATCCTCGCCGTAGCTATCGATAATGCCCTTGAGCTTGCCGATCATGCGCGCGCTATCCCACTGCCTTAAGCACAGTGCTGCGGCGATGATGTGCATGGCACACGGCGATCGCAAGCGCGTCGGCCGCATCCTCCGATTGCGGATCGGCTTTCGGGAGCAGCACTCCGATCATCATGCGGATCTGCGCCTTCTCGCTGTGACCGGCGCCGACAATCGTTTTCTTCACCAGATTCGGAGCGTATTCCGCGACGGGAAGCCCGGCGATCGCCGGCACCAGCATGGCGATGCCGCGCGCTTGGCCGAGCTTGAGCGTTGCGGATGCGTCCTTGTTGACGAAAGTCGCCTCCACCGCGGCTTCGTGCGGCGCATGTTCATCGACCACCCGCCGCAAGCCGTCGTGAATGGCGAGGAGCCGCGCGGCGAGCCCCGCTTTCTCATCGGTTGCAAGCGAGCCGCAGGCGAGGAAACTCAGGCGGTTGCCATCGAGGGCCACCACGCCCCAGCCGGTGCGGCGGAGACCGGGATCGATGCCGAGGATGCGAATCAGGCCGTGCATGACAATCCCGTTGATAGCGCCACCGGCGGCAAGAGCCTAGGGCGGCAGTCTCTCAAGGGCAGGCTTCCGCTCGTCCCCGCGAAAGCGGAGACCCGGCCTTTGGGCCTGGATCTGCAGCGTAAGCGCGTTTACGCGGGCATTCGCCCTGCTCCGCGGTGGAATGACCGGAGCTCTTGCTGGCCGCTCAGCGGGCCGTCGCAGACCGGCTTGGTAATTCCTCGGCGCTGAGCTTCTGCATCAACGCGTCCGAGACCTCGAAATTGGCGTAGACATTCTGCACGTCGTCGTGCTCGTTGAGCGTCTCGATCAGCTTGAAGAGTTTCTCGCCCTGCTCGTCGTTGACGGCGACGGTGCTCTGCGGTTTCCACACCAGTGTGGCTTTGCTCGGCTCGCCGAATTTTGCCTCGAGTGCCTTCGCCACCTCTCGCAGCGAGTCCTGCATGGTATAGATTTCGTGTCCGCTCTCGTTCGACACGACGTCTTCGGCGCCTGCCTCGATCGCCGCCTCTAGCATGGCATCGGCGCTTGCCACCTTCGCGTCGTACTCGACCACGCCGAGATGGTCGAACATGAAGGAGACCGCACCAGTCTCGGCCAAGTGTCCGCCGGACTTGGTAAAGGTCGCGCGGATCTCGCCGGCGGTGCGGTTGCGATTGTCGGTCAAGACCTCGACGATGACGGCGGCGCCACCCGGTCCATAGCCCTCGTAACGAATCTCCTCGTAGCTCTCTGCATCCCCGCCCATCGCTTTTTTGATGGCGCGATCGATATTGTCCTTGGGCATGTTCTCCGCGCGGGCGGCGATGATCGCCGCGCGCAGGCGCGGGTTCATGGCGGGATCGGGCAATCCCAGCTTCGCCGAGACGGTGATTTCGCGCGCGAGTTTTCCGAACAGCTTGGACTTCGCCGCATCCTGCCGCCCCTTGCGGTGCATGATGTTCTTGAATTGGGAGTGGCCGGCCATGGCGTTGCTCCTCGACGGCCAGGCCCACGCAAGAAGCGCGATCGCGCGAAGCCGTGGACGATGAATGAAACTGTGGCGCGCGATAGCACGCCTCGCGTTGAAAATAGGGTGCGGCTGCGCCGAAATCCAGAAGCAGCTACAGGGCGCAAAAAGGGCCGCCGGGCGGCGTCAGCGAAGGTGAAAAGCACTATTCCCAAAATGTGGGGCTCGCCTCTTCGAGCCGACCACCCAAACGCACGGCAGCGATGCGCCGCGCCAGCCCGGTCGCGTCGTCGGTCTCGACCGCGAGCGCGCACAGCGTCGCTCGCCCCTGCGCCGGCTCGAAGCGGGCGCCCGAAATTCTGCGCAGGAATCGCGTCAGCGGCTCCTCCTTGTCCATTCCAATTACCGAGTCGTAATCGCCGGTCATGCCAACATCGGAGATGAAGGCGGTCCCGCGCGGCAGGATCTGCTGGTCGGCGGTCGGTACATGCGTATGCGTGCCGACAACGAGACTCGTGCGTCCGTCGCAAAAATGGCCCATCGCCTGCTTCTCGCTCGTAGCCTCACCGTGAATGTCGACGATGATCGCGTCGGCCGCTTGCTTCAGCGGACAGGCGGTAAGCTCGCGCTCAACCGCGGCGAACGGATCGTCGAGCGGATCCATGAAGATGCGGCCCATCGCATTGACCACAAGCACCCGCGCGCCGTTCTTGGCCTCGATCAGCGCGACGCCGCGACCGGGTGTGCCGGCGGGATAATTGATCGGGCGCAACAGCCTCGGCGCCCGTTCGATGAAAACGAGCGCCTCCTTCTGATCCCAGGAATGGTTACCGCCGGTGATCACGTCGGCACCGGCGTCGACGAAGTCCTGATAGATCGCTTCGGTAATGCCGAAGCCGCCGGCGGCGTTTTCGCCGTTAAGCGCAACGAAATCGAGCTTCCACTCCCGTACGAGCGTGCCGAGGCGTTCGAGCAAAATAGCGCGCCCGCTGCGTCCCACAATGTCGCCGATAAAGAGAATGCGCATCCGTCACGCGGCCCGGCAGTCGATGACCTCGCGCTCGGTTAGCACGAGATCGAGGCGCACGTCGCGCGGAGTGGTCGGCACATTCGCGATTTCCTGTGCGGCGAAGGCAAGCCCGCAGGCGCTGATGGCCTTGCGCGCGCGCAGGGCCGCGATCGTCAAGTCGTAGTAGCCTGCGCCGTAGCCGATGCGATGGCCGCTGCGATCGAAGGCCAATAGCGGAACCAGCAGGACATCGGGGAAGACTTCCGGCGCCTCCGGCACGGGCTCGCGGATGCCCCAAGTCCCTGAGACAAGCCTTTGGCCAAAGGCAAAGGCGCGCATGGTGAGCGGCTTGCCGCGCCCGGCCACCGCCGGCAGCGCGAGCTGCGCGCCCAGCACAGCGAGATTTCGCATCAGCGGGATCGGATTGATTTCGCTCCCGATCGGCATGAAGCCCGAAACGGTCGTCTTCAGCGCGAGCGGGATCGGAAACGGCCGCGCCGCGATCGCTT
>DATNNX010000186.1:0-3989 GCA_035601615.1 Xanthobacteraceae bacterium
GAGGAGCCCGATGCGCGCAGGGGCTTCATCCTGGACGGTTTCCCGCGCACGGTGCCGCAGGCGCACGCGCTCGATCGCATGCTCAAGGAGAAGGGCTGCGAGCTCGACGCCGTCATCGAGCTCAAGGTGGACGAGCGCGCCCTGCTCAAACGCATCGAGAAGCGGATCGCGGAGACGAAGGCGCGGGGCGAGACGTTGCGCGACGACGACGATCCGGCGGTGTTGCGGCGGCGGCTCTTGGCCTACCGCGATCAGACCGCGCCGCTCGCCACGTATTACCAGCTTCAGAGCGTGTTGCGCTCGGTCGACGGCATGGCGCCGATCCCGCAGGTGGGAAGCGCCATCGATCGGGTGCTTCGCGGTGCGGCCGTCAAGAAGCCGCCGGCGAGGGCGCCGGAGAAACGAGCCAAGACCGCCGCGGGCAAGGACGGCAAGCACAGCGGTCGGGGAACGAGTACCGCTGGGGTCAAAAACGCGACCCGCAAACCGTTGAAAACGAAGGCCAACACCGCCAAATCGGGCGGGCGCAAGCGCGCCGGCCGCAAGGCGCCTGCGCGCAAAAGCCCTTCCCGCCGGAGGTTGACGAAACGCCGTTGAATCCATTAATAACCCGCATCCAAGTTGAGAGGTCGAACGATACCGGGCCCTGGGGAACGGGGAGGGTGTCGCGTTATCGTTTGCGAACCGCCCTCGTGAGGAGCGCCGGCCGCTGCGCTTGCGCCTGCAATAGGAGTGACTAGCTGTGGCCCGCATCGCCGGCGTCAACATACCGACCAACAAACGCGTCGTTATTGCACTGCAATACATCCACGGGATCGGGCCTAAAAAGGCCAATGAAATCATGACGAAAGTCGGAATCCCGGATGCCCGCCGGGTGTCGCAGCTGACCGACCAGGAGGTGCTGCAGATCCGCGAGGTCATCGACCGCGACTACATCGTCGAGGGCGACCTTCGGCGCGAGGTGGCCATGAACATCAAGCGGCTGATGGATCTCGGCTGCTACCGTGGGTTGAGGCACCGTCGCGGACTACCCGTCCGCGGCCAGCGCACCCACACCAATGCCCGCACCCGCAAGGGGCCGGCAAAGCCGATTGCCGGCAAGAAGCGCGCACCTTGAGTTGACGTAGTCTGCTGCGTGGTCACAGCACCAGTCATCGGCCCGGCCGAGCTGCGAGAGGATGAAGAATGGGCAAAGAAGCCACCCGCGTTCGCAAACGCGAGCGCAAGAATATCGCTTCCGGAGTCGCGCATGTGAACGCGAGCTTCAATAACACCATGATCACCATTACGGACGCGCAAGGAAATACCATCGCCTGGTCGTCTGCCGGCACCATGGGCTTCAAGGGCTCGAGAAAATCGACGCCCTACGCAGCGCAGGTGGCGGCCGAGGACGCCGCCAAGAAGGCACAGGAGCACGGCATGCGCACCCTCGAAGTCGAGGTCGCGGGCCCGGGCTCCGGCCGTGAATCGGCGTTGCGCTCGCTGCAGTCGGCCGGCTTCACCATCACCTCCATCCGCGACGTGACGCCGATACCACACAACGGCTGCCGTCCACGCAAGAGGCGCCGAGTATGACAGACGATGTTCTCATTGGGCGGACTCCAGAGGAGTCCGCCGCTGTAGGAAATTCCCCCGGGGCGGAGTGGGGGGCGCGGCCCGCCGCCGCGCCGCACAAAGGCATGGGTGCCAACGTGACGATCCAGAAGAACTGGCAGGAACTGATCCGACCGAACAAGCTCCAGGTGGCGGCAGGCGCCGATCCCAAGCGCGAAGCCACCGTGGTCGCCGAGCCGCTCGAGCGCGGCTTCGGCGTGACGCTGGGCAATGCGCTGCGACGCATCTTGCTGTCGTCGCTGCAAGGTGCGGCGGTGCAGTCGGTTCATATCGACGGGGTGTTGCACGAGTTCTCCTCGATTCCAGGCGTGCGCGAGGACGTGACCGACATCGTGCTCAACATCAAGGACATCGCCATCAAGATGCAGGGCGACGGACCCAAGCGCATGGTGGTGAAGAAGCAAGGACCGGGCACGGTCACCGCCGGCGATATTCAGACCGTGGGCGACATCGTCGTGCTCAACCCCGATCTCGTGCTGTGTACGCTGGACGAGGGCGCCGAGATCCGCATGGAGTTCACGGTCAATACCGGGAAGGGCTATGTCCCCACCGAGCGTAACCGTCCCGAGGACGCGCCGATCGGACTGATCCCGGTCGACAGTCTCTATTCGCCGGTGCGCAAGGTCTCCTACAAAGTCGAGAATACCCGCGAAGGCCAGATTCTCGATTACGACAAGTTGACGATGCAGATCGAGACCAACGGTGCGCTGAGCCCCGACGATGCAGTGGCCTATGCCGCGCGCATTCTGCAGGACCAGCTCAACGTCTTCGTCAACTTCGAGGAGCCGCGCAAGGAGGTCGTGGCCGAGGCCATTCCCGACCTCGCCTTCAATCCGGCCTTCCTCAAGAAGGTCGACGAGCTCGAGCTTTCGGTGCGTTCGGCCAACTGTCTCAAGAACGACAATATCGTCTATATCGGCGACCTCGTGCAGAAGACCGAGGCCGAGATGCTGCGCACGCCGAACTTCGGGCGCAAGTCGCTCAACGAGATCAAGGAGGTGCTGGCTCAGATGGGGCTTCATCTCGGCATGGAAGTGCCGGGTTGGCCGCCCGACAATATCGATGAGCTGGCCAAGCGCTTCGAGGATCATTATTGAGCAGGGATCAGCGGTCAGGAGTCAGTGATCGGAACGTCACCCGATTATTGATCGCGATCGCTGTGCCTTGTGCGGAGTACGCGCATGCGTCACGCTAACGCCCATCGCAAGCTCAATCGCACCAGCGAGCATCGCCGCGCCATGTTCGCCAACATGGCGGCAGCGCTGATCAAGCACGAGCAGATCGTGACTACTTTGCCGAAAGCGAAAGACTTGCGGCCGATCATCGAGAAACTGGTCACGCTCGGAAAGCGTGGCGACCTGCACGCGCGCCGCCAGGCGATCGCGCAGATGCGCGACATCGCCATGGTCAAGAAGCTGTTCGAGGTGCTCGGTCCCCGCTACAAGGACCGCAACGGCGGCTATACCCGCGTGCTCAAGGCTGGCTTCCGCTACGGCGATTCCGCTCCCGTCGCGGTCATCGAATTCGTCGATCGCGACGTGGAGGCGAAGGGGCAGGACTCGGGGCCGGTGCAAGCGCAGGCCGAAGCCGAGACCGAAGCGCCGGCGCCGGCGTGACGATGCAAGCAAGGTGACGGAACGAGAGGGTTGCGCGTCTACTTCCTTCGGCGCGCATCCTTGCCGATCACGTCGTAGACATCGGCCGACGCGAAATCATCGGTGATGACATCGCCGTTTGCTGCCTGCAAGCGCGGCTGCTCCAGACGCCGCCGCAAAATCTGCGGTAACGGAAAGCGAAAGCCGTGGCGCTCCTGGAGCGTCGCGGCCCTGCGTTCCAGCGTGCGCGGGTCGAGCGGCGAAGCGCTGGCGACCGCGATCACTTCGCCGACCCCGCTCGGATAGAGATCGAGCGCCGCAAAGACCTCGCCCAGCGTCTTTACGGTCGAGGCATAAAGCTTGCTGCCGTCATGGACGTTGAACGCGGCGGCACCGCCGGGGGTGAGGCGCTGCTTGACCAGCGTATAGAACTCCCGCGTGAGCAGATGAAACGGCACGTAGCCGCCGCGATAGGCGTCGAGCAGGATCAAATCGTAGAGTTCGTCGTTGCGGCTGAGGAACACCCGTCCATCGCCGGCGTGGTAGCGCATGCGCTCGGTCTCGCGCAGGCCGAAATAGGTCTTGGCGGCGGTGATGACGCCGGGGTCGATCTCCACCGTGGTGATCGCAGCCTCCGGCATGAAGCGCCCGAGATACGTGGAGATCGAGCCGCCGCCGAGCCCGAGCATCAGGATTTTCCGCGCCGTCTCGGGATAGATGGCCGCGATCGTCATCACCTGCGCGTAGCGCAGCGGCAGGTCGTCCGGGTCGAGAAGGTTG
>DATNNX010000187.1:0-5799 GCA_035601615.1 Xanthobacteraceae bacterium
GCTAGGATAGGGCTACACGATCCGCGGAGATCGGAACGGGAGGGCCTGCCATGGAATTCACTCGACGCAATCTGACTGCGGGCGCAGGCGCAACGGCCGCGACCACGTTCACGCGCACCGCGCTGGGCGGCTGGGAGCCGAGCGAGCGCTACCCCGACCCGGCGATCCAGATTCTCGACCCGAGCTTTGCGAAATATCGGCTGGCGCTCGCCGGCGTCGAGCGGCTCGCCACCGGCATGCGCTGGTGCGAGGGGCCGGTCTATTTCGGCGATGCGCGCTGCCTCCTCTGGAGCGACATTCCCAACAACCGCATGATGCGCTGGGACGAGACGACGGGACGCATCAGCGCTTATCGCCAGCCATCGAATTACGCCAACGGCAATACCCGTGACCGGCAGGGCCGCCTCGTCACGTGCGAGCATGACACGCGGCGCGTGACGCGCACCGAGTACGACGGCAGCATCACCGTTCTGATCGACAAATTCGACGGCAAGCCGCTCAACGCGCCGAACGACATCGTGGTCAAATCCGACGATTCGGTCTGGTTCACCGATCCGCCGTTCGGCATCCTCGGCAATTACGAGGGCCACGTGGCCACGCCCGAGCTGCCGACCAACGTCTATCGGCTCGATCCGAAATCGGGCCGCGCGACGGTGGTGGCCGGCGACATCAACCGGCCGAACGGGCTCGCCTTCTCGCCCGACGAGAAGAAGCTCTACATCGTCGAGGCGGGGGTGACGCCGCGCGTGATCCGCGCCTACGACCTCAACGAGGACAAGCTCGCCAACAGCCGTCCCTTCGTCACCGCCGAGCCGGGCGGCACGCCGGACGGCTTCCGCTGCGACGTCGACGGCAATCTGTGGTGCGGCTGGGGCATGAGCGCAGAGCAGGACGGGGTCAAGATTTTCGATCCGAACGGCAAGCCCATCGGTTTCATCGCCTTGCCCGAACGCTCGGCCAACGTCTGCTTCGGCGGCGTCAAGCGCAACCGGCTGTTCATGGCCGCGAGCCATTCGGTCTATTCGCTCTACGTCAACACGCAAGGCGCGCCGGGCGGGTGAGCCTCGGGTGACTATGCCCGCATTTCCGCTCGGATCTGCGTCCGCAGCGCGTCGATCGAGAGCAGGCCCTTGGCCGTGTTGACGTGCCAGAAGGCCCAGCCGTTGCACGCCTCCAAGCCTTGCGCCAGCGCGCCGATGCGGTGGATGGAGCCGACCGTCTCACCCAACGCGATCGCGCCGTCGGCACGCACCAGCGCCTCGATCTTGCGCTTGGCATCGCATAGGCGCGCGCCCGGCGTGATCAGTCCGGCCTCGATCAGTGCCGAGAAGGGCACGCGCGGCGCCTCGCGCGCGGTCATGAACGGTGCAAGCGCCGGCGCCGGCAGCGGCTCGACCGCTGCGATACGCGCCTGCGCGGCCGCCGCATAGGCGCTCTCGCGCTCGATGCCGATGAAGCGGCGCCGCAACCGCTTGGCGACGGCACCGGTGGTGCCGCTGCCGCAGAACGGGTCGAGCACAAGGTCGTCGGGCCGCGATGATGCGAGGATGATCCGCGCCAGCAGCGCCTCGGGTTTCTGGGTCGGATGCAGCTTCTTGCCGTCGCTGCCTTTGAGGCGCTCCTCGCCGGTGCACAGCGGAATGGTCCAGTCGGAGCGCACCTGCACGCCATCGTTGCCTGCCTTGAGCGCTTCGTAATTGAACGTGTAGCCCTTTGCGCGCGGATCGCGGGCCGCCCAGATCAGCGTCTCGTGCGCGTTGGTGAACCGCCGCCCGCGAAAATTCGGCATCGGATTCGACTTGCGCCACACCACATCGTTGAGAATCCAGAAGCGCAAATCCTGCAGGATCGCGCCGACACGAAAAATGTTGTGATACGAGCCGATCACCCACAGCGTCGCCTCGCGCTTCATCACGCGCCGGCACGCGATGAGCCAAGCGCGCGTGAAGTCGTCGTAGGCGACAAAGCTCGAGAACTTGTCCCAGTCATCGTCGACCGCATCGACGCGCGAATCGTCGGGACGCTTGAGGTCGCCTTGCAGCTGCAGGTTATAGGGAGGATCGGCGAAAACGAGATCGACCGATTCCTCCGGCAGCTTTGCCATCTCGGCAATGCAGTCGCCGACCAGAATTCGGTTGGTTGCGACGGACTCGAAACTGACGCGGGGCGCCCGAGCGGACGCCCCGCGACGCGATACAACCATGACTCAGGACTCTGACTCAGGCGACGCGGCCGGTGACGCGGGACCTACAACCGACAGTGAGGCACTATGCCGGCGCGCGGTAAAAATCGGCTTAACCGGATCGCACGGCTATTGGGAAAGATTTGTCCGCGAATTATATTCGCGAAGGCGCGCGATCGGCGCGGTGGTAAACGAAAGTCAACCGCTGCGGCGGCCGTGTGACCGGCCGCGGGCAAGGAGGCTAACCATGCGCTTGGACGATCTCCCGGAAAGCGGCAATGTCGAAGATCGACGCGCGGAGGGCTACGGCGGTGGTGGCTTCGGCATTCCGATCGGCGGCGGCGGACTGGGCATCGGCGCGATCGTAGCGCTCGGCCTCATCGGTTGGGCGCTCGGCATCGATCCGAGCGTGCTCATCGGCGGCGCCGAGATCCTGACCGGCTCCGGCCGGCCGCAGGTGCAGGCGCCGCCCAGCGCGCGACGCACCAGCGCTCCGCAGGACCAGATGGGCCGCTTCGTGAGCAAGGTGCTCGGCAGCACCGAGCTGCAGTGGAAGCAAGTCTTTGCGAGCGACGGCAAGATCTATCGGCCGCCCGTGCTCGTTCTCTATCGCGGCGCGACGCACGCCAGTTGCGGCGGAGAAGCGCAAAGCGCCATGGGACCCTTCTACTGTCCCGCCGACCAGAAGGTCTATCTCGACACCTCGTTCTTCGACCAGATCGCGACGCGTTTCCACGGCTGCGACGTCGGCAGCAAGGCGTGCCAGTTTTCGCAGGCCTACGTCATCGCGCACGAGGTCGGACATCACGTGCAGAATCTGCTCGGCATTCTGCCCAAGGCGCAGCAGGCGCAACGCGCCGCCGGCAGCAGGGCGGCGGCGAACCACATCCAGGTGCAAGTCGAGCTGCAGGCCGATTGCTTCGCCGGGGTTTGGGCGAATCGGGAGAATGAGATGCTAAGGAGCGAGGGTCGGCCGCCGTTCATCGAACCGGGTGACGTGGAGGCCGCCTTGCGCACCGCGGCCGCGATCGGCGACGATACGCTGCAGAAGAGGGCGCGCGGCTACGCGGTTCCCGATTCCTTCACCCACGGGACTTCCGAGCAGCGCCAACACTGGTTCAACGCGGGCTTTCGCTCCGGCTCGGTCTCAAACTGCAACACCTTTGCCGCAGCCCAGCTTTGAGTGGACCGGCGCGCGTCGCGCGCGCAAACCGTGGAGAACGATTCATCTGTCCGCAGTCGTCCCCACGCATAGCGCGTCCTTAAGGGCGTTTACGCCCGTCTCCGACGGGCTATGGACGCGCGTAAACGCGCTTATGCTGGGGACCCATATCCCAGAGGCCGGTGGCCATGGATCTTCGCTGTCGCGGGGACGACACCAGCTGAGCTGACGAGTCAGCTTCGGTACGCACATGCCGGGAATCGACAACAGCAGGCAATTCGTACCGCTGAAAATCGCGGTGCTCACGATCTCTGACACGCGCGCGCTGGAAGACGACAAATCCGGCGCGACCTTGGTCGAGCGCATCGAAAAGGCGGGCCATTCGATCGCCGGGCGCGCCATCGTCACCGATGACGTCGGCAAGATTCGCGCGCAGGTCCAGCAATGGATGGCGGATCCTGCAATCGACGTGATCATCACCACCGGCGGGACCGGATTCACCGGACGGGACGTGACGCCGGAGGCGATCGAGCCGTTGTTCGAGAAGCGCATGGACGGTTTTGCGACGATGTTCTTGCTGGTGAGCCAAGCCAAGATCGGCACCTCGGCGATCCAGACCCGCGCAAGCGCAGGCGTTGGCGGCGGCACCTATGTGTTCTGCCTGCCGGGCTCGCCCGGCGCCTGCCGCGACGCCTGGGACGAGATCCTGGTGCACCAGCTCGACTACCGCTACCGGCCTTGCAATTTCGTCGAGATCATGCCGCGGCTTGACGAGCACTTGCGCCGAGGCAAGGCCAAGGGTGCAACCGCCTAGCGCAGATCAAGCTCCCATGTCTCGGCGTCAAGCGCTTTGCCGAACATGTCATGGGTCCATTGATGGGTGAGCCTGAAGCCCGCCCGCTCGTAGATGCGGCGGGCCGCGGTCAGCACGCTGTGGGTCCACAGCGTGACTTTGCGATAGTGCGCCTCGTGCGCAAAACGCGACGCCTCCTCGACCAGTCGGGCGCCGATGCCGAGCCCGCGAGTTTTGGGTTCGACTAGCAGAAGCCGCAGCCGCGCGATCTCGTCCGTTTCCCGCACCAGGAGGACCGATCCTACGTTCTCGCCTTCCTGCTCGGCGATCCAGCAACGCTCGCGCCTGGGATCATGGTTGCGGACGAAGGCTGCAACGATTTCCGCGATGAGCGCTTCGAGTCGCTCGTCCCAACCGTATTCCTCCGCGTAAAGCACGCCATGGCGAGCCACGATCCAGCCCATGTCGCCAGCGCGTGGAGCCCGCAGCAGGTATGGCACTTGCTGCGCGGGTGCTTCGTACAGCGAGATTTCGATGGTGCGCATCGCGGCGAGCACGCGTTCCTGATCCGCAACCGACAAGGCGCCGAGCATCGCGCCGACTTGTTTCTGTGAATGCTCCTCGAGCGGCGCGAACGCCATGCGGCCTTTTGTGGTGAGAGATAGCAGGCTTTGCCGTCGATCATTCGGCAAGGCCGTTTTGACGACATGGCCGCGCTCGTTGAAGTCGCGCAGAATCCGACTGAGATAGCCGTGATCGAGGCCTAGTTCGGCGGCGATCTCGGTGGCGGTTGATTTGGGACGGCGCGCGAGCTCGTAGAGCACGCGCGCCTGCGCAAGCGAGTAGGGGCTTCCCAGGAAACCATCCTCGAGCACCCCGATGCGCCGCGTGTAGAGGCGATTGAAACGGCGGACCGCGCCCACGCGGTCATCGAAGTCGCTGGCGGCTGTCTCTGCCATGGAGGGTGACGGCTTTCATAACTTGACAGAGTCATGTCAAGTAATCTGAAATCGCGCCGGTTCGCAAGCGCGCGAGGCGGCGGCGGCCCAGGCGGCGCAGCAGATCGCGTTCCGGCTCCTTGACGTCGCGGTGGCCGCCGAGCGTGTCGTAAAGTGTGCGCGCGATCAGCAGCCCTTGGCGTGTATCGGGCCTTGCACCGAGAGCCGCGTATAGCAGCGCCATTGCTCCGAGCGCGCCGGGGCGGAAGGTCTCGGCGCGGAATACGGCCGCATCGTCGTGGCGGCGACGCTCAGCATCCTCCATGAAACCCCTGGTCTCCTCGACCCAACTCGGCTCGAGGACGACGCCGGGCCGCAGAAAAAGGAGCCAGGCCGCGCGCGCCGCTTCCGCCGCTGCCCTTAGGCGCGTCCCGCGTGCTTGCGTCGATTCCAATACACGGCAACCGGCGCCGTCGGCGATTGCAACGGTTGCGTCGCGCGAGCCAGCGTCCGCAACGATCACCTCGCGCACAAGCCCGGCAGCCGCGCCCGCAACCAGCGCCGACAGCGTCGGCAAGAGCGCGCGCTCGCTCTCGTGCGTGGCGATCACCACGCTGAGCATGAGCCCATGTTCCTGACGCGCTCCCGTAACCCCATCGCCGTCTGTTATCGCCCTGGCTACGCGAAGAAAAAGAAGGCCTTCCCGCTCCGTAGGAGAGCGATG
>DATNNX010000188.1:0-5282 GCA_035601615.1 Xanthobacteraceae bacterium
CCACCAATTCGGCAGCTCGGCGCAACGACAGCTTCTCGGCCCCAATCTTGTTGCGCACGTAAGTTGCCAGCCGGACTCGATCAAACGCCATGCAGTCTTGCCTTCAGGTTGAATGTTGCGTAGAGTGGCCAGTGTTCACTCAACGAAACAGCGGCCTCACCAGCCATTTGTCCCAAAGATTGTTTCACAGAGTGAACACCGTTTCAAGTCAATCACTTGGAGATGAACCATGAGTAAGGCGCGCGTCGAAGTGGAGATCGAGGACCGAAATGCGATCGAGGTCATTCAGCTTGAGGGCGGGAGTCTTGGTGACGTTCTCCGCGAAGTTCGGCAGCTCGCTGCTTTGGGGGATGAGCTACAGGTCTTTGAGCGGGACGGGGAAGAGGTCATAGGCATCGAAATCGAAAATCGCAAGGCGCTCGCGTTGCACGCCCATCGCTGCCGCAAGGTGCGGGTAATGGTTCGCTGGAACGCCGACACCAAGGAGCACCATTTCTCGCCGGCCGCGCATGTGCATCGCGTTCTGCTTTGGGCGATTGGCAAGAAGGGATTCAATCTCGACGATACCGCGAAGGCGAAGGCCAATCTGATGCTCCCCGGCGCGGACCTGCCGCTGCCGAAGGACGCGGTCATTGGCCGATTTGTAAAATACGGCGACTGCGAGCTCACGCTAGACCTGACGTTGAGGGACTTTACGAATGGCTGAGATTGCGTCGCCCGCTCAGTCGACACTCGAGGCGCACCTCAGTTCTGTGCGCTTCCTCGTGGGCGCCGATTCGGGTCGGTGGATCCTTCAAGGGTTGGCCTGGCCGTACATCCACGTGCGCGTGAGGGGGCGAGATCCAGAGAGCGGGCGAACTTTCGCCCATGACTATCGGTTGGAATGCAGCGGTTTTCCCGATCCGGGCCCGTTCGTTGAACGGTGGCTTTATGGCGATAGTGGCGGCCACGGGCACAAGCCGTCCGCGCCTTCTGCGGGCTCACCCGGATACTTAGACGCAATGAAGGAGTGGGGCGGTGGCGACATCTACCGCGCCTGGAGTCGGGTCGCCTCCACCCACAACAATTGGGCCGGGGTCCGACCAGACGAGGCCTGGCATCCCAAGCGCAGCATCGTTTTCTGTCAGCGGCAATCTTATTTCCGTTTAATTCCAGCGGTATGAACGTCGTGGTCTTCTTCGTCCGTATTCTTCGGACGGGCATTATCTAAATCGTCTTGTTCGTCTCGATTTTCTTCCCGCCGATGGTGATGTTGGCGGCGTCTGCGGCCGGCATCAATCGTCGGTGAAGATGGATCCTCATGCGAGGGATCCATGGCGAATAAAGAACAAAGCAAGTGCCTGTGCTGCGGAGATATTTTCACGGTCGATGTGCGCAATCGCGGGCGCCAAAAGTACTGCACAAAGCGGGCCTGCCGTGCGGCCGGCAAGGCGGCGCGGCAGCGCCGCTGGCTCGGCCAGCCGGAGAACCGGGATTACTTCCGGGGGCCGGTGCACGTCGAGCGGGTGCGCGCATGGCGGGCCGGTCATCCGGGGTATTGGCGCGCCCATCGACGTGATCCGGGCATTGCGTTACAAGACGCCCTTGTTACTCAAGTCATTGAACCGGCGGACAAAATCGAAGATCTGAGCGCCCTTGCGCTACAAGACGCGCTGAGTGCCCAAGGCCCTGTATTGATTGGGCTTATCGCCCATCTGAGCGACTCTACGCTACAAGACGACATCGCGAGCACCGCCCGCGGCTTGCTACAACTTGGCCAGGACATCTTGGCGAGGAAGATGAGCGATGCCGGTGAAAAGGGTGCTGCGCCCCGAGCGGCTGCGGCGGGTGCCGACGCAGTTCAGCTGGATCGATCAACGGCTGGTGCGCGACCGGCACGTTGAACGCTGTGGTGTCGATGCGCTCGGCTTGTACCTCGTGCTGGTCACCGTCGCCGATGCGCAAGGCTTGAGCTATTACGGTGCGGCGAGCCTTGAGCGCCTGCTATCGATGCCGGCGCCGCGACTGGCGGCCGCGCGCGCCGAGCTCATCCGTCTCGATCTGATCGCCTACGAGCGCCCGCTGTATCAAGTGCTATCGCTCGATCCGCCGGCGACACCGCGCGTGACCGGCATGCAATCGGTCGAACGCGGCATTGCGCAACTGCGCGCAACGCTCGCGCAGGACGAGCATCGCCGATGATCGACTACGAGACGTACTGCAAGATCCGCGACCATCGTGATCGCCAGCGGCTCTCGATCACGCAGACCGCACAAGCATTGGGGCTGCACCCAGAGACCGTATCGAAGTGGTCACGACGCGAACGCTACGCGCAGCGTGCGGCGCCGCCGCGCGGCAGCCAACTCGATCCCTACAAGGGTCAAATCGTCCGTTGGCTCGAAGCGCATAACTTCAGCGCGCAACAAATCTTCCAGCGCCTGCGTGAAATCGGCTACCCGGGCGGCAAGACCATCGTCAACGGGTACGTACGCCGGGTGCGGCCGCCGAAGCAGAAGGCGTACCTGAAGCTCGACTTCGCCAAGGCTGAATGCGCTCAGGTTGACTGGGGTCAGTACGGCTCGATCGCGGTCGGTGGCACGCGCCGGCGCCTGAGCTTCTTTGTGATGGTGCAGTGTTACTCGCGCCAGATGTACGTGGAATTTACGGTCTCGCAGACCATGGAGCACTTCCTCGGCTGTCACGAGCGGGCCTTTGCCGCGCTCGGGGTGCCGGAGAAGATCATGGTGGATAACCTGAAGTCTGCGGTGCTGCGGCGCCTGACGGGCGTCGCGCCCGTGTTCAACCCGCGCTACGTTGACTACGCCCGGCATCACTCGTTCAAGATCGTGGCCTGTAACAAGAACGCGGGAAATGAGAAGGGCCGCGTCGAGTCGGGCGTCGGCTATGTGAAAAAAAATCTCCTCAACGGCATGCAGTTCACCGACTTCTCGGCGGTGAATCCGGCGGCGCAGCTCTGGCTCAACGAGATCGCCAACGTGCGCGATCACGGCGAGACGCACCGCCGACCGGTGGACCTCTTTGCCGAGGAGCGCGAGTCTTTACGCCGGCCGAACCCAAATCCGTACGATCTCGCCCGAGTCCTGAATCTGCGCGCCTCGAGCCAGTTCCGCATCGCGATCGACACCAACCGCTACTCGGTGCCGGCCGAGTTCGCGAACCAGCGCGTGATCGTCAAAGCCTATCCGGAGCGGGTCTGCATTTATCATCAAGACCAGCTCATCGCCCGGCATGTACGCTGCTTTGACCGATACCAGGACCGCGAGGATCCGGATCACCCGAAGGCCTTGCTTGAACAACGCGAAAACGCGCGCGAGCAGCGACTGATGCCGCGCTTCCTCAGGATATCACCGAAGGCGGCGGCTTATTACGAGGGCCTCGAGGCGCGGCGCTTCAACGCCCGTGGACACGTGCGCAAGATCATCGCGCTCGCCGAGATCTACGGCGATGCCGCCTGCCACCGGGCGATCGAGGATGCCATCGTCTTCAATGCCTTCTCGAGCGAGTACATCGCCCATTTACTCGAATCGCGGGCGCGCCTGAAATCCCCGGCCGCAAGTCCGCTGTCGCTCACGCGCCGGGCCGATCTGCTCGAGCTCGAGTTGCCGGAACCGGATCTATCCATCTACGAGGTTACAGACGATGAGTAAGGACGATCACACGGACGACGAACCGCGCAATGGCGACTCCTTGAGCAAGCTGCTGCAGCGCCTGCAGCTGCCCTACATCCGCGCCCATTACCATGAACTGGCGCAAACCGCCGCCGAGCAGGGTTGGGGGCACCTCGATTACCTGCAGCGCCTGATCGAGGGCGAAGTGGCCCGCCGCGAGGATAAAAGCCTTGCGCAACGCGTCCGTCGTGCCCGCTTCCCGATGCTCAAGACCCTGGATCAGTTCCAATGGAGCTGGCCGAAGAAGATCAACCGTCCACAGATCCAGAATCTGTTCCGCCTGAACTTTATCGAGCAAAAAGCCAACGTCATCTTCTTGGGCGGCGTGGGTCTCGGCAAGACGCATCTGAGCATCGCCCTCGGCCAGGCCGCCTGTGCCCGCGGCCACTCGGTGCTCTTCACCACCGCCATCGACATCATCCACACCCTCTCGGCCGCCGCCGGGACGGGTTCCCTGAAGCGCACGATGCAGCGCTATCTCAAACCCTCACTGGTCATCGTGGACGAGATCGGATATCTCCCGATCGACAAGCTCGGCGCCGACCTGTTGTTCCAGATCATCTCCGAGCGCTATGAGCGCGGCGCCATCCTGATGAGTACCAATCGGGCGTTCAAAAGCTGGCCGGAGATCTTCAACAACGACTCGACGCTCACCTCTGCGCTGCTCGACCGACTCTTGCATCACGCGGATATCTGTCTGATCGAAGGCCCCAGCTTTAGGGCCAAAGACCATATCGAGAGCTAGCCCTCGTCGCTCCCGACGACATCCACGAGTCAATCGACATCACCGCCGCGCCGTACTGCTCATGAACGCTGCAGAAGCCCAGATCCGCGCCAAGGTGCAACTGGTCACGCACGACGAACTCTCCTTCGGGACTCTGTCCACCGGCGAGCGCATCGCAGTCGCCTTGGTTCTGGACCGGTATGATCTACTGCAAGACTCCTGGGGCAGCATGCTCGAGGCCGTCCACCGCCTCGGTCCGGACTGGACCCAGGCAGCGCTGCGTGTCCAACGCCACGGCTGGCTCGAGGAAGCCTGACCGGGCGCAACACAGCGTCGTTCCTTGGCCAGCCACGCGGCTACCCACTACAGCGCAATCATCCCCGACAACGCCGCGGACCACGCATTTACAACACGGTTTTCAAACCGCTCAATCCCAACGGTTTTGAGACCGCCGCTAACAACTGTTGTGTCTTTGATCGCCTCGACTGGGTTTGATGGCCTTGTTCGCGATCAGTCTGGGGCGTCCGGCGATAGCTTGCTTCTTCGCTGAGGAGCGATACAGCAGGTGTCAACGATTTTGAGAGCGGCGAAGGCTGAGCTGGCTGAGCAGTTCAGTTCAACCCCATTCTGCGTCAAGTGTTGAGAATGCGAGCGAGCCACGCCTTGCGGGCGGAACGCGCAGTTCGGGAAAGGGCGGCGTCCGGAAAGACTATATCGAACCCGTGGAACCCACCGTTCCAGATATGTAGCTCCGCGTCACCGCCACCTGCCCAGCAGAGACTGGAACGGCCGGGTCTCGGGGCTAGAGTGCCCGGCGCCGGAAGCAATGAGGCCCTAGGACCGAGAACCGTTTGGGCCGTCGCCGCCAGGTCTTCGCCATGCGGCGCCCT
>DATNNX010000189.1:0-3153 GCA_035601615.1 Xanthobacteraceae bacterium
CCGTTCCACAAGGCGTTGCCGATCCGCGTCGCCTCGCTGTCGAGGCCGACGAACCAGCGCCAGTCACGGTCCTCGATCGAAGCGACCGTCTCCACATGGACGGCAATGCCGAGCAGGTGGCTAATCCATCGTTCGATCACCCTGCACAGCCCGGCGCGCGCCTTCGGATTGCCGCCGATGTTCATGACCATCGCATGCGCGTCCGAACGCGACCAGTAGGTCCAGGCGTTTTCGTCGTCCATCACATCCATCTCGGCGAATGGCTTCGGCTGCAACAAGGCCGTCAGCGGTGACGAATGCATGTCGTGTTGGGCGTGTTGCTGCGCCTCAATGACTTCCGCATCGGCTAACAGCAGCGCACCTTCGTGGATGGCAGCCAGTTGGCTGCGATAGAACAGTTCGCCGGCCCGCAGCGTGTAAGGATCGTCGCAACCCTCAAGCGCGTTGCGCAAGATCAGATGAGAGAGCTGGGACAGAAAAATCGGCGGCAAGCCGCCGGCGCCCTTGCGGGCTAGCGTCGTATACAAGGCTTCAAGCGACGGCGCTGATATCAGCCGGTCGCGGAAGTCCACCATCAAGGTCCAGTTCTCGCGCGCATCGGCGTCGGCGAGCGCGGCAATCTCCGCACGTGAAACCGGGCGCAGGGGATCCGCCAGCAGGCTTGCATGCAGGTTGCGCTCGGCCTCGCAGGCGTCGGCCGGCGGCATCAATTCAGGGCGCGCCAGATAGGCGATGATCAGTTCGGGCGTCGCCACCAGCCCGCCATGATCGGCGCGGTGCGTGAGGTGATGACCCGAGGCGACCCAGAATTCCCTCATGTGCGGTCCGTCCTGCGGTCGTTCCTGATCATTCCAGGCAGATCGACCTGTTCGGCAGGTTCAGCGTCGCCCTCGAGCTCATGAAAGGTGAAGGCGCGGGCATGCGCGTGCAACCGGTCGGCGCCGGCTGCGGCTTCGCGCGGCTTGAGCGTGCGGAAGCGCTCGCGGATTTCGCCGTTCTCGACGCTGCGCTGCACCGCGAGCAGGGTTTGCGCCGGGTGATCGCATAGCGAGGCCGCAAACGCGACCTCTTCTTCGGCGGCAACACGCGCTGCATTGAGATCAGGTGCGGCGAATTTCTCCAGCAACTGGCTCGCGAGGCGCTCGATCATGGCTAGCCTGTCGGCCTCCGTCGCCTCGGTAACGATCGCGAGCGTGGACCAGCCGAGGCTCTCGATGCCAAGAAAGCCCGAGCGCAGCGCCACGCGCTCTTTCTGGCCGAGCGTGGCCAGGTCCCGGTTCCAGAACACAAACGCGCCGGAAACAGCCCATTCGCCGGGTTCCGCCGCCCGCTCGAAAACAAATGTATCCGACGGGTCGAGCCTGATGGTTCGCGGAAATCTCAACATGTCCGCCTCATCCGAGTTTCGGACCGCGCGCTTGAGGATCATACCAAGCCGCCTTGGCGAGCGCATCCACAAGAGAAGCCCGCTCGGGCGGCCCGCTGCCGGTTGGCGGGGTGATCAGAAGGTCGCCGCTGAGGTCGATCCTTCGGCGCTCGCCGGCCTTTCGGCTGGAAAGCCGTGCCAGATAATCCCGTGCGATCGTCTCAAATCCGCGCTCGTTCCAAAGGTCGAACGCGGTCATGAGATGACGGGCGAAGCTGCCGATGATCGCGTCGGTGTCAACCATCTCAAAGCCTTCGCTCAACAGGGAAACGCCGGCGGCGGCCTGCACCTCCTCGACATGGGCCATATCGGCGGCACGCAGCATGATGCCGAACACCAGCCAGGCAGGAGCCTCGTCCTCGGCGCAACCCGCCGGCCAGCCGAGCCGCGCGCCGCCAAGCAACCCGCCGTCGAACAGAATCGCATCGGGCCAGTCGAAACTAACTTCCCGCTCGGGCGGGCAATGGGCGGCAATGGCGTCTGCCGCCGCATTCATCCCGGCAAAAAACGCCCGGCGCGCCGATAGCAGTGGCTCGTCAGGCTCCAGAACCACGGCGAATTCGACCAGATCATAACGGCGCACCCACACCAGCGCTCCCGCGCCGGTATCGGAAGCGATCGCGCAGCCGTGAACGAAGGCGTCGCCATATTCGCGCAACGGAACCAGGGTGTAGCCGGGGGGCAGATCGAGCGTTTGCCCGGTATCCGCGGGACGCGACGGCATCTGACAATTCATCCTTAGTTGCTTTGCAAGCCGGCGGTGTATGCTATCCCGGTCAAGGCTATCCGGCGAGCGGGCCTTGATCTTGCAGATTTTCATCTTAGCAAGTACCGCGGAACCGGAGAACGGAGCAACCGCGCTGGGCACGCCGGTTCAGGATAAATCATTAATGAGTGCGGACTCGTCTCATCTCCTGATTTGCAGCTGCGAGAGGACCATGCCGCTCGATGCGCAGGCGATCGGTCGCGGCTGCGCGGGAAAGATCACCCAGGCCAACCAGCTCTGCGGCCAGGAGCTCGAGCGGTTCAAGCAAGCGCTTGCCGACGGCGCGCCGGTTACGGTCGCTTGCACCCAGGAAGCCCCGCTGTTCAGGGAAGTCGCGGAGAATTTCCCGCAAGCTCAACTCACCTTTGTCAATATTCGCGAAACCGGCGGCTGGTCCAACGCCGCCGCCGCGGCCGGTCCAAAAGCCGCGGCGTTGATCGCTGCGGCGGGGGAAGAGATGCCGCCGATTTCGCTGGTGACGCTCGAGAGCACCGGCGTCGCGCTGATCTATGGCCGCGACGAGATCGCGATCGAGGCCGCCCAGCGGCTCGCGGATCGTCTCGACATCACTGTGCTTCTGACCAAGCCGGGCGACGTGGCGCCACGCAGGACCAACGAGTTTCCGGTTCTCAAAGGCACCGTTCGCAATGCGCGCGGATATCTCGGCCGGTTTGAGCTTGCGATCGACGACTACGCACTGCCATCACCGTCCTCGCGCGCCAGGCTCGTGTTCGGACCTTCGCGCGACGGCGCAACCTCGACCTGCGATCTGATCCTCGACCTCTCAGGCGGCACCCCGCTATTCCCGGCGTACGAATTGCGTCCCGGATATCTGCGCGCCGATCCGCGCGACCGGGCTGCGGTCGAACGCGCGATCGCCGATGCGGGCGGTCTGGTCGGCACCTTCGACAAGCCGCGCTTTGTTCACTTCGAAGAGGCGCTCTGCGCCCATTCGCGCTCC
>DATNNX010000190.1:0-36594 GCA_035601615.1 Xanthobacteraceae bacterium
AAGCACTGTGGTTTGCGCTCAAGGAGCGGATCGGTGCGACCGACTTTCTCGGCTACGAGACCGACACCGCCGAGGGGGTGGTCGCCGCGTTGGTCAAGGACGGCAAGGAGGTCGACGTCTTGCGCGCTGGCGAGAGTGGCGCCGTTGTCCTTAACCAAACACCGTTCTACGGCGAAGCGGGCGGCCAGGTCGGCGACACCGGCGTGATGCACGCCGATGGCGTACGCTTGTCCGTGACCGATACCCAGCGCAAGGCGGGCGACGTGTTCGTCCATTCTGGCAAGGTGGAGAAGGGCACGCTCAACGTCGGCGCCGCACTTACGCTCGAGGTCGATCATTCGCGGCGCAGCGCCATCCGCCGCAACCATTCGGCCACGCACATCCTGCACGAGGCGCTGCGCCAGGTCCTGGGCGATCACGTGGCGCAAAAAGGTTCGCTGGTCGCGCCCGACCGGCTGCGCTTCGACTTCTCGCATCCCAAACCGATGACGGCCGAGGAGATCGAGCGGGTCGAGGACATTGCCAACGAGGTCGTGCTGCAGAATTCGCCGGTGACCACGCGGCTGATGGCTGTCGATGAGGCGATTGCGTCAGGCGCCCGCGCGCTGTTCGGAGAGAAGTACGGGGACGAGGTGCGGGTCGTCGCCATGGGCGAAGCCGGCGGCAACGCCATGGGCTGGTCGGTGGAACTGTGCGGCGGCACGCACGTCAGGCGTACCGGCGATATCGGCGTGATCGCCGGCCTTGGCGACAGCGCGGTTGCGGCCGGCGTGCGCCGCATCGAGGCGCTCACCGGGACGACGGCGCGCAAGTACGCGCGCCACCTTGGCGAGCTCGCGAAGGCAGCGTCGGCCGAACTCAAGGCGCCGCTCGACGATATGCCGCAGCGCCTCGCGCAGGTGCTCGACGAGCGCCGCCGCCTCGAGCGCGAGCTGTCCGAAGCGAAGAAGAAGCTCGCCATGGGCGGTGGTGCGCGCAGCGAGGGCGCGGATGGCGTGCGCCTAGTCGGCGACGTGAAGCTCATGGCGCGGGCGGTCGAAGGCATCGAAATCAAGGATCTGAAGAGCCTCGCGGACGAGGGCAAGAAACAACTTGGGTCTGGCGTCGTTGCCCTTGTCGCCACCACCGCCGACGGAAAGGCCAGCATAGTCGTCGGCGTGACGCCTGATCTTGTCGCGCGGTTCTCCGCCGTTGATTTGGTGCGAAGGGCCTCCGAGGTCTTGGGCGGCAAGGGCGGCGGTGGGAAACCCGAGATGGCGCAAGCCGGCGGCCCCGACGGCTCCAAGGCGGACGCCGCGCTCAAAGCGATCGAAGGCGCGTTGGCGGGAAGCTGAGCGCAGCCCGGGGTTGAGCGAAGCGAAACCCGGGGGAACTATCTCTTCAGCTGTAGGGTGGACAAAGCCGCGTTGTTCGGTCTTTCCGTGTGGCAAAATCGCGCGCGCGCCGTGCCCACCTCACAAGAGACTCGCAGGCGATTTTGCCCATCGCTGCGCGTTCTGAGTTGATCCTTCACGATGCTTTCTTCAGAAACACATAATCCGCCGAATAGGGCGCGCTGTAGAGTGCGCCGGCGTTGTCGCAGCCGCCGGCGTGGACACCGCCTCGCGTGTTGATCCGCTGCACCGTGGTGACGCCGGAGAGCGTGCCGGTGCCGCGATGCGCCGTCACATCGAGCTTGAGCCACGGGATATCGCCGGGAGTCTGCCCTGCGACGTTGGCGACCGCCTTGCCGACGACCGCGCTGCCGTCGACGTGCTCCCAGCTCGGCCCGGCAAAGTGGCGTCCGACGCTTTTGCCGTCGAGCAGCAAGGTCGCGATCGGCTCGCGAAAGGCCCATGCCAGCTTGCCATCGGTGCCGGCCTTGCACTCATAGATCTGCGCGCCCTCGGCATGCAGCGTGACGACCGCGCTCTCGCCCGGCGCCGCGAGGGCGGGCGGGACCTGTGCCGATGCCGCGCGCGCCAGCGCCGCGGCGGCGACGATGGCGAGTAGAAACATCAAAGGGTGCATGGAATCCTCTTCTGATCGCGTCGCTTCGCTCCACCCGGCTTCTCTCTCTCTCCGGTCGTCCCCGCGAGGGGCACCCCGCGACGCAAGCGTCGCGGGGACCCCGTTGCGGGGACCTATCAACACCGGCCCGGCTCTCGCGCGATGCGCTGGGCCGGGACGACAGAAATGAGTACCGTTACGCCATCGCCTTTTTGAGGTTCTCGTCGACCTTGTCGAGAAAGCCGGTGGTGGAGAGCCATTTCTGATCGGCGCCGACGAGCAGCGCGAGGTCCTTGGTCATAAAACCGGACTCGACCGTGCCGACGGTGACCTGCTCCAAGGTCGCGGCGAATTTCGCGAGCGCGGCGTTATCGTCGAGCTTGGCGCGATGCGCGAGCCCGCGCGTCCAGGCGAAGATCGAGGCGACCGAATTGGTCGAGGTCTGCTCGCCCTTCTGGTGCTGGCGGTAGTGGCGCGTCACCGTGCCGTGCGCGGCCTCCGCTTCGACCACCTTGCCGTCCGGGGTCATCAGCACCGACGTCATCAGCCCGAGCGAGCCGTAGCCCTGCGCGACGGTATCCGACTGCACGTCGCCATCGTAGTTCTTGCAGGCCCACACATAGCCGCCCGACCATTTCAGTGCCGCCGCCACCATGTCGTCGATCAACCGGTGCTCGTAGAAAATGCCTTTCTTCTCGAACGCCGCCTTGAACTCGGCGTCGTAGATCTCCTGGAAAATGTCTTTGAACCGCCCGTCATAGACTTTGACGATAGTGTTCTTGGTGGAGAGATAGACCGGGTAGCCGCGGTTGAGACCGTAGTTGAGCGAGGCGCGGGCGAAGTCGCGGATCGAGTCGTCGAGATTGTACATCGCCATGGCAACCCCGCCGCCGGGGAAGCGAAAAACCTCGCGCTCGATCTTGGTGCCGTCGTCGCCCACGAAAGAGAGCGACAGCTTGCCCTTGCCCGGCACCTTGAAATCCGTCGCGCGGTATTGGTCGCCGTAGGCATGACGGCCGATGATGATCGGCTTGGTCCAGCCGGGGACCAGCCGCGGCACGTTTTTGCAAATGATCGGTTCGCGGAAGATGACGCCGCCGAGAATGTTGCGGATGGTGCCATTGGGCGAGCGGTACATTTCTTTCAGGCCGAATTCCTTCACCCGCGCCTCGTCGGGCGTAATGGTGGCGCACTTGACGCCGACACCGACCTTCTTCACCGCCTCCGCCGCTTCGATCGTGATCTTGTCGCGGGTCTCGTCGCGCTTCTCAATGCCGAGGTCGTAGTAGAGGAGCTCGACGTCGAGATAAGGATGGATCAGCTTCTCCTTGATGAGATGCCAGATGATGCGGGTCATCTCGTCGCCGTCCATCTCGACGACCGGATTCTGCACCTTGATTTTCGCCATTGCGGCCGACCCTTTACGCGCGCGCAGCTGCGGAGGAGGTGAGCGGAAATGCCTCGGGGCAGGCGCCTTATGGCGCGGCCGGCTTGATCCTGCAAGGACAAAACAACGTGTTGCCGAATTGCGCGCGCGCAGCCGGCGCGCCATTGTGCACGCGGGCCGTCGGTGCGAGACGCCGGAAACGCTCCCGCGTGGATGCAAGGGTGTTCTGATTTGGCAACAATGCCGACATGGCGCGAGATCAGAGGGGCTTACGGACGCCGCCGCCGCGCGCTGCGCCAGGCGCTACTCGAGCCGCTGCTTGTCGGTCGGCCGGTGCTGCGCGACGTCGTGATGAACGCGCTCGCCGCGCGCGGGCATCTCGTCCTGTGCGAGCTCGGCGACGTGCGCTTCTTCGTCGATCCGAGCGATCGCGTGGTTGGCGCGTGGCTGATGTGGCACGGCGGCTGGCAGCGCCGCGAGATCGACAGCGCGGTCGAAGTGTTGTCGGCGGCGCGGCGGTTGCCGCCCCATGCGGTGTTCGTCGATGTCGGCGCGCACATCGGCACGCACACGATTTATGCGCTGCGCACCGGCCGCTTCGCGCGCGCCGTTGCGTTCGAGCCCGCGCCACGCAACGCGGCGCTGCTTGCCAGGAATCTTGACGCGAACGGGCTCACGCATGGCGTGATGATCGTCGCGAAGGCGGCCGGCGCCGCGCCGGGCAGCGCGGTGCTGCATCTCCACCCGCGCAATACCGGTGCGCACGCGATCGGCGCGCCGCCGTCGCTCGATGGCACGGCTCGGCTCGAGGTGCCGCTCGTGCGCGTCGACGACGAGCTTAAACGCTTGGGTGTGGCGCCCGAGAGCGTCGCGCTCGTCTGGGTCGACGTCGAAGGTTATGAGCCGCAGGTTCTCGACGGCCTTGCCGGGCTCATGGCGCGCGCGGTGCCGATCGCTTTCGAATTCACCCCGGGCCGCTACAGCGCCGATAGCAAAGCGGGGCTCGTGAGACGTCTCGCGCAACATTATACGACGGTGCACAGTTTGGGACGGGGGGAGGGCACGGCGCCCGTCGGCACGCTCGCCGCGCGCGAGCACACCGACGACCTGCTGGTGTATTAGAGTGCGTCGTCTGGAGTGGAAGCGACGTGCTTGAAGCCCGAACGAATACGCTGGAGATCATGCCCGGCGCCGGAACCGACAAGACAAAGACTTGGATCGACGCGCCGGGCCCGATCGTCGTGCTGGTCGAGCCGCAGCTCGGCGAAAATATCGGCGCGGCGGCGCGCGTGATGGGAAATTTCGGTCTCAGCCGGCTGCGCCTCGTCAAGCCCCGCGACGGTTGGCCCAACATGCAGGCGGGGCGCGCGGCCTCCGGCGCCGATCGCATTCTCGAGGACGCGCAGCTCTACGATACGGTGGAGGCGACGATCGCCGACTGTACGCTGGTGCTCGCGACGACGGCGCGCGCCCACGATCAGGCCAAGCCGGTGATCTCCCCCGATGCGGCAGCCGCTTTGCTCGCGCCGCGTGTCGCTGACGGCGAGAATGTCGCGGTGCTGTTCGGGCGCGAGCGCTACGGCCTCCAAAATCGCGAGGTGGCCCTCGCGGACCGCATCGTCACCTTTCCCGTCAATCCGGCCTTTGCCTCGCTCAACCTCGCCCAGGCGGTCGCGGTCCTCGCTTACGAATGGTTCAAGCTCGCCAGCGGCGGGGCGCTTCCCTTCGCCATGCCGCAAAAATCGCCGCCCGCGGGCAAAGAGCAGGTGCAAGCGTTCTTCGCCGATCTCGAACGCGAGCTCGATCAGATCGAGTATTTCCGCCCGCTCGAGAAACGCGCCACCATGCTCGTCAACTTGCGCAACATCTTCGCGCGCATGCAACCGACGCAGCAGGACATCCAGACCCTGCACGGCATCGTCGTCGCGCTCAGCGAAGGCCGCAAGGGACCGGCGCGCGGCGGGGTGCTCGATGGTGAGGAAGCGACCGCGTTGCGGGCGCTGCTGGCGGAACATGGGCAAGGGCGCGTGGCCGGCGAGCGCGGCCCGGTGCGCGGGCTGGCGCGGCTCCTTCGCCGCAATCCGACCGACGCCGAGCGCGCGCTGTGGCACGCGCTCACCAACGACCGGCGCTTTGCGGGAAAAGGCATCAAGCGGCAGGTGCCGGTCGGAGCCCACATCACCGATTTCGTCTCGTTCCCGCTGCGGCTGGTGATCGATCTCGTGCCCGTGCAGGAAAGCGAGACCGCAGCGAAGGAGCGGGCCGAGCGGCGGGCGTGGCTGATCGAGCGCGGCTATCGCGTGCTCGACGTCGAGGCGCGCGCGGTCGAGGCCGAGCTGACGCGCGTTCTCGATCGCTTGACGCAGCAAATCGGCGGCGGTTAGAGCGTGCCCGGTTGCGCGCAATCCACGCAAACATCCGCTCATCCCCGCGAAAGCGGGGACCCAGGATCGCGGGCAGGTGGCTCTGGATTCCCGCTTTCGCGGGAATGAACGGAGAAGGAGTAGCGCATAGCCCGCATTCAAGCGCCATCAGACCTTGATCGCTTTGAGCGCCGCCGCGGCGCCCGCCCGCAGAAAGCTGATGTCGCTGCCCACGGCGAGAAAGCGCACGCCGCGCTTGGCGAGCGCAACCGCGCGTTCGACCGAGTGGCAATAGGCGCCCATGATTTTTTCGGCCTTGCGCGCCGCCGCCAGCATACGGTCGATCCCGCGGTCGACCTCATGCGACATCGGGTCGACATCCGCGCCATTGCTCAGCGCGATCGAAAGATCGGCCGGCCCGAGGAAGAGCGCGTCGATGCCGGGAGTGGCCGCGATCGCCTCGACGTTCTCGAGCGCGGTTTTCGTCTCGATCATGGCAAACGTGACGGTGAGCGCGTTGGCCTCGCGCAGATAAACCTTCTGGTCCGACATGCTTGCGAGCGTGGTGGCGCGGTGCGGACCCCAGCTGCGCTCCCCGATCGGCGGAAACTTTGCGAACGAGACATAGGCGCGCGCTTCTGCCTCCGTGTTGATCATTGGGGCGATGATGCCTTCCGCGCCGAAATCGAGCGCGCGGCTTGCGCTTGCGAACTGGCCGACCGGAATGCGCACGATCGCCGCGCCGCCGCCCTGGCGCACCTGGGCGATCCCGGAAACGATCGAGGCGGTGTCCCACAATCCGTGCTGGGAATCGAGCGTGACCGCGGGAAAGCCTTCGCGGGCGACGAGCTCGGCGACGATCGGCGCAGAAAGGCCGCACCAGCCGCTGTGGACCGTCTCGCCGGCCTTGAGCCGGCGGGCGAGGGAGAAGGCTGTTGCTGTCGTCATGAGATCGTCCTCTGTTGTGATCGGCCGCGCCGGCGGACGATGCGATGGTCGCCATATGTCGCGATTGGGTGCGACCAGGAGCCGGCTGGCCGTGGCAGGGGCGGGAGCGGGAGATCTTCAGTGGCCGGCCTTGATCTCCTCGATCGCTTTCGCCATCAGCTCGGTCATGGTGCGGCGGATCTGATGATCGGAGTCCGTCACCCCCTTGGCATCAAAATCTCTGCGAATCTTGCGGAACACGTCGTCCTCTCCCGGCTCCTCCAAATCGGCAACCACGACCGCCTTTGCATAGGCCTCTGCTTCGGCGCCGGAGAGGCCGAGCTTCTGCGCAGCCCACAAACCGAGCAGCTTGTTGCGCCGCGCCGCCGCCTTGAATCGCAGCTCCTCGTCGTGCGCGAATTGCTTCTCGAAACCTTCCTCGCGCTTATCGAATGTGGTCATTGCCTCCTCGCTCATCGGCAGCGGCGGCGCTCGCATCGCTTTCGCGTTCGGCGAGGGCGGGAGCGACGTCGCTTAAGGTTTCAACCGCAGGCGTGGAAACCAGCGCGCGCGCCCTTGCATAGCGGGACACGATCGTCAAGGCAACCGAACTGATTCGCAAATCCTGCGCAACAAAACCGTTCCACCGCGATTGTGCTGTCGCGCCCGATCGGCTAGCCTTCCGCTGTGGACGCGTCGCACGTTCACAGTCTCGTCGAGCCGCCGCGCGGTCGCCGCGAACACGAGCCTCGACCGGAGCCACGGCATCCAGATGGACAAACCACGGTACACGCCGATGAGCCGCCGTCGCCGCATCTATGAAGGCAAGGGCAAGGTCCTTTATGAAGGACCGGAACCCGGAACGCTGATCCAGCACTTCAAGGACGACGCGACCGCCTTTCATGCGAAGAAGCATGACGTCATCGAAGGTAAGGGCGTCCTCAACAACAGGATCTCGGAATACGTCTTCCAGCACTTGAACGATATCGGAGTTCCCACCCACTTCATCAGGCGCCTCAACATGCGCGAGCAGTTGATCCGCGAAGTGGAGATCATTCCGCTGGAAGTGGTAGTGCGCAACGTCGCGGCAGGCTCGCTGTCGCAGCGGCTCGGGCTTGAGGAGGGCACCCAGCTGCCCCGGTCGATCATCGAGTTTTATTACAAGAACGATCAGCTCGGCGACCCGATGGTCTCCGAGGAGCACATTACCGCCTTCGGCTGGGCCACCCCGCAGGAGATCGACGACATCATGGCGCTTGCCATCCGCGTCAACGACTTCCTGTCCGGCCTGTTCCTCGGCGTCGGCATCCGTCTGGTCGATTTCAAGATGGAGACCGGCCGGCTGTGGGAGAACGATCTCATGCGCATCGTGGTGGCCGACGAGCTCTCGCCAGACTCGTGCCGGCTCTGGGACATCAAGTCGAACGAAAAGCTCGACAAAGACCGCTTCCGCCGCGATCTGGGCGGGCTGGTCGAGGCCTACACCGAGGTCGCCAAACGCCTCGGCATCATGAGCGAGGGCGAACGGCCCCGCGGCATGGGGCCCGTCCTGGTGAAGGGGTGATCGTACCGGAGCGTAGGGCGGATGAGGGCGGCGACATCCGGGGTGTTCCGCATTTCGCTCCGCTCATGCGCGCTACACGCTTTGCTTCGCGCGACGGCGCATCCGGGACACGTGTAAAGTCCGGCTTGCACTTTTCCCGATCCGCGCCATATCGATGCGTGCAGGACAGGCGATGAAGGCCCGCATCACCGTCACCCTCAAATCCGGCATTCTCGATCCGCAAGGCAAGGCGATCGAAGGGGCGCTCAAATCGCTCGGCATTGCCGGCGTGGCGAGCGTGCGCCAGGGCAAAGTGTTCGACATCGAGATCGAAGGGTCCGATCGCAAAGCGGCGCGCGCCGCACTCGAGCAGGCGGCCGACAAGCTCCTCGCCAATACGCTGATCGAGAATTATCAGGTCGACCTGAAATGATGGCGTTGCACGCGGCCGACGTCGCCGCGGCCGAACAGGCTACCTTGAATCTCCCTCTGAGCTGGGCCGAGGGCGAGTCATGAAATCCGCCGTCATCGTCCTTCCCGGCATTAATCGCGAACGCGACATGGCGCGCGCGCTCACGCTGATCAGCGGGCGCGCGCCGGCCATGGTCTGGCATGCCGATACCGCCTTGCCCAGAGGCACCGATCTCGTCGTGGTGCCCGGCGGGTTCTCCTATGGCGACTATCTGCGATGCGGCGCGATTGCAGCGCGCGCGCCCATCATGGGCGCGGTGCGCTCGCATGCCGCCCGCGGCGGCCTCGTGCTCGGGGTGTGCAACGGCTTCCAGATTTTGTGCGAGGCGGGGCTTTTGCCCGGCGTGCTGATGCGCAATGCGGCGCTCAAATTCATCTGCCGCGACGTCTATCTGCGGGTCGAGCGCTCCGATACCCCATTCACCCGCGGCTACAACGCCGGACAAGTGATCCGCGTGCCGGTTGCCCACGGCGAGGGCAACTATGTCGCCGATCAAGACACGGTCGTGCGACTCGAGGGCGAGGGCAGGGTGCTGTTTCGCTATGCTGCACCCGACGGTGCGCTCGACCCCGCCTGGAACGTCAACGGCGCAACCAATGCGATTGCCGGCGTGCTCAACGCGAGCGGCAACGTGCTCGGGATGATGCCGCATCCGGAGAACCACGTCGAAGCGGCGCTCGGTCCGACCGACGGGCGCGGCCTGTTCGCCGGGCTTGCCGATCACTTCAAGCAGGCGGCATGACGCGACGCGCTCCATTTTCGCTCTCCCCGCTAACGCGGGGCGAGGGTCACGGAGCGCTGCGTAGGTCGCGCGCCAACCAGAAAGGAGCCTGATCGAGGCCGATGGTGAGGAGGGCCATAAAACGTCCGGCGCGCGCCCGCAACAAGGCGCCCACCGCGAAGCCAAAGCCGCGCAAGTCGACCAAACGCGCGAAAATCAGTTCGGCGCTCGTTGCCGCCCATGGGCTGACTGCGGAGGAGTACCAACGCATCCGCGCGCTCATCGGCCGCGAGCCGTCCATCACCGAGCTCGGCATTTTCTCGGCGATGTGGAACGAGCATTGCTCGTACAAGTCTTCGAAAATCCATCTGCGGACGCTACCGACGAAAGCGCCGTGGGTGATCCAAGGGCCAGGCGAGAACGCCGGCGTCATCGATATCGGTGATGGGCTCGCCGTCGTGTTCAAGATGGAGAGCCACAACCACCCGAGCTATATCGAGCCCTATCAGGGCGCCGCGACCGGGGTTGGTGGCATCTTGCGCGACGTCTTCACCATGGGCGCGCGGCCGATCGCCTGCCTCAACGCGCTCTCCTTCGGCTCGCCGACGAATCCGCAGACGCGCCGACTTGTCGCCGGCGTGATCGCCGGCATCGGCGGCTACGGCAATTCCTTCGGCGTGCCGACGGTAGGCGGCTGCGTGCGTTTCCACACCCGCTACGACGGCAACTGCCTGGTCAATGCGATGGCCGTCGGGCTGGCGCGCAGCGACGGAATCTTCTACGCCGCCGCCTCCGGGGTCGGCATGCCGATCGTCTATCTCGGCTCCAAAACCGGCCGCGACGGCATCCACGGCGCGACAATGGCGTCCGCCGAGTTCGGTGATGCAACCGAGGAAAAGCGCCCGACCGTGCAAGTCGGCGATCCCTTCGCGGAAAAGCTCCTCCTCGAGGCCTGTCTGGAAATCATGGCGAAGGACTGCGTGGTCGCCATTCAGGACATGGGCGCGGCGGGGCTCACCTGCTCCGCGGTCGAGATGGGCGCCAAAGGCGGCCTCGGCGTTACGCTCGATCTCGATGCCGTGCCTTGCCGCGAGAGCGGCATGAGCCCCTACGAGGTGATGCTGTCCGAGAGCCAGGAGCGCATGCTCATGGTGCTCAGGCCCGAGAAGGAGCGCGAGGCCGAGGCGATCTTTCGCAAATGGGGCCTCGATTTCGCCGTCGTCGGCAAGACCACGCCGACCAAGCGCTTCATCGTGCGCCACCGGGACAAGGTCGTGGCCGACCTGCCGATCAAGGAGCTGGGCGACGAAGCGCCGGTCTACGACCGGCCGCACCTCGAGGCGCCGCAGAAACCGGTGCTCACCGCCGCCGATGTCGCGCCGCCGGTTGCGACCGCGGACGCGTTGCTGCGGCTCATCGGCTCTCCCGATCTGTGCTCGCGGCGCTGGGTCTGGGAGCAGTATGACCACGTGATTCTCGGCAATACCGTACAGCGCCCGGGGGGTGATGCCGCCGTGGTGCGCCTCGGCGACGGCCCGAAGGCGCTCGCGCTTACCACCGATGTCACACCGCGCTATTGCGAGGCTGACCCCTTCGAAGGCGGCAAGCAGGCTGTCGCCGAGGCCTGGCGCAACCTCACTGCCGTGGGCGCGCGGCCGCTGGCGCTCACCGACAATCTCAATTTCGGCAATCCGGAGCGGCCGGAGATCATGGGCCAGCTCGTCGACGCGATCCACGGCATTGCCGATGCGTGCGAGGCGCTCGAGTTTCCCGTCGTCTCCGGCAACGTCTCGCTCTACAACGAAACCAACGGTCGCGCGATCCTGCCCACGCCAACCATCGGCGGCGTAGGCCTGATCGACGACTTCACCAAATCGGCGACGCTTGCCTTCAAGCGGGAGAACGAGGCCATTTTGCTCATCGGCGAGACGGCGGGCTGGCTCGGGCAATCGCTCTATCTGCGCGAAATCTGCGAGCGAGAGGAGGGCGCGCCGCCGCCGGTCGACCTCGTGGCCGAGCGCATGAATGGCGACCTGGTCCGCACGCTCATTGCCGAGGGCGTCGCCAGCGCGGTGCACGACGTCTCCGACGGCGGGCTTCTCCCCGCAATCGCCGAGATGGCTATGGCCGCCGGCATCGGCGCCGAACTCGATCGCCCGCCTACCGCGGCGCACGCCTTCTGGTTCGGCGAGGATCAGGGGCGTTACGTTCTCACGGTCGAACCGGGGGTGGCCGAGACAGTGATGGCGCGCGCCCGCGCCGCGGGCGTGCCCGCGCGGCAGCTCGGCTTGACCGGCGGCGACGCATTGACGCTCGAAGGCGAGCGCCCCATTCTGGTGGCAAAATTGCGCGAATGCTTCGAGGGATGGCTGCCGGCCTACATGGCCGGCGAGCCGGTCTGAACGGGGGGCGGGAGAGTGCCATGGCGATGGCTGCGAGCGAGATCGAGCGTTTGATCAAGCTGCGTATCCCGGATGCCGAGGTGACCATCCGCGATCTCGCCGGCGACGGCGACCATTATGCAGCGACCGTGCTTGCCGAATCATTCCGCGGCAAATCGCGGGTGCAGCAGCATCAAATCGTCTACGAAGCCCTCAAAGCGGAAATGGGCGGCAAGCTGCACGCGCTCGCGCTGCAGACCGGCACTCCGGAGCGGTGATGGGCGGCGTGTTGACTATCGCGCTCCTGCTCGCGTCAACCGGCCTCGCGGGTGCGCAATCGGCCGACCGGGTCAAGCCGCTGGCGCCTGCCGGCGCGATCCAAACGACCGGCACGTGGGGGCTCGGCACGCGCGCCGGCGACTTCATCTACATCGCCGGCATGCGCGGCATCGACCCGAAGACCAATACGCTCGTTCCGGGCGATGAAGCCCGCATCCGGCAAGGCTTTCTCAACATGCAGACGATCGCGGAATCGGAGGGGGCGAGCCTGCGCGACTGCGTGCGAATCGTTGTCTATGTCACCGACATGTTTCGCTTTCGCCCGCTGGTGAACAAGGTGCAAGAGGAGCTTTGGGGCAAGGGCCCCTATCCGCCGCGCACTATCGTCGAGGTCCACCGGCTCAATCAGGACGATATTTTCGAGGTCGAAGGCACCTTCTACGCACCGGCGAAAAAGTGACCGGCGGAGGTGGCGGCGCCCCTTGGGCTTAGGCCACCGCTACGCTACATATAGCTTAAAGGTGAGAAGGTTCGGCGCGCGCAGATGCGCTGCCGCCAGGAGAAGAGGGATTCCATGGCGATCGAGCAATTCATCGAGAATGAGGTCAAAAGCAACGACGTGGTGCTGTTCATGAAGGGCACCCCGCAGTTTCCGATGTGCGGATTTTCCGGGCAGGTGGTGCAGATCCTCGATCACCTCGGCGTGAGCTACAAGGGTTTGAACGTGCTCGAATCGGACGATCTGCGCGAGGGCATCAAGTCCTATTCCAATTGGCCGACCGTCCCGCAGCTTTATGTGAAGGGCGAGTTCGTCGGCGGCTGCGACATTGTGCGCGAAATGTTCCAGGCGGGGGAATTGCAGGGGCTTCTCAAGGACAAGGGCGTGCCGGTCAAGGAACGCGCGTCGACTTAGCGCAGCCTTCTCGGCATTACGATTCTGCAGCAGCGGGGTCGGATACCCTTGCCTCGCAAGCTGCGGGGAGAGGGTGCATACCGAGTTCGCCGGTTGCGTTGATCCACTTCACACCGATGCGCTAGACGGCTCGACCGATGACCGAGATGTCCGGCGGCCCGCGCATGTCCGTGGTGATTCCGAACTACAACCACGGGCATCTGATCGAGGACGCGCTCGCCGCGATCTCGCGGCAGACGATGCCGCCGGCGGAAGTCGTCGTGATCGACGACGGTTCGACCGACGACAGCGTCGCGCGTTTGCAGTCGCTGGCGCCGCGAATGCCGTGGCTGCGCATTCACCGCCATGGCGTCAACCGCGGCGTCAACGCCGCGTGCAACACCGGACTTAGCCTCGTCAGCGGCGATTTCGTTGTCTTCTCCGCCGCCGATGATCGGCTCGACGTGAAGACCGTGGCACGCGCTTCCGCCGCCGCGGCGGCGTTTCCGACCTCCGGCATCGTGTTTTCCGATCAGGCCGAGATGAGCGCCGACGGCGCCGTCACGCGCGTCATGCCGCTCGATCTGCCCCCTGAGCGCCGGCATTTTTCGGCACAAGAGTTCGTTCGGCTGATGCAACGCAATTTCTTCTATTTTCACGTTTCCAGCGTGTGGTTCAACGTGAAGCTTCTGCGCGCACTGGGCGGCTTTCCGCCCGAGCTGCGCTGGCACGGCGACCTGTTTGCGGCTTACACCGCCGCATTCGAGCAAGGGGCGACCTACGCGCCGGGCGCGGTCTCGTATTTTCGCGTCGGGCAGCAGTCGTATTCGGTGACGGGCGCGCGAAGCCGCGCCCAGCGCGACGTGCTGCGCGCTTGGCTCGCCGTGACGCGCCGTCCCGGCTGGGACAAGCGGCGCGCGGCCTTCGTGGCCGCGGCGATGTGGCCGGACTACAGCCTTTCCGCCGTGCCGGTTCTCATATCGGATTTGAGCTACCTCACGCCACGGCTCATGCGTCGGCTCATCTGGCTCGCGCTGTGGAGCAAGCTCGCTCCGCTCGTAGGCGCGCCGCTGCGCGCGCGCATGCGAAGCATCCGCTCGCGCTACCGCCGCGCGCGCTCGTCGATGGGGTAGGACCCTCGTTTAATACCGCCTCCTTGCCCGTCACCCGGCTCGCGCCTTAGCGCTCACCACCTTCTCCCCGCAAGGGCACGAGAGGGTAGGGACCGGGTTTGCCGCGCGCTGATTCCACTTCGCCTAAATAGGCTTTAAGGTCGCCATTGCGTCGGTAGGCACTTCCCGACAGCAAGTCGTTGGAGAGCATGCAACAGCAAAGCGCCAGGGATCCGCTTGCGGCCGCGGTCATCCCGGCAGCCGCGGTGGAAGCGCCGGTGGCGCCGATTGCGCCATCGCGCGCGCCGGCGCCCGCGCTGCGCGCCGTCGATGGCTTTGCCGAGATGCTGGTCATCGCCGCGCTTCTCGGCGAACTCATCCTGGTGCTCGCGAATGTGTTTGCCCGAGCCTATTTGCACCACTCGTTTCTATGGGCAGACGAGGTCGCGCGGCTCTCGCTGTCGGTTCTTGCGTTCATCGGCGGCGCCGTTGCTTATCGCCGCCGCGACCACGCCTTCGTGCGCATCGTGCTCAATCTCTTGCCCAGGCCGGTTGAACGCGTTTGCCTGGCGCTCTCCGACGTGCTCGTGCTGTTCGTCGTCGCGCTGACGGGGATTGCGTCCGCCGAATTCCTTGCCTCGAGCTGGGGCGAACGCACGCCGATCCTGCAGTTGCCGGCAACGCTGATTGCGCTGCCGCTGCCGGTCGGCATGGCGCTGCTGGCGTTGTATGCCATGAGCAATCTTTGCCGGGAGACGTGGCAAATGATCGCCGGTCTGGGGGGCGCCTTCGTTCTTGCGCTCTTCGCTGCCGCCGCGACGCGTGAGGTTTGGCTGCCCTGGCTCGGCGGCGATGCGGCCATCATGGTGGCGCTGGCCCTGTTCTTCGTCGCGATTTTTTCCGGCGTGCCGGTGGGCTTCGTCCTGCTGCTTTCGACGGCAACCTATCTCTGGGCGGCCGATGCCGCCTCCTTCGTCGTGCTGCCGCAAACCATGGTCAACGGCACCGGCAATTTCATCCTTCTCGCCGTTCCCTTCTTCATCCTCGCCGGTCTCATCATGGAGCGCGGCGGCATCAGCGTGCGGCTCGTCCGGTTCATCCACACCTTGGTCGGGCACTGGCGCGGCGGGCTCCTCCAAGTGACGGTCGCGAGCATGTACGTCGTCTCCGGCTTGTCCGGCTCGAAACCCGCGGACGTGGCGGCGGTGGGCACCGTCATGCGCGACCAGCTGCGCGAGCGCCATGGTGCTGCCGAGGGCGCGGCCGTGCTCGCCGCCTCCGCCATTATGGGCGAGACGGTGCCGCCCAGCATCGCCATGCTGATCGTCGGCTCGATCACCAGCGTTTCGCTGGCGGCGCTATTCATCGGCGGGCTTGTTCCTGCGGCCGTGATGGCGCTCTGCCTGATGGTGCTCATCTACGTGCGCGCGCGGCGCGCCGGCACACCGCGCGTGCCGCGCGCGTCGTTTGCGACCATGCTGCGCGCGGGTCTCGGCGCGGTGCTCCCGCTGCTGATGCCGGCCATGTTGCTCGGCGGCATCCTGTTCGGCGTCGCCACCCCGACCGAGGTCGCGGCTTTCGCGGTCGTCTATGGGCTCGTGCTCGCGGTCGTCGGCTATCGCGCCATGAATCTCAAATCCTTCATGCGCACGGTCGCAGACACCGCCGCGCTGACTGGGGTGTTGCTTTTCATCTTCGCCGCCGCATCGGGGTTTTCTTGGACCTTGACGGTGGCGTATCTGCCGCAGCGGCTCGTCGCGCTGCTGCACGCGGTCGGCAACAGCACTGAAATTTTCATGCTCGGCTCGATCGCGCTGCTCGTCGTCGTCGGCGTCCTGCTCGAGGGGCTGCCCTCGCTCAACGTGCTCGCGCCGCTCCTCATTCCGATCGCCGGCAAGCTCGGCTTGAGCGAACTCCACTATGCACTGGTGCTGATTATCGCCATGGGGATCGGCGGCTTCATGCCGCTCGCCGGCGTGGGTTTCTACGTCTGTTGCGCCATCATGCGCTGCGACATCGAAGAGGCCTCGCGCGCCATGGTTCCCTATGTCATCGTGGTGCTCATCGGGCTCATCATCGTCGCGTTCGTGCCCTGGTTCGCGCTCGCGCTGCCAAAATATTTTGGGTTCCGCCTGTAACCGCCGTCGTGCGGAGAGAAGGTGAAGGGAGAACACCATGGACCGTAGAGCATTTCTCAAGGCGAGCGCCGGCGGTGCCGCGCTGACGGTGAGCGCGCCTTACGTGTCGCTCAATGCCGCGCCGCTGACGCTGCGTTGGGCGCACTTTGCGCAGGAGGACCACCCCGCGAACACGGCGGCCAAGCAGTTCGCGAGCCGCGTCGAGGCGCGCACCGGCGGGGAGATCAAGATCAATATCTTTCCCAATAACGTGCTGGGGGGCCCGCCCGAGCAGGCCCAGCAAATCAAGCTCGGCACGATCGACATGGGCCTGCCGACGCAAGGCCAGTTGGACAAATACGACACCGCGTTTGCCGCGGTGATGCTGCCCTTCGTGTTCGACAGCCCCGAACACGTTTTCCGCACGCTCGACGGGCCGGCCATGGTGTGGCTCGCGCCGCTTGCGGAAAAACAGGGCTTCATCTTGCTGCACAACTGGGAATACGGGTTTCGCAACGTCACCAACAGCGTGCGCCCGATCAACACCCCTGACGACGTGAAGGGGCTGAAGCTGCGCACGCCGCCCGAGCTGCAGATCCAGGCCTCGATGGAGGCGCTGGGCGCGGTGGTGCAGGCGATCGCGTTCCCGGAGCTTTACCTTGCGCTGTCGCAGAAGGTCGTGGATGGCGAGGAGAACCCGATCGCGGTGATCTATTTCAACAAGTTCTACGAAGTGCAGAAGCATCTCGCGATCACGCGGCACGTCTATAACAACATGATCCACACGGTGAGCGCGGTCACCTGGAAGAAACTCGCTCCGGCCCAGCAGGCGATCTTGCGCGAGGAGAGCGCCGCCGCGGGGACGGTCATGCGCAAGCTCATCGCCGACGACGAGGCGGACCAGATCAAGAAGCTCGAGGCTGCTGGCATGCAGGTGACGCGACCGGGTCTCGCGCCGTTCCGCGCCATGATGGAGCCGGCCTATGCGCGCATCGCCGCCTATGCCGGGGAGGCCAACGTGAAGAAATTCCGCGAGATGGTCGAGCAGAACCGCAAGTGAGCAGCTCGCCCGCACTCGGGGGACACTAGGCGTGAGCGCCGCAGCGCAGGGGCCGATCGATGCGCGGCTCGAAGCCTACCGCGCGATGTTTCGGCTCGATGGCAAGACGGCCCTCGTTCTGGGCGCCGCATCCGGCATCGGCAAGGCATCAGCCGAGGCATTGGCGGCGCTTGGCGCGACCGTCCTCTGCGCCGACAAGAACAAGCAGGGCGTCGAAACCACGGCGGCGACGATCGGTACTCGTGCCGAAGCCCATGTCACGGATGCCGGCAGTGCGGCATCGGTGAATGCGCTCGCAGCCGCGATCGAGAGAGAGCATAAGCGGCTCGAGGTGGCGGTGACCACGCCCGCCGTCCACGTCCGCAAGTTGATGTGCGACTACACCGACGAGGAATATGACCGCGTGGCCGGCCTCAATCTGCGCGGGACCTTTCTGTTCCTGCGCGCCTTCGGCCGCATCATGGCGCGGCAAAGGGGGGGCAGCCTGATCGCGAGCTCGTCGGTGCGCGCCGCCACGCTCGAGCCGGGGCTCGCCATCTACGGCGCGACCAAGGCCGGCATCATCCAGATGGTGCGCGGGCTCGCCTGCGAGCTCGGCCCGTTCGGGGTGCGGGTCAACGCGATCGTTCCGAGCATCGTGGACACGCCGCTCGTTGCGCCGCTCAAGGCGCGGCCGCAGATCTGGAATGCGCTGGCGGCGCACACCGTGTTCAACCGTTGGGCCGATCCGAGCGAAGTGGCCGCGGCCGTCGCCTTCCTCGCCAGCGACGCCGCAAGCTATGTCACGGGCACGGCGCTGCTGGTCGACGGCGGCTGGACGGCGATCGACGGCCCGCCCACGGGCCTGACGAAGACGCATGAAGACGCGAGGAATGTCGCGAGTTCACGGTAAACCGCTGCACGGGTCATTTGCGCGCACCCGCGGGTGGTTTGCGCGGAGCAGGCGCAAAGTATCCGATCCCGTTGTGGCTGCGCTTCCCGACCAGCGCGAACAGGGCGTCCTGCGGGTCCGTGCATTGCACGATCCATCGGCTGCCCAGGACCTCGATCGGCCCGTTGACGATTTTCCCGCCGGCTGCCTTCACCCGCCGGGTTGCCTCGTCGATGTCGCCGACATTGAAGTAATAGAGCCAGAACGGGAGCGGCTGCGTCGCAGGCTTGGTGAACATGCCGCCGATCGTTTGCCCGCCGGCCGAGAACAGCTGGTAGCCGCTCGGCGCGCCGGCATCGGAGCGCGCCTTTTGCCAGCCGAAGACGTCGCGGTAAAAGGCAAACGCCGTCTCCCAATCGGTGGCTAGCAGCTCATGCCAGCCCACGCGGCCCGGCGCATCGAGATCGGAGGGAAGCGCTTGGCCGCCGTTCATCCACTTGAGCACCGCGATGGTTGCCATCTGCGGGTCCGCGGCGACGGAAAAGCGGCTGATATTGGGGACATCCGTCGGCGGAACGTAAACGGCGCCGCCAAGGCGCTCGATGCGCGCGGCGGCGGCATCCACGTCGTCGACGCCGATATAGCCGAGCCAGGTCGGCCGCAAGCCCGACTGCCGCGCGGCGTCCGGCAGGCCCGTCAGCCCGCTCACCGAGGCGCCTTGAGCGGTGAAGAGGATATAGGCGGGACCGCCCGTTAAGGCCTTCTGCGTTCCCCAGCCGACCACATCGGCGTAGAACGCTTTGGCCGCCTCCACCTCCGTGGTGAGGAGCTCGTACCAGACGAAGCGGCCGTGGGAATGGATCATGGGTTACTTGGTTAGAGTTGCGGGCCGCATCATCGCCGCGCGTCCCCCGCCCTGCCTCGGAGAGGGGTACTCGTTTTTGCAACGTGCAGGAATGGGTGGGGTTTGCATCCGCGGTCATCGGCCGGTAGCCCCCACCAATCCCAGGATCTTGTTCAAAAGCATTGGGAACCAGGTCGCGTCCTGGCGCGTTTTCGGGAACGGTTGCCGCCGGCTGCCTCCGGCGCTTGTAAACCCTGCGTAAGCTTCGGTGGGGGCAGGTCGTCGGTCTTGCAAGCGGCCTGCGCGAGGCGTAGGAATCATCTACGGTCGGCTTTATCGGAACCACGAAAGTACGGGAGGACTCGACTATGGCGCATAAGAAGACTGCCTCGAAGCGAAAGGGTCGCAAGGAAGCCATACCTGTCCTGGGAATGGTCGGCGTGTCGTTGTCGCTCGCCGGCGGTGCATCCGCGGCGCCCGCTGTGCCGGCCGCTGAAACCCCCGCGTGGGGGCAGACCCCCCCGCAAATCACGCTCAGCGAGGAGGAAGTCGTCGACGTCAGCTTGGGGACGTTCTACGTATTCGACAAAGAAGATGCCGGCACGTCCCGGCTCGGCGAACGGGTTGCCCGCGCTTGCGGCGGCTGCGGCGGTAGGGGCTGCGGCGGTAGAGGCTGCGGCAGAGGCTGCGGCAGGGGCTGTGGCGGGTGCGGCTGTGGCGGTTGCGGCGGCGGCGGCTGCTGTTTGTCGTGGGGAGGTTGCCGCTGGTGCTAGCCTCGCGCGCGTTCCGATTGCGTTGACAGACACAAATCGTCAGCCCGGAATTCCAGGTCGGACCGGTTTGCTGCGCCATTGAGGACGCTCTTCGGCTTGCGCATAACGGGCGAGCGTGATGCCGGCGCGAGAGCGAGATGACGGTCCGAGACCACGTGCCTTGCAATGGCAACCCGGATTCGTCGCGACACGCGTAGAGCCGCGCATGCTCGGCGCATGAGGGGCAATCACCGCGTCGCGCAGCGCGATAGCAAAGACGTTCTGCGGTTCGCGCCGAATTTCAGCGTCTATGTGTTGCCCCCCGATACGGTGTGCCTCTATTCCGAGGACCGGAAATTCTTTCTTCACGGCGAGCTTTATTGTGCGCTCGCCGCCGAGATCGGACAGGGCGGAAAGAGCGTTGCGGCGCTCATTCGCGAGCTGGCGCAAAGCTTTCCCCGCGACAAGATTGACGAAGCGATCAAGCGCCTCCTCGACCGCCGCTTTGTCGTGTCGAAGGTGCGCTGGGACACGGCGGCCGCGTATTGGGCGAGCCTTGGTCTGCCGCTGCAAGCCGCGGAGAAAAATGTCGAGAACCGCCGGTTGCGCATTCAATCGCTCGACGTGCACGGTGCAAAAGAACTCGCAGCCGCTCTGAGGGAGTTCGGGGTTCGCGTTGTCCAGCGTTCAGCCGAGCTGACTGTCGTACTGGTCGGCGATTATCTCGATGCCCGATTAGCCGAATTGAACCGGAAAAATTTGGCGGACCGCACGCCCTGGCTGCTCGTCCAGCCCTCCGGCATTTTCCCTCTGGTCGGGCCGCTGTTGCGCCCGGGCAAAGGCGCGTGTTGGGTCTGCCTTGCCGCACGCATGGCTCGCAACCGCGAGATCAAGGCGATGCTCGACCGCAAAGGCGCCCGCCAGGTTGCGGCGTCGCCGCTCGCGCGGGCGCCGGTTGGACAAGGCGGCATCGCGCTTGCAGCGGTCGAGATCGCAAAAGCGATCGCCACCGACTTTCGCACTGATCTCGCTGATCACATCCTCAGCCTCGACCTGTTGGGCTCGACCATCGTGCGGCATCATGTGCCGGCGCGTCCGCAGTGCCCGGCCTGTGGCCGCAAGGAGCTGCGCGACCCAAGCCGCGCGCCGGTGCCGCTGAAACTTGCCGCCGGCGGCAAGCTCGTCATGACGAGCGGCGGCTATCGCAGCGTGTCGTCGGGCGCCACCGTCGCGCGCTTTCGTAAGCACGTGAGCCCGCTCACCGGCGTCGTTTCCCGTCTCGAGCGGATCGACGCCGATCTGCCCATGAACACCAACTACTTCGCCACCCATAATTTTTCGGCGCCCGCCATGAGCGTCAACGAGCTCAAGGCAGGCCTAAGCGGCGGCAGCTTCGGCAAGGGCAGCACCGCCGAGCAGGGCGAAGCGAGCGCGCTCATGGAGGCGATCGAGCGGTATTCCGGGATTTTTCAAGGGGACGAGATCAGAATGACGCGGCGGTTCACCGATTTCGCCGCTGGCGAGGCCATTCATCCAAATGACGTGCTGCTGTTCAGCGAAGCCCAGTACCGGCGACATCGGCAGCGGAGCGATGACGACGAAGTGACGCCGACGCCCGCGCCGTTCGATCCATCCGTGCAAATCGAATGGTCGCCGGTGTCGTCGTTGCGCTACCAACGCTTCAAATACCTGCCGTCGAGTTTGCTTTATTTTTTCTACCCCGGCGGGGGCTATCAGCACCACGCGGACTCCAACGGCTGCGCCGCCGGCAACACGCTCGAGGAGGCGATCGTGCAAGGATTTCTCGAGCTCGTCGAACGGGACGCCTACGCGATCTGGTGGTACAACCGCTTGCAGCGGCCGCAAGTCGATCTCAGCCAATTCGATGATTCGTATATCCGTGACCTGGAGCACCAACTCGCCGAAACCGGGCGCCGCTTGTGGGTGCTCGATATCACCAGCGATCTCGGGATCCCGAGTTTCGTGACGATCGCTCATTGGATGAAAGACGGGCAGGAATTCATCGATTTCGGTTCCGGGGCACATTTCGATGCGCGTATCGCTCTGCTACGCGCGATGACCGAGCTCAACCAATTTCTGTCGATTGGGTTGATGGGGGCGCGCGCCCAGAGCCCATCGAGCCAGGCATCGAGCGAGTCCCCGTTCCGGTTGCAGGAGCATCCCTATTTGACCCCGAGCGGCGCGTCGGCCACGCGGCCGGACCCGAGCGCAAAGTTCGGCCGGCTCGAGGCGCGCGAGCAGGTGAGCGCGTGCGTTCATATTGCCGGGCGCGCGGGGCTGGATTTTCTGGTCCTCGATCAGACGCGTCCCGATATCCAGGTGCCGGTGGTCAGGGTTATCGTTCCAGGCTTGCGGCATTTTTACCGCCGCTTCGCGCCGGGCCGGCTTTACGATGTCCCGGTCAAGCTCGGGTGGCGCCATTGTGCGTTGTCCGAACAAGAACTCAATCCGCTGCATCCGCAGACCTGAGGATCGGCTTGCCTGATCCCCGAACAAGCGGAAGGCGACGCGCGGCGTCGGCGACATTATCCGCCCGCCTCGTGCGTCAAGTCACGCTCGCCGCGGACTCCAAGGGAGAAATTGCCGCCCGGTTCGACGGCAATTCGATCGCCTTGGGAAAATTCAGCGCGACCACGGCCGGTCGCGCCCAGGCGCTGCGCATCGGTCTGCCACTCGACTCGCTTTCGTCCGAGGGGCGAAGCATCGAGAAAGAACTCGATTCCTTGGTCCGCCGATTGGCGCGGTACGGTCTGTTGGAGTACTGCCTCGAGCGCTCAGAAACTAACCAGGTCGTTATCGAGCCGCAGGTCCCCGATTACTGGCCGCGGGCAGCGCAGCCCGGCGAGGCCGATATTCTCGCCCTGTCGCGGTTTGCCTATATGCGCCGGCGTGGCAACGATTTCGTGCTGGAGTCGCCGCGCGCCAGGGCCTTGTTTCGAATTTGCGATGCGAGGATTGCCGCGGCCATCGCCACGCTGTCTGTGCCGCGATCAGTCAAGGAGCTGTGTCGGGAGGACAGTTTTCCAGGGCTCGCGCTGCTCGCGCTGCTGCTGGATTGCCAAATCCTGTTCAAGGTCGATGCTGCGCGTGGCAGCGGCCTGCGCTGGGCCGAGGGCGACGACGACCTGGTGCTCTGGGATTTTCACGATCTCCTGTTCCACGCCCGCAGCAGCGAAGGCCGACATGCCAACCCGCTGGGCGCAGTTTATCCCTACGCGAGCGTCATGGCGGCACCGCCTGCGGTGCGGCCGCGCTGGCCCGGAAAGAAGATCGATCTGCGCAAGATCACGCGTTCGCCGCCGCTCTCGCGGACCGCAAAGATGCTGCGCCAACGTCATTCGACCCGTAGCTTCGATGACCGGCGGCCGATCACCCTCTCCGACGTTGCGCGCTTTCTCGACGGCGCGGCGCGGGTGCAGTCGAGATTCGAGAGCACGCTCGGCGAGGGCGGTCCTGCGGTGGCGTACGCGGTGCGGCCCTATCCGTCGGGAGGCGGCAGCTACGAGCTCGAGCTTTATCTCGCCGTCGACAAGTGCGGCGGCCTTGTGCGAGGGCTTTATCATTACGATGCCGGCGGCCACGCGCTGGTGCCGATCAGCGTACGCGCGGCCGAACTCGACGCGCTGTTGAGGGGGGCGGCGCTTGCGATGGGGGCGCAAGCCGCGCCGCAGATCCTGATCACGATCGCCGCGCGCTTCGGCCGCACCTCATGGAAGTACAGCTCGATCGCGTATGCGCTCGTGCTCAAGGATGTCGGCGCATTGATGCAGACGTTCTATCTGATGGCGACCGACATGGGGTTGGGCGGATGCGCGATCGGCATCAGCAATATCGATCTGTTCGCCAAAATGACGGAGATCGAATTTCACGTCGAGGGTCCAGTTGGTCAATTCGCGCTCGGGCGCGAGACGAAATCGCGGGCCTCGGACTGAGAGCGAGCGCTAGACCCGCAGCAAAGGGTTCGCTGCGGCATGGCCTTCCGTCCGAACCCAGGGCCGCATAAGCTAGCCAAGCATTCGCATCCGGGAGAGTTGAAGATGGGACGCAGCCTCCCAGTTCTCGCGCTCCTGGTCGGCGCGGCAGTGTTGTACCCAGAGTCCTCCCAAGCCGACGATCGCCTCAGCGACGCTCAGAGGCTTGGCCGGCGCCTGTTCGAGCAATCCTGCGGCATCTGCCATACCAAACCGACGCTGGCGAGCGGCCTTTACGCGCCGGCGCTCTCTCGGGAAACGCTCGGGGGGCGTTCCGAGGTCATCCGCGAAATCGTCGGCAACGGCACGCCGCGGATGCCCGGATTCAAATACAATTTCGGGCCGGACGAAATAGATGCCGTTGTCGCCTATCTGCAGACGCTGCCGCCATCGCAAGGTGATCCTGGGCACAAGCAGTGAAGGGAGAAACGTCATGACACGCTGGCGATTCATGGCGGCCGCCGGATTGGCAATAGCGGCGATGGTGCTCCCGTCGACCAACAGCCGTGCGGACGACGTGATCCTGAGCGGAACCGTGGTCTCTTCGTCAGGCGAGAAGATGGGCGGCGTGACGGTATCTGCCAAGCCAGAGGGAGGAACGATCACGACGAGCGTCTTCACCGATGAATCGGGCGCTTACTATTTTCCGCCCATGCCCGCCGCAAAGTATCGCGTCTGGGCGCAGGCGCTGAGTTACAAAGCCGCCAAGAGCAGCATCGATCTCCCGACGACCGAGCGCCAGGATTTTCTCCTCAAGCCGATGCAGGATTTTGTACGGCAATTGCCGGGCGACGTGCTGCTCGCGGCGCTGCCTGGCGACACGGCGGAAGACTTCCGGATGAAGACTCAGGTACGCAAGAACTGCACCGGCTGCCACAGCGCCAGCTATCCGCTGCAGCACAAGTTCGACGAGGCGGGCTGGAACGCGATCCTGGATCTGATGAAGCACGTCAACGTGCTCGGGAATTACCTCGGGCCCGATCACAAAGGCACACCGAACATCGAATTCCACCAGAAGGAACTGGCGGCCTATCTGGCGCGCGCGCGCGGCCCCAGCGAAAGCTCGATGAAGATCAAGCTCGGCCCGCGTCCGTCGGGCGAGGCCGCGCGCGCCGTGTTCAAGGAATACGATTTCCCCAAGGAGGAGGGTGCGGATACGCCCTCGAACGACGGCAGCGACTGGTCGCTCGGAACGCCTTCGGAACTCAACGGCATGGTTGGCGTGCACGATGCCCAGGCCGATTTCGACGGCAATCTGTGGATCACCTACAGTCTGCCGAGCTACGACACCACGATTGCAAGGATCGACGCCAAGACCGGCGCCGTGAAGAAGTTTCGCCTGGACGACGTCAGAGGCTTCGCTGCCGGCAGCCACGGCATGACGCGCGACGAAAACGGGATGCTCTGGTTCAATACGCGCTCTAACGTCGGACGCATGCATGGGGGGCTGGGCAAGATCGATCCGAGGAGCGAACAGATCAGCGTCTATGTCCCGCCCGAGACAATGTCGGGGACGGCTGGCACCCTGGACGTCGATTTGAAAGGCCATGTGTGGGTGACCGCGCCTGACGGTGCGCTGCGCTTCGATATTGAGAAGGAGACGTTCACCGAATTCAAATCGATCACCTACAAGAATCAGCACGGCACCGCGACGGTTTACGGAATCGCGGTCGATCGCGAAGGCAACGGGTGGTGGGCGTTGATGAGCCAGGATCTGATCGATTACAGCGACATCGCCACCGGCAAAACCTCGGAGCTCAAGCTGCCGCCGGAGCCGGGCATCATGGAAAATCTAACGCCCGAACAGCGCAAGATGTACGAAACCTTCGTGGCGCCGGATTTCAATGCCCCGTTCGCGTGGGCGCAGGGGCCGCGGCGGCTCGGCGCCGACAAGAATGGCGATTTCGTCTGGATCGGCGATTCGTTCGGCGGCACGCTCGGCCGCATCGACATCCGCACCAAGGAGGTCACCCTGGTTCCGCTGCCCAATCCGGAAGCGTTGCAGCCCTACCAGGTGCAGATCGATAGCGATCACAACGTGTGGACCAACCTCTGGAGCAGCGATCGCATCGCCAAATATGATCCGAGCGCGTCCCAATGGACGTTGTTCGACCTGCCGACGCGGGGAACGGAGACGCGCTACATCTCGCTGCTCGAGCGCGACGGCAAGCTGCAGGTGATTCTGCCCTACTACCGCACGCGCAAGGTCGCAGTCATGACGGTGCGCAGCAAGCAAGAACTAGAAGCGCTCAAGATCCGCGCAGGCGGCCAATAGCTCGCGATCAGTCGAGGTTGAGATTCGAGCCGAGCATGGTGGCGAGGATAAGGGCGGGTACGCCCAGCGCGACAGAGAGAAACGCGACTGCGAAGACATCGACCATGACCCTCCTCCCTGTTTTTTTCGGCAAGTGCCGATGCCCCCGACGGGACCAACATGCCGAACGGGGGGCTCGGCCGGTGTGATGGCCATCACAGAATCGTCGATTCTCGCGCCTTTTTATCTGCTCGCGGCGAGGCCGGCGGCGCTGATGGACGCGGCATTTGCAATCGAATCCGCCTCGAATAGCTTGCGGAAAGCCGCGCCCGGCAAATAACGCGCCTCGACATTGAGCCGCGCCGCGATGGTCTTGTACTCGTCGCGCGCGGTTGCCTCCGCGCATCCTCTTTCCAGCGTGGAGAGCGCCGCGGCGGGTGTGCCTGCCGGCGCGATCAGCCCTCCGGCCGTGAACGACGTCGCCGGATAGCCCAGTTCCTGCATCGTTCGCACGGCGGGGAGCGCGGGGATGCGCGTCTGCGACAGCGCCGCAATGAGCGGCAAATTGCTCGCCGCGGCGACGGCTGGCGTTTCGGTGATCGCCATCACGGTCCCGCTCAGCAGCGCCTGCGCCATGGGCCCGGCGCCGGTGAATGGCACGCCCAGCCCCTCGGCGCCGATGGCCTTGAGCACGGCCAACATGCCGAGATGCGGCTGACTTGCGAGGCCGGAATGACCGTAGACGAGGTTTTCGCGCTTTGCCCTGGCGAAGCCGATGAATTCGTCGAACGTCTTGAACGGCGCCTGTGGGCCCGCGATCAACACATAAGGTGCGAAATAAGTGAGGCAGACATAGCGAAAGCTATCGATCGCATAGGGCAGGTTCTGCACATGCGGCTGTGCCGTGAGCGGATTGTTCGGCGTCAGAGCAAGCGTGTAGCCGTCAGGCGCGGCCCGGCTCAGCTCGATGAGCCCGAGCGTGCCGGCGGCGCCGGCTTTGTTGATGATCACCACCGTCTGCCCCAGCGCCCTGGCGATTTCGTTCTGCAGCGCGCGCGCCATGATGTCGGTATTGCCGCCAGGGGGAAACGCCACGATTATGTTGATCGGTCGAGCGGGATAGGTCTGCGCCAGCGCACCCGCCGTCACGAGCGCGGCACCCAGCGCGCAGGCGCCAACCGCGCCTGCGATAAGGCTGATGAGCTTGCGGCCCATCATAGGGAGGTCCAAGGCCATTGCCCGCGGCATGATGGAGCGTGCGGCCGTGCGGCGGACCGAAGGGCGGCGCGCGTCAGCGCGAATAGAACTCGACGACGAGGTGCGGCTCCATTTGCACGGCGTAGGGCACTTCGCCGAGCAGCGGGATGCGCGCGAGTTTTGCGGTCATTTTCGAGTGGTCGACCTCGATATAGTCCGGCACGTCGCGCTCGGCCAGGCCGACCGCCTCGAGCACCACCGCCAGCTGCTTCGACTGCTCCTTGAGCTCGACGAGATCGCCGACCTTGACGCGATAGCTCGAGATGGTCACGCGCCGGCCGTTCACCTTGACGTGGCCGTGGCTGACGAACTGGCGCGCGGCGAACACGGTGGGAACGAACTTCGCCCGGTAGACGACGGAATCGAGCCGGCGCTCGAGCAGTCCGATCATGTGCGCGCCGGAATCGCCTCGCATGCGAATGGCTTCGGCGTAAATGCCGCGGAACTGCCGCTCGGAAATATTGCCGTAATAGCCGCGCAGCTTCTGCTTGGCGCGCAGTTGCACGCCGTAGTCGGATAGCTTGCCTTTGCGGCGCTGCCCGTGCTGGCCGGGACCATATTCGCGGCGGTTGACGGGGCTCTTGGGGCGGCCCCAGACATTTTGGCCCATGCGGCGATCGATCTTGTATTTCGCCTCGTGGCGCTTGGTCATCGCGTCCTCTGTTTGTGTTTTCTCGAGGATCGCGCCTTCCTCTGTCCCGGCCTTGCCGGAACCGACAGGTCTTGGTCGAAGCGGCGTCCAAGACCGCAGGTCGCGAAACGCCGCGCGGGCACACCCGCGCGGCGCCGCGTATCTAGGAGCAAAGCCGGGTTAAGTCAAACCCACTTTTATGTGAGCCCAGGTGAAGGTCCACCGACGTACAGCAAAACTCCTTTCATTCCCGCGCAAGGGGGAATGAAGGCGCTAAGCGCTGGATCCCGCTTTCGCGGGGACGACCGGATTTCGAGACTAACGCCGCTACTCGATCTCCTGATACACGTCGATTTCGACGGAGCCAGGAAACAGCGAGCGCCACGTCTGCATCGAGGCCTGCAGGCGTGGGTCGCTGGCGACGCGCTGGCGGTTGATCTCGATGACCTCGTGGGTCTCGTATTCGATCTCGTGGACGAAGCGTGCGGGGTCGTCGACATTTTGCAGAAGCCGCATGCGGCGCGCGCCAAACGCCTCGTAGAACGGCGCCGCCGACTTCATAAGCGAGGCGAGTTGGCCGGAATTTGCGCTCGGCAGTGTGAATTTGAACTGGACGGTTCGTCGCACCGTCTGTGAGTCGTTTGCCATCGTCTGCGCCCCTCCCAGGTTGTTTGGTCGATGCTAGAGCGGTTTTTGCTTGGTTGAAATCGCAAACCGCTCCCCCGGGCGCCGCAAGCAGCGCGAGCCGCCTCAGCCGGCAATACCGAAGCGCGCCAGCGCGGCGCGAAGGGTGGCCGAGGGGGACCGGCCGGAGGTGAAGGCGATGCGCGCGGGGAAGGGGGGCTGGGCGCTCGTGGCCGGCCCGAGCAGGTCGGCGACCCGACGCGCGATCGCCGGCGCGGGATCGACGAACGTGACCGGCCAAGGTGCAAGCCGCGTGAGGCGCTCGAGCAGCAGTGGATAATGTGTGCAGGCGAGTACGACCGTGTCGGTGCGCCGTCCGCCGGCATCGATGAAGCAAGGCGCAATCTCCCGCGCGATCAGATCATCGGCGACCGGCGTGCCGTTGAGCTCGTCCTCCGCAAAAGCTGCGAGCCGCGCCGAGCCCACCAACGCGACGTCGCTGCCGTCGGCGAAGTCGCGGATCAGCGCGCGCGTATATTCGCGGCCCACGGTCGCCTCGGTGCCGAGCACGGCCACGCTCTTGCTGCGGGAGATGGCGCAAGCCGGCTTGATCGCCGGCACTGTGCCGACGAACGGCGCGCAAAAGCGCGTGCGCAGATGCGGCAGCACCAGCGTCGAGGCGGTGTTGCAGGCAACGACGATGAGATCGGGATGGTGGGTCTCGATCAGCTCGCCCATGAGATCGCCCACGCGCTCGACGAGTTCCGCCTCGCCGTGACCGCCGTAGGGAAAGAAGGCGTCGTCCGCGACATAGACGTAACGCGCGTCAGGCCGCGCCTTCGCCACTTCGCGAAAGACGGTGAGGCCGCCGAGCCCGGAATCGAAAATGAGGATGCTCGATGCCACGAGCCGGCCTAGCTGCGATCAGCGAGCTCGGCCTCGCCGAATACCCGCTCGAAGATCGTATGTACGTGCTTGAAATGATGAGCGAGGTCGAAGTTTTCCTTCAGCTCAGCTTCGCCCAAGTGTTTGCGCACGTCCTTGTCCGCCGCGAGGGAGGAGAAGAAGTCGGCCTCGCCCTTCCAGGCGCGCATGGCGTTGCGCTGGACGACGGCGTAGGCCTCCTCGCGCGCCATCCCCTTCTGCGTGAGCGCGAGCATCACCCGCTGGGAATGGACAAGGCCGCCGAGCCGCTCGAGGTTTTTCTTCATGTTGGCGGGATAGACCACCAGCTTGTCGATGATTCCGGTGAGCCGAACGAGCGCGAAATCGAGCGTCGTCGTGGCATCGGGCGCGGTCATCCGTTCGACCGAGGAGTGGGAGATGTCGCGCTCGTGCCAGAGCGCCACGTTCTCGAGCGCCGGCGTTACATAGGCGCGCACCATGCGGGCAAGCCCGGTGATGTTCTCCGAGAGAACGGGATTGCGCTTGTGCGGCATGGCGGAGGAGCCTTTCTGGCCCTCGGAGAAGAACTCCTCCGCCTCCAGCACCTCGGTGCGCTGCAGATGGCGGATTTCGGTGGCGAGCCGCTCGACCGAGGCAGCTACGACGGCGAGCGTGGCAAAATACATGGCGTGCCGATCGCGTGGGATAACTTGCGTGGAGACCGGCTCGACGGCGAGTCCCATGGCCTTCGCGACATGTTCCTCGACCCGCGGATCGACTTGCGCGAACGTGCCGACCGCGCCGGAAATGGCGCAGGTCGCGACTTCCGTGCGCGCGCAGATGAGTCGCTCCTTGGCGCGAAAGAACTCGGCGTAGGCGTAGGCGAGCTTCAAGCCGAAGGTCGTGGGCTCGGCGTGGATCCCATGTGAGCGGCCGATGGTCGGTGTCATCTTGTGCTCGAAGGCGCGCCGCTTGAGCGCCGCCATGAGCGCGTCGACATCGGCGATGAGGAGATCGACGGCGCGAACGAGCTGGACGTTGAGGCAGGTGTCGAGCACGTCGGACGATGTCATGCCCTGGTGCACGAAACGCGCTTGCGGGCCCACGATTTCGGCAAGATGCGTCAGGAACGCGATCACGTCGTGCTTGACCTCGCGCTCGATTGCATCAATGCGCGCGACATCGAACTTGGCGTGCTTGCCTTTGTCCCAGATCGCTTTGGCCGCGGCCTCCGGGATGACGCCGAGCTCGGCCATGGCATCGGCCGCATGCGCCTCGATCTCGAACCAGATGCGGTAGCGCGTCTGCGGGTCCCAGATCGCGGCCATTTCCGGCCGAGTGTAGCGCGGGATCATGGACGGCCCTGGCGAGTCATAGCCGCGCTGTAGCAGATCGCCGCAGCAAGCTCAATTCACGCACCGCATGTATCGTTGTCGGTTGGGTCCGAGTGCGTGCCAGACCTAAGATCGGGCGGCAAGCTTAAGTGTTTGGTCCCGCTTCCTAGCTCGCCAAGCAGGCACGATCGTGCGGGGCCGTGTAATCGACCGGCGTTCCCTTGGGAATGATGCCGAGGGGATTGAGCCGTGCGATCGACCAATAATTGATCACGTAATAGCGCGGCTTCACCGTCTCCGCGATGCCGGGCAGCTGATAGAGCTCGCGCATATAGTTTGCGAGGTTTTGGTAGTCGGCGATGCGCTGCCTGTTGCAGCGAAACAGCGAGAAATAGGCCACATCGAAGCGTACCAGCGTGGGAAACAGCCGCCAATCGGCCTCGGTGAGGCTGCGCCCGAGGAGATAGCGCTGGCGCGAAAGCCTCGCGTCTAGTTCGTCGAGCGTGGCGAACAGCGCGTCGTAGGCTGCCTCATAGGCCGCTTGCGATTTCGCGAAGCCGCAGCGGTAAACGCCGTTGTTGACGTTGGCATAGATGATCTCGTTGAGGCGATCGATCTCGGTGCGCAAGGGTTTTGGATAAAAATCCGAACCGTCGCCAGTAAGCCCACCGAATTCGCTGTTGAGCATACGAATGATTTCGGAGGACTCGTTGTTGACAATACGCCGCGTCTTCTTGTCCCAGAGCGTCGGCACCGTGACCTTGCCAGTGTACCGCGGGTCGGTCGCCGTATAGGCCTCGTGCAAATAGTGGAAACCGTTGACGGTGTCCGGCGTGCAGTCGGGGAAGGCCGGATCGTCTTCGAACGTCCAGCCTTTCTGCTTCAAGCCTGGGATTGCATAGGCGACGGTGATCGCGTTTTTGAGCTTCTTGAGCGAGCGGTAGATCAGCGTGCGATGCGCCCACGGGCAGCCATGCGCGACATAAAGATGATAGCGTCCGGCCTCGGCCTTGAAGCCCGACGAGCCGTCCGCCGCGATGCGGTCGCGGAATTGGCTATCCGCGCGGCGGAATTCGCCGCCCGCGCTGGTTTCCTGGGGAAGCTCGCCGTCGCGCCAGGTCCCGTCGACGAGAACGCCCATTACGCCGCCTCCCCACGCGCGAGCGCCGCGGCATTGCGGATCGCCGCGATGTTCATGCGATAATTGTCCGGTTTGCTGCCCTTGAACACGGCCGAGCCGGCGACCAGCACATTGGCGCCGGCGCGTGCTACGAGCGGTGCGGTTTCCGCTGTGATGCCGCCGTCGACCTCGATGTCGATTGCGCGCGCGCCGGCGAGTGCGCGCAATCGCGAAATTTTTTCCACTGCGGATGGAATGAAGACCTGCCCGCCGAAGCCGGGATTGACCGACATCACCAAGATGAGATCCACGAGATCGATCAGTGGCTCGATCGCGCTCTCGCTTGTGCCGGGATTGATCGTCACCCCCGCCTTCTTGCCGAGTGCGCGTATCGCCTGCAGCGAACGATGCACGTGCGGCCCTGCCTCGACATGGACGGTGATGATATCGGAGCCGGCTTTCGCGAACGCCTCGAGATAGGGATCGCAGGGCGCGATCATCAGATGCACGTCGAGCACCTTTTTGGTGTGCGGGCGCAGCGCCTTCACCATGCCGGGACCGATCGAGATGTTGGGGACGAAGTGCCCATCCATGACGTCCACATGGATCCAATCGGCGCCGGCTGCGTCGACCGCGCGCACCTCCTCACCAAGCATGGCGAAGTCGGCAGCCAAAATCGACGGGGCCATGATGAGCGGACGGCGCATCTTCCCTCCGGAACGCGCCGCTCGCCTAACACGGCGGGCGGGCAGCGGCAACGCGTGCGTGCGGGGCTGCCGCTGGCGGTCGCATTCCCATATGATCGGTGAGACACAAGATCGGCGAAGCCGCCCGCTTCCCGCGCGGGCGGCGAATGTTTGGGAGGTAGACCGCATGGCGCGCCTCGACGCTATCGTGCTCGGTGCCGGCATTGTTGGCACCTCGGTCGCGCTGCACCTCGCCAAACGCCGCCTTTCGGTTGCGCTCGTCGATCGCCGTGCGGTCGGCGAAGAGACCTCCTACGGCAATGCCGGGGTGATCGAAGGCAACACCATCTTTCCGCCCGCCTTTCCGTCCGACCCGATCGCGCTCTTGCGCGTGGCGCTCAAGCGCGCGCCGGAAGCCAACTATCACTTGAGCTTTCTGCCGCAGCTTGCGCCTTGGCTCATCGCGTTTCGTGCCGCTTCGCGCCCCGAGCGCCTGATTGAGACCGCGCGGCTGATGCGGCCGTTGTTCGCGCATGCGCTCCCCGAGCATGAGGCGCTGCTGGCCGAGGCCGGCGCCACCCGTTATTTGCGCAAGGAAGGCTGGCTCAAGCTTTACCGTAGCGAGCGTGCGTTCGAGGCGCTCCAGCGCGAACTTGCGCTCGCGCAGGAGTTCGACATTCCCCACCGCGCGCTCGACGTGGACGGGGCGCGCGAGCTCGAGCCGAGCCTTGCGCCGGTCTTTCGTCATGCCGTGTACTGGCCACGCGCCGTGAGCATCACCAATCCGCTGGCTGTGACGCAGGCCTACGCCGCGCGCTTTACCGCCCTCGGCGGAGTGGTGATGCGCGGGAACGCGCGTTCGCTGCGCCGCGCCGACGCCCACTGGCGCCTCGACACAGCCGAGGGGCCCATCGACGCCGAGCACGCGGTGGTGGCGCTCGGACCTTTTGCCCCCGATCTCCTGGAGCCGCTCGGGATCGCGCTGCCGCTCGGCATCAAGCGCGGATATCACCGGCACTACCGCGGCGCCGGCAACGCCGCCCTGGCGCGGCCTGTCGTCGATATCGAGAACGGCTATTGCCTCGCGCCGATGGAGCAGGGCATCCGCCTCACGACGGGCGCAGAGTTTGCCGCGCGTGATGCACCGCCGACGCCGGTGCAGTTCGACCGCTTGTTGCCGGCGGCGCGCGGGCTTTTCCCGCTCGGCGCGCCGGTCGAGGCATCGCCGTGGATGGGCAGCCGACCGTGTTTTGCGGATTCCCGGCCCGTGATCGGGCCAGCGCCTGGGCAACGCGGCCTATGGCTCGCCTACGGCCACGCCCATTGGGGATTGACGCTCGGTCCCGCGACCGGCCGCCTCTTGGCTGAGATGATGACGGGAGCAACGCCGTTCTGCGATCCGGCGCCCTACGGCGCCGAGCGGTTCGGACGCTGACACTGGCCTGCAAATCCCGCCGACATTGCTCGCGCGCGCGGACGCGGTCATCGAATGATATCGCGCAGCAGCCGGATTGAGCGTAGCGAAATCCGGCTTGGTGGCGCTGCTCGATTACCGCGCGATGAGCACACTGTTATTGTAGCCAATGCTGCCACCGCCGGTGGCTTCGGGACTGTACGGGTTGGCAAACGGAACCGCGCGCTGAGCACTGGGCAGAGTGCGTGGGCTGGCCCGATAGGCGGCATTCTTCTGCTGCCTGGGCGCGGCCGCTGCCGTAGCGACCATGCTCAGAGCGATCGCCGCGGTAAGCGCGAATTTTGCGCCGATCGACATATTCGCCTCCTTCGTGAGGGCGTCGCGCACGTGCATTGGCTAGACACCAAAGGGCCGGGATTATTCCGGTAACGCCGCGATACAATCTGGCATTCGCAGGAGCTGCTCGCTCACTCCGCCTTGATATTGCTCTCGCGAATAATGCGGCCGAGATCGTCGAATTCAGCGCGAAGCGAGCCCGCAAATTCCGCGCCGCAGACGCCGGTCGGATAGAGTCCCTGGATGAGAAGCTTCTGCTTGACCTCGGGCGTTTGCATTGCCGCGGTCAGCCAGCCTGCGAGTTCTGCCACCATCGGTCGTGGGGTCTGCGCCGGCGCAAATGCTGCGAACCAGGCCGGCACCTCGTAGTCCGGGAAGCCGGATTCGGTGACCGTGGGCAAGTCAGGCAGCTCTTCGATGCGCTTGCGCGTGGTCGCGGCGACTGCGCGCAGTCTGCCGGTTTTCAGGTGCTCGGCCACGTTCGCATAGGTGCCGAACATCATGGTCACGTGCTCGCCCAACAGCGCGTTGACCGACGGTCCATTGCCTGGATACGGGATGAAGGTCATGTCGACCTTCGACATGCGCTTGAGCTTTTCGAACCCGAGGTGAAACGGGCTGCCCGGCCCGATGCTCGCCATTGTCAATGCACCCGGTTTGGCGCCCGCCGCCGCGAGCACGTCGGCAAGCGTGTGGTACGGCGATGCAGCGCTCACGACGATGAGGGTCGGCGCCGTCGCAAGCTGACAAATCGGCGCGAAGCTCGTCAGCGGGTCGTAATTCACCTTGCGCAGGTGCGGATTGATGAGGAACGGATTGGCGGCGAACAGGAGCGTGGTGCCGTCGGGCGCGGCGCGCGCTGCAGTTTCCGTGCCGATCACCTCGCCCGCCCCTGGCCGATTGTCGATCACGACGGTTGCGCCTTGCGTTCGTCCGATCTGTTCGCCGAGAAGCCGCGCCAGAATGTCGGTGGCACCGCCCGGTGCGGAGGGAACGACAAGCTTGATCGTTCGCTGTGTCTGCGCGGACGCCCCATGCCCTGCAAGGGAAAGGTAAACGCTAGCGAGGGCGGCGGTGCCCGCGGCTAGATGCAGAACTCGTCGGCGAAAGCGTTTCATTGCTCTGTGAACAGCTCGCCCGCGTGGGAACCGCGCAAAATCCCGCGGGCACTATACCTCTGCCGTATCGCATAGCCCACGCCCCGCGCCACTTTCATGCGCGGCATTTGCTGCGGTAAACATGCCGAGCCGCAAGTTGAACGGCCCGGAATTCTGATTCAGGAAATTTCAGGACCAGCCCAAGGACGCCGACGAATTTAGGCGGTAGACTTTTTGCCTCCGGCATGGAGATAGAGATGGCGCTTCAAGTGAGGCGGCGCGAGTTCGTGTTGGCTTTGGCAGGCGCGGCGGCGTGGCCGCGCGGGGGGCGCGCACAGCAGGCCGCGATGCCGGTGATCGGATTCCTCGGCAGCCCGTCCGCCGCCGAGTGGGGTCCGTTCGTGAGCGCATTCCAGCGCGGCCTGAAAGAGACGGGCTATGTCGAAGGCGAAAATGTCGCGGTTGAATACCGCTGGGCCGACGGCCAATACGATCGGCTGTCCGCGCTCGCCACCGATCTGGTTCGTCGCCAAGTGGCTGTGATCTTTGCCGCCGGTTCTGCCGCTCCGGCCATTGCCGCGAAGGGGGTGACGGCGGCGATACCGATCGTCTTTGCCCACGGCGTCGACCCGGTTCAATTCGGCTTGGTCGCGAGCCTCAACCGGCCCGGCGGCAATGTGACCGGTATAAACTTTCTCGCGGGCGGCTTGGGCGAGAAAGCGCTCGGCTTGATGCACGAGCTCATCCCCCACGTGATTGTCGGCGGTATGTTCGTCAATCCCAATAATCCGAATGCGCCATCCGTTACGAGAACCGCCCAGGAGACGGCGCTCGCGCTGGGGGTGCAGGTCCACATCCTGAATGCCGTCACGGTCGCTGAGATCGACACTGCCTTCGCAAGCCTCCGTGAGCAGCGCATTGGCATGCTCGCGTTCGGCGCAGATCCGTTTTTTCTCGGCCGACGCGAGCAATTCGTCGCATTGGCGGCGCGCCACGCGGTTCCCGCGATCTACTTCGCGCGCGAATTCGTCGCCGCGGGCGGCTTGATGAGCTATGGCACGAGTATCAGCGACGCGTATCGCCGGGCCGGTATCTACACCGGAAAAATTCTCAAAGGCGCGAAGCCCGCCGACCTGCCCGTCGAGCAGTCGACCAGGTTCGAGTTCGTGATCAACCTCAATGCCGCTAAGACCCTTGGCCTTTCCCTTCCCGACAAGCTGCTCGCGCTTGCCGACGAGGTGATCGAGTGAAGCG